>DAOTYC010000251.1:0-7784 GCA_034435095.1 Anaerolineae bacterium | reverse complement strand
CAGGGCTCGGTGGTGCTGTTGTTTCAGGCCCTGCTGTTGGCCCACGGCGGCCTGACCACATTGGGGGCCAATGCCTTCAGTATGGCAGTGGCCGGGCCATTGGTCGCCTATGCCCTGTGGCGGGGGCTGCATCGCGCTCTACCCCTGGGCGTGACCGTTTTTCTGGCGGCTGCGTTCGCCGATTGGGTGACCTACCTGATCACTTCGGTACAATTGGCCCTGGCTTACCCCGATGCGGTAGGCGGTTTCCTGGCGTCCTTCCTCAAGTTCGGCAGCATCTTTGCCGTCACTCAGGTCCCGCTGGCAATCAGCGAGGGGCTGTTGACCGTGGTGGTCTTTGAAGCGCTGCGCACCAACGCCGCAGCCGAACTGCAAACATTAGGGGTGGAGGCGTGAAATGAAGAACAGCAGGATAGTGTGCGACGAAAGCGGCAAAACACCCATCTGGCTGTTGCTGGCGATCGTGGTGCTGCTGGCCGCGCTGCCGTTTTACCTTCACCCTGGCTCTGAATTCGGCGGCGCGGATGGCGCAGCGGAAGAGGCCATCGCCGAGGTGCAGCCCGATGCTCAGCCGTGGTTCTCGCCGATCTGGACGCCGCCGGGCGGCGAGACCGAGAGTCTGCTCTTTGCCCTGCAAGCGGCGCTGGGCGCGGGACTGATCGGCTTCTACTTCGGGTTGAAGCGCGGCGAGCGCACTGCGCGGCAGCAGCACTAGAGGTCAGCAGCCGGAGGACAGGCCATTGCAGGTCATTGACCGTTACGCCTATTCGAACCGCATACGCCAGGTGGACCCGGCCTACAAAGCCGCTTTGTCCGTGGCAGTGTTGCTGTTGTGCCTGGTATTGAACGAGCCGTTGGTTGGCCTGGCGGCGGCGGCCGGCATGTGGCTGCTGGCCGTCGGTGTGGCTGGTCTGCCGGGCCGCACCTTTGGGCAAATGCTGTTCGCGGAGGCATTCTTCCTGACCCTGGTCACAGCGGGGGTGGCCGTCAGCATCGGCTTCGGCGCGCCGGGCGATGCCGGGCGCTACGCCTTGCGCCTCGGCCCGGTGTGGCTCTCCAGCGGCCCGGAGAGCCTGTCACTGGCGGCCCGCCTGGTGACGCGCGCCCTGGGCGGCGCGGCGGCGATGAATTTCCTGGCGATGACCACCCCACTGGTAGATTTGATTGACCTGTTTCGCCGGTTGGGCCTGCCGGCGGCGCTCATTGACGTGATGGCCCTGACCTACCGGTTCATTTTTATCCTGATGGACAGCCTGGACCGGATGTACGTGGCCCAGAACAGCCGGCTTGGTTACCGTTCCTGGCGGCGCGCATTGGCTAGCGCGGGCCAACTGGCCGCGCGGCTGTTCATAGACGCCTATCAGCGCAGCGAACGATTGCAGACGGCGCTGGACTCGCGGGCCTATCAGGGCGAGCTGCGCGTGTTGCCGGCAGCCTATCAGCGCGACGATGCGCTACTGTGGTGCGGTTTCCTGGTGATCGTCGGCTTGCTGGTGGTCTGGAGCGCGCTATGAAGCCGATCATTGAGTTTGTGGACGTGTACTATCGCTATCCAGGGCAACCACGGTTTGCCCTGCAGGGCTTTTCGGTACAGGTGCCGGCCGGCGAGAAGATAGCGGTCATCGGCCGCAATGGTTCGGGCAAGTCAACCTTTTTCCTGCACTGCAACGGTCTGTACCGCCCTCAGGCTGGCGCAGTCTTCTACGATGGTAAGCCACTTGACTATAGCCGGGCTGGCTTGCAGACGCTGCGCCGTCATGTGGGGATATGTTTTCAGAACCCCGACGACCAGCTCTTCAGCGCCAGTGTGGCACAGGACATTAGCTTCGGCCCGCTCAACCTGGGGCTGAAAGACAGCGAAGCGCGACGCCGGGTGGAGCAGGCTGCCGAATTTTGCGACGTGACTGGCCTGTTGGACCGTCCCACTCATGCATTGAGCGGCGGCGAGAAGGCGCGGGTGGCCCTGGCCGGAGTGTTGGCCATGGACCCCGATGTGATCATTGTGGATGAGCTGATGTCTACACTCGACCCCTGGGTGCGCCTGCACATCATCGCCATTTTCGAGCGGCTACATCGCCACGGCAAGACGCTCATGCTGGCTACTCACGACCTGACAGTGGTCGAAAGCTGGGCCACGTATGTCATCGTCATGGCCGCTGGACGGACCTTGTTTGCCGGCTCGCCGGCGACGCTCCTGTCGGACGCTGCGCTCCTGCACGAGACCGGCCTGGAGCACGTTTGGTCGAGGGCTGGTGAGTGGACAGCCGTCAGCTTATAGAAGGGTATGGACAGTGACCGAAATACGAGAAGGAATCAAACGCCCGGGCCGCCAGCCGCGACTGGGCCTGGTGATCGTGAATACCGGCGACGGCAAGGGCAAGACCACGGCGGCGCTGGGGACTCTTCTTCGCGCGTGGGGACAGGGGATGCGCTGTTGCGTCATCCAGTTCATCAAGAGCAAAAGCGGCGGCTGGGGCGAGTCACAGGCGGCCCATAAGCTGGGCATCGAGTGGTATCAGATGGGCGATGGTTTTACCTGGCAGTCCAAAGACATTGACGAGACAGCCGCTAAAGCCAGGGAAGCCTGGGCCTTCGCCCAGCAGAAAATCGCCAGCGGTGAGTATGACCTCATCGTACTGGACGAATTCACCTTTGCACTCAAATACGGTTGGCTCAATTTAGACGAGGTGCTGAGCTGGCTTCAGGCCCACAAGCCGCCAGAGATGCACCTGATCATCACCGGGCGCGACGCCCCGCGCCAGTTAGTCGAATATGCTGACCTGGTGACCGAGATGAAAAAAGTGAAACACCCCTTTGACGAAGGCATCCTGGCCCAGGCCGGCATCGAGTTCTAAGGGTTAGCCATGAAGCCACGCCTGGTCATCGCTGGGACGCACAGCGGGGTGGGCAAGACCACTCTGACGGCAGGGCTCATCGCCGCGTTGCGCCGACGCGGGCTGGTGGTCCAGCCTTTCAAGGTCGGACCGGATTACATTGACCCCACCTATCACGCCTTGTCCGCCGGCCGCCCGTGCCGCAATCTGGATACCTGGATGCTGTCGTCGGAGCAGGTGCAGGCGTTGTTCTCCCACGCGACGCAGGACAGCGACCTGGCGCTGATCGAAGGGGTGATGGGCCTCTACGATGGCGCGGAGTATGACTCCGAGGCCGGCAGCACCGCTGAAGTCGCCAAGCTGTTGGCGTCGCCGGTGGTGCTGGTGTTGGACTGCCGCAGCATGGCCCGCAGCGCGGGCGCAGTGGCCCTGGGGTATCGCCGGTTCGACCCGGATCTCCCTCTGGTTGGCTTCATCGCCAATCGGGTGGGCAGCGAGAGCCACGGCAAAGGCGTGGCGGCGGCTATCGAGCGGGCTGCTGGCCTGCCTGTGCTGGGCTGGCTGCCGCGGGACGGTTCACTGAATATCCCAGAACGACACCTGGGGCTGGTGCCAACTGCGGAGCCGGGCCGCTGGGCTGATTTCATTGAAGCAGCCGCGGCGCGCGTGGAGCGTCATCTGGACATCGAGCGATTGCTGGAACTGGCCGGCTGGCAATCTGCCGCAGCGTCCTTTTGTTCGGAGTCAGTGGAGCGGGGTCGCGCGCCTGTTTCATCGCTTGCGGGAAAGCACCCGCCGCCGGTGATTGCCGTGGCGCGGGATGAGGCCTTCAGCTTCACTTATCCGGATAACCTGGATTTGCTCGAAGCTGCCGGAGCCAGGCTGGCTTATTTCAGTCCCCTGCACGACGCTGAACTGCCGCCCGGAACAGGCGGCGTGTTGCTCAGCGGCGGCTTCCCCGAACTGTATGCCGGGCCGCTCGCGGCCAATGTCGCTATGCGCGAGTCCATTCGCCGCGCCTATGCACGGGGCCTGCCGATTTACGCCGAATGTGGGGGGCTGATGTACCTCACCGAGATTCTGGTAGACCTGGAAGGACGGGAACATGAGATGATTGGCCTGCTGCCAGGGCGCTCCAGGATGTCTGGCCGATTGACGCTGGGCTATCGCCTGGCTGAAGCCGCTGGCGATTCGTGGCTCTTGGCGCGCGGCGAGACGGTGCGCGGCCATGAATTCCATTTCTCGCTGTGGGAGGCCCGCCCGGCTGACCTGCCACCGGCGTATTGGATAAGGCCAAGAAATGGCGGTGAGACCCCCCAAGCCGAAGGGGCGCGTCTTGATCACCTGTGGGCTTCGTATGTACATCTCCACTTTTGGCACAAGCCGGAGCTGGCGACGCGCTTCGTGGCCGCCGCTCTCGGAGGACGGTAGACATGCCGCAAAGCGACGACTTGGCCCTCGCCGTCCAGGCGATTGACCCAACGCCGCAGGTCACAGTGCGGGTCGCCCTGCCAGGCACGTGCGGTGAGCTGGTGCAGGGCTCGCTGGACGGCATCCCCTGTCTCGTTTCGTGTCCGATTGACTTCTACAGCATGGCCGAACTCACGCTGGGCACCCAGGCCGGCTGGCAGACGCCTGATGATGCGCCGAAAGCGGCGGCAGCCCTCCGCGCCGGCCTGGAATATCTGGGGCGCAGCGACCATAGCAACGCTGTGTCGGGCGGCAGGCTGAAGCTTGTCTCTTCCCTGCCGCGCGGGCGTGGCTATGCATCGAGCACGGCCGATGTGGGGGCGGCCCTCTACGCGCTGGGCGAGGCGTGTGGCCGGCCGCTGACCGGCCCAGAGGCGGCCCATCTGGCTGTTGGCGTCGAGCCCTCCGACAGCACCGTGTTCGAGGGGCTGGCGCTGTTCGACCATCGCGCCGGCAGCTTCTATCGGCTGCTCGGCCCGGCGCCCGCCCTGGCCCTGATCGTCATTGACCCGGGCGGCCAGGTCGACACGTTGAGGTTCAACCGCGCCGATCACCGGCCGGCTCTGCGTCGCCTGGCCGCGCAACACCGCGAGGCTTTCGAGATGCTGGCGGACGGGTTGCAGCGGGGAGACTGGGCGGCGGTCGGCCAGGCAGCCACCCTAAGCGCGAAATGCCACCAGGCCATTCTCTCCAGCTCGCTCCTGGCCCGCGTTCTGAGCCTGGGGCAGCAAGTAGGTGCGCTGGGCGTGTGTCGTGCACACAGCGGCACGATTTTCGGGCTGCTGTTGTCCCCTGATCATGCCGACGTTGAGGCGGCGGCCCGTTTTGTGCGACGTTCGTTGCCGCGCGACATCGGCGTGTCCGTCCACCGGCTGGTGGATGGAGGTCCCAGAGTTGTTCAGGGAGGCAGGCTATGAAGGGCGGAAGGGCCGAGACGATGTTGTTCGCTTTGCTCATTGATTGGTTGCTCGGTGAGTTGCCAACTTGTTGCCATCCGGTGGTCGGGATGGGCCGCCTCATCGAACTGGCCCGCCGTTATGCTCCGCGCGGGGACCGACGCGCGCAGTTGGCCTACGGCGCGCTCATTTCGGTCGGTGGCGCGGGGATGGTCCTGGCACTGGGTTCTTTGCTGGAGCGGGCCATGCGACGGCTGCCCCGACCGCTTGGCCTGGCAGCCGAGGCGGTTGCACTCAAGACAACCCTGTCGGTGAGCAGGCTATCCGATGCGGCGCACGAAGTTGGCGCGGCGTTGGAGGCCCACGACCTGCCGGCGGCGCGCCGATTGGTCGCCTGGCACCTGGTGAGCCGGGATACGACGAATTTGAGCGAGGAGCAGGTCGCGGCGGCGGCCATTGAGTCGGTAGCGGAGAACACCTCCGACAGCGCGGTGGCCCCGCTGTTGTTCTACGCGGTTGGTGGCTTGCCGGCTGCCCTGGCCTACCGTTTCGTCAACACCGCCGACGCGATGTTGGGCTACCGCGACGCGGAGCGGGAATGGCTGGGCAAAGTTCCGGCGCGGCTGGACGATGCGCTCAACTGGCTGCCGGCGCGCCTCAGCGCGGCCGTGATCTGCGTTGCCGCATTCCTGATCGGCGAGGACGGGCGACGCGCGGCGCGCATCTGGCGGCGCGATGCGGGCCAGACGGCCAGCCCCAACGCCGGCCATCCCATGAGCGCGGCCGCTGGCGCGCTGGGCGTTCAACTGGAGAAGGTAGGGCATTATCGGCTTGGAGAAGGCCTGCGCCTGCCCGCCCCGTCGGACATCCGGCGCAGCACCCGACTGATGCACACGGCGGTCGGCCTGGCCGCTGGCCTCCTGGCGCTGTGGCTGGTTTCGCGCGGCGAGCAGAGAGGCCGCTAGGACGCGCTTTGCTGCTCATTCATGTCTGTAGTACAATTTGTGGCGTAAAGTGTTCGGTTTGCACAAGGAGGACGCGAAATGAAATCAAGAAATAGGTTGTCGGCGGTTGTCGTTCTGGTACTTCTGGCAGGCATTCTGGCCGCGGCGTGTGGGCCTACGGCGCCGCGCATCAAGGCCGAAGATGTCTGGGCCCGGCCGTCAATGGCCATGCCGGCCATGGCTGCGCACGAGCAAAGCGGCGAGGAGATGATGGATGACCAACCCAGCGCGGTCGGCGGTGGGCATGGGAGCGGCATGGCGCACATGGACGACAGTCCTGCCACTGGCGCGACCGGCGCTGTGTTCATGCGGCTGGTGAACGACGGCAGCCAGTCTGACAGGCTGATCCGCGCCGAGTCGGATGTCGCCGCAGTAGTGGAACTGCATCAGACCACCATGCAGGACGGCGTGATGAAGATGTCGCCGGTGACGGCCATCGAGATTCCGGCCAGGGGTGCGGTGACGCTCAAACCTGGCGATTACCACATCATGCTGCTGGGCCTCAAACGTGACCTCAAACCCGGCGACACATTCAAGGTCAAGCTCACCTTCGAGAAGAGCGCGCCGCTGGAGCTGCAAGTGACGGTGCGCGAGATGTGAGATTTGACAGGTTAGAACAAATGTGCTATCATGGTGAATGAAAAGGAACATTGTCCTGTGTTGAGGCCAGAGGAGGGAATTATGTCATGGTAGATGAGGCGCGTTTGAGGGCGTTGGACCATACGGTGGCGGGGATTCGGAAGCGGTTCGGCGAAGGCTCAATCATGCGATTGGGAGAAGCAGCTCACCTGCACGTTGAAGTCATCCCCACGGGCTCGATTTCCCTGGACCGGGCATTGGGCGTAGGCGGCATTCCGCGTGGCCGGGTGACGGAGATTTTCGGACCTGAATCGTCGGGCAAGACGACCATCTGCCAGCACGTGGTCGCCGAGGCGCAGAAAATGGGCGGCGTGGCAGCGTATATAGATGTGGAACACGCCCTCGACCCGAAATACGCAGCCCGCTGTGGGGTAGACATAGACAACTTGTATGTGTCGCAGCCGGATACCGGTGAGCAGGCCCTCGAGATCGCCGAGGCACTGGTCCGCAGCTCCGCCGTAGATGTGGTGGTCATTGATTCGGTGGCCGCCCTGGTCCCGCGCGCTGAAATCGAAGGGGAAATGGGCGACGCCCATGTCGGATTGCAGGCCCGCCTGATGAGCCAGGCGCTGCGCAAGCTGGCCGGCGCCATTCAGCAGTCGCGTACGGCGATGATTTTCACCAATCAGTTGCGCCAGAAGATCGGCGTGATGTTCGGCAACCCGGAGACGACTTCCGGCGGCATGGCGCTGAAGTTCTACGCTTCCGTCCGCCTGGACATTCGCTCCATCCAGGCTCTCAAGCAAGGCGGCGAAGTGGTGGGCAACCGCGTGCGCGTCAAGGTGAAGAAGAACAAGGTCGCACCGCCCTTCCGCGAAGCCGAATTTGACATCATGTACAACGAAGGCATCTCCAAAG
Organism: Anaerolineae bacterium; assembly: GCA_034435095.1. Lineage (GTDB taxonomy): Bacteria > Chloroflexota > Anaerolineae > DAOTYC01 > DAOTYC01 > DAOTYC01. The sequence continues at coordinate 83 of DAOTYC010000251.1, read as the reverse complement.
AAGGCGACATCCTCGACCTGGCGACAGTTATGGAAATTGTGGAGAAGCGGGGCGCGTTCTTCTCCTTTAACGGCGAGCGGTTG
>DAOTYC010000250.1:0-30829 GCA_034435095.1 Anaerolineae bacterium | reverse complement strand
TCGCAGATGCGGGCCGCAGAGTGGGCAGGCGTTCGGCTGGGCGTGAAAACGGCGGTCCAGTGGGTCGTCGTACTCCCTTTGGCACTGCGGACACATGCGGAAGTCGCGCATGGTAGTGCGCGGCCGGTCGTAGGGCATGCTTTCAATGATAGTGAAGCGCGGGCCGCAGTTAGTGCAGTTAATAAAGTGATAGAGATAGCGTCTGTCCGCCGGGTCGAATAGCTCGCGGAGGCAATCCGGGCAGGTGGCGATGTCCGGAGAAACGAGGGGATATTCGCCCTCAGCGAACCGGCTATGGCGGATCTCAAAGGCCTCAGACCCTTCTACAGGCACATCTTCCACCTGAATCCGTTCGATGTGGGCTACCGGCGGGGCTTTCAGGCACAAGTCCTTCGTGAAACCTTCCAGGGCGACGGATGGGCCCTCAACCTCGATATCCACCCCGCCAGAGTGATTCAGCACCCAGCCGGTCAGTCCCCAGCCGTGCGCCAGGCGATAGACGAAGGGGCGGAAGCCCACCCCTTGCACGACGCCTTGCACCCGAATCCGCTTCCTTGCTTCAGCCTGACGCAGGTTTGAAGCCTCCAGCTTCACTGGCCTGTCGCCCTGTCCTGCCCGTTGCTGCGACGTTGGCGATACATCTCGCGCAGCCAGTCGGCCCAGGCATCGAGGCCCTCACCCGTCGTACATGACACTTCAAAGATTGGAGCGTTTGGGTTAAGGCCGGCGACGCGCTCGCGAAAGGCTGACAGGTTAAAGTCAATATAAGGCGCCAGGTCTATTTTGTTCAAGGCTATGGCGTGCGCCTGATGGAAAAGCGCCGGGTATTTCAGCGGTTTGTCATCGCCCTCCGGCACACTGGCCACCGCTATCCGCAGGGCTTCGCCCAACAAAAATGCCGTGGGGCAAATCAGGTTGCCAACGTTCTCGATCATCAGCAGGTCAATTTCGCCCAGCGGCAAATCAGCCAGCGCATATTGCACCTGACGGGCTTCGAGATGGCAGCCGCCGCCCGTGTTGATTTGAACCACCGGCACGCCCAAAGTCGCCACCTTCTCCGCATCTACCGACGATGCGACATCCCCTTCGATGACGCCACAGCGCAACTGGCCTTGCAGTTTGCGAATGGTGCTCATCACCAGGCTGGTCTTGCCCGCGCCTGGCGAAGCCATGAGGTTCAAGGTCAGGATATTGTGGGCATCGAGCAGTTCTTTGTTTCGCGCAGCGATTGCATCGTTCGCGCTCAAAACATTTTGTATTACTCTAATCTGATTGGGCATAATATTTCTCCAGAAGGCATTTCGGATTGCGGAATCTGGCAGGTCGGCAGTCCGAAATACCTCTCACTCTATTTCTATACTATCCACGTAAAGCTCCTGGCCAGCGATGACCTCGCCGGCATACGCGCCGCAGACAGGGCAGGTCCAGTCTGCGCTGGCTGGCACGAATTCCGCGCCACATTCGCGGCAGCGGATTTTCACGGGCACACGCCGAAAGACCAGCTCCGCGCCCTCGGCGATGGTGCCCGCGCTCAAAGCGTCGAAGCAAAACTCAATCGAGTCGTCCACGAAGCTGGTCATATCGCCAATGACCAGCTCGACGCGGGTTACCCGACTTGCTGCACTGGCTCCGGCGTGGCGCAGAACCACGTCGAGGACGTGTTGGGTGACAGCCAGTTCGTGCACGCTTCAGCCCTCCGGCGGTGGCGCGACATGTCGCATCCCTACGGCACCGGCTCCACCTTGACAGCGCAGACCTTGAACTCCGGTATCTTGGCCGTCGGGTCGAGGGCGGCGTTGGTCAGCTTGTTCGCCGCAGCTTCTGCAAAGTGGAACGCCATGAAAACGACCCCTTGGTCTGTCACCGGCGCGACCCTGGCCTTGGCGATCACTTCTCCCCGCCGCGATGCGATACGGATTCTGTCGCCGTTGCGGATACCCAGCTTTTCCGCATCCTCCGGGTTGATTTCAGCCAACGGTTCCGGGTAGAGCGTGTTCAGGCCCTTGGACCGCCGCGTGAGTGTGCCGGTGTGGTAGTGGTACAGCACGCGCCCGGTAGTGAACACAAAGGGATACTCGCGGTCGGGTTCTTCCGCTGCGGGCTGCCACTCCACCGCGCTGAACAACCCCAGGCCGCGGCTGAATTTCCCCACATGCAAGATGGGCGTGCCTGGATGGTCAGCGGACGGACACGGCCACTGAATGCCCCTCTGCTCGAGGCGCTCCCAGCTCAAGCCAGCATAGATGGGCGTCAACGAGGCCATCTCGTTGAAGATTGCCTGTGGGTTATCGTAGGTCAGGCCCGCGTATCCCATGCGGCGGGCAATTTCGCCCACCGTTATCCAGTCCTGCCGGGCTTCACCTGGCGGCTGCACGGCGGGACGTACCCGCTGCACTCGCCGCTCGCTGTTGGTAAAGGTCCCGTTCTTCTCGGCGGACACCGCCGCCGGCAGCACGACATCGGCCAATTGAGCCGTCTCGGTGAGAAATACGTCCTGGACGACCAGGAAGTCGACCTTCTCCAGGCATCGGCGCACATGATTGACGTCTGGATCGGAGAGCAGCGAATTTTCGCCGACGATATACAGACTGCGAATCCTGCCAGCCTCTACGCCATTGACGATTTCGACCACAGTCAGGCCGGCATCGGAGGGCAGGTTGACCCCCCAGGCGTTCTCGAACTTCAGGCGGTTGGCCTCGACGTTGACCTTTTGATACCCCGGATAGAAGTCGGGCAGGCCGCCCATGTCGCAAGACCCCTGCACATTGGCCTGCCCGCGCAGCGGGTTCACTCCACCGCCTGGCACACCCATGTTACCCAGCAGCATCTGCAGGTTGGCGCACGACAGCACGTTGTCGTGCCCGGTTGAATGTTGGGTGATGCCCATCGCATACAGCAGCGCAGCCGGGCGGTGCGCGGCCAGCAGACGCGCGGCAGACCGAATGTCATCTGCATCTACGCCGCAGATGTCCGCCGCGCGTTCCGGCGGATAGGCCGCTACACAGGCCTTCAGCGCATCGAATCCTTCGGTGCGATTGGCTACAAAATCGTGGTCGTAAAGGTCTTCGGCAATCAGCACGTGCATGATGCCGTTCAACAAAGCGATGTCTGTGCCAGGCCGCTGTCGAATGTGCAGCGTCGCCAAGTCAGCAATCGGGATAAGGCGTGGGTCACAGACGATGAGCGGCACGCCCCGCTGCCTGACCGCCTGCCTGATCCTCATGCCCAGAACCGGGTGGTTCTCGGTCGTGTTCGAGCCGATGATGAAGTAGGCCTGTGCGTTTTCAACAATATCGTCGAACGAATTGGTCATGGCACCCGACCCAAAGGCCACGCCCAGTCCAGAGACAGAAGAGCTGTGGCAAAGTCGGGCGCAGTGATCGACATTGTTCGTGCCGAGCACTGCCCTGGCAAATTTCTGAATAACATAGTTCTCTTCATTGGTGCATTTGGCGGAGGCCAGGACGGCCATAGACTGTCCGCCATACCTTGCCTTGATTTCGGCAAATTTGGCGGCCACCAAATCGAGGGCCTCGTCCCATTCCACTTCCATCAATTCGCCATCTTTCCTGACCAGCGGCTTTTTGAGTCGCTCCGGATGCCCTACGAACTCCCAGCCATAACGGCCCTTCACGCACAGGCGACCGTGATTGGCCGGCGCGTTCGGGTCGCCGTCTACATTGACGATTTCATTCCCCCGCACACCAAGGAAGAGAGAGCATCCGACGCCGCAGTAGTTGCATACGGTCTTGACTTCACGCGCCGGCTTCTGGGTGTGAATGGGAACCAGCGCGCCGGTTGGGCATCTCACGACACACTCGCCGCAAGACTCACAGCTCGATTCACGAATTGGCTTGTCGCCAAACGTGCTGATAGCCAGGTCATAGCCCCGAAAGGCAAAATCAATCGCGGCAACGCCGTTGATTTCCTCACAGGTCCGGATGCAGATGCCGCAGTAAATGCAGCGATTCGGATTGCGGACAAAAAAGGGATTGGAGGTATCCAGCGGCCGCGACCTGTTGCCTCGCCTCAGTCTGGCTAGACGTTCTTCGGTCACACCGACGTAGTGGGCGACTTCCTGCAATTTGCAATTGGAGTCTTTGGGGCAGGCCAGGCAATCGGCGTCGTGGTTGGCGATGAGCAACTCAGCGGCCACTTGACGGATCAGCCTGAGCTCCGCGTTGTCGGTCGTCACGACCATGCCCGGCTCCACAGGCGTCTTACAGGCCACTGTGGGCCGTCTGCCCTTGATGTCAACCATGCACAGCCGACATGCACCTACGGAGCTCAAGTCAGGGTGAAAACAGAGATGAGGGATATAGATACCGTTTTCGAGGGCCGCCTCCAGAACGGTCTTCCCTTTATCCACAGTGATTGGCAAACCATCAATGGTGAGCGATACTTTGTCCATCAGGCCACCTCGTGTTCTGTTGCGGTTTCAACAGCGATATCTCCGGGCGACGGCTCAGATACTTTTTCCACCGCGCTGAATTTCGGCGGACAGGTTTCCAGGCACACGCCGCACTTGATACACTTACTCTGATCGATGACATGGGGCGTCTTCTTCTCGCCCCATATCGCCTCGGTGGGACATGCTTTTCGACACAACCCACAGGCGACACACTTCTCCGGATTGATCTGGTACCGGATCAACCGCTTACAGACCAGCGCCGGACAGCGATGCTCCTGAATGTGCGCTTCGTATTCATGGCGGAAATATCGTATCGTGGTGAGCACCGGATTGGGGGCCGTCTGCCCCAGTCCACACAGCGACCCTTGCTTGACGGCGATGGCCAGCTCTTGCAGCAGTTCGATGTCGCCGGGACGGCCGTGCCCCCTGGTGATGTCGGTCAGGATGTCCAGCATCTGTTTGGTGCCCAGCCGACAGGGCACACACTTGCCACAAGATTCCTTCTGGGTGAAATCGAGAAAATAGCGGGCGACATCTACCATGCAGGTATTTTCATCCATCACGACCATGCCACCCGAGCCCATGATCGAACCGGCGGCGGTGAGCGATTCGTAATCCACCGGATTGTCCAGCAAGCTGGCCGGCAGACAGCCGCCGGAAGGGCCACCGGTCTGTACTGCCTTAAACGCCCGGTCGCCCAGGATGCCATCCCCAATCTCGAAAATGACCTGCCGCAAGGTAATGCCCAACGGCACTTCGATCAGGCCGGAGCGTTTGATCTTGCCCACCAGCGCGAAGGTTTTCGTCCCCTTGCTCTTTTCCGTGCCCACTTCGGCAAACCAGGACGCGCCACGCTGCAAGATCATGGATACGTTCGCCAGCGTCTCGACATTATTGATCACAGTTGGTTTTTTCAACAGCCCCGAAACGGCGGGGAACGGCGGCCTCGGCGAGGGCATTCCTCGTCTGCCTTCGATAGAAGCGATCAGAGCCGTCTCCTCTCCGCATACGAATGCCCCAGCGCCTTGCTTAATCTCAATATGAAAATCAAAACCGCTCCCTTGAATGTTCGCGCCAAGAAAGCCGGCTTGCTCCGCCTGATTGATGGCTATCCGCAGTCTCTCCAGAGCGAGAGGATACTCCGCACGGCAGTAGATATAGCCAGTGCGTGCACCAATCGTGTAACCGGCTATCAGCATCCCTTCGAGCACAGAATGCGGATCACCCTCAAGCAATGACCTGTTCATGAAAGCGCCAGGGTCGCCTTCATCGGCATTGCAAATGATGAATTTTTCGTCTCCCGGCGAGTCAATACAAAACTGCCATTTCAGGTATGTAGGGAATCCTGCGCCGCCACGTCCTCTTAAGCCCGCTGCTTTGATCTCCGCCACAATTTGTTCACGGCTCTGGGTCAAGGCGCGCATCAGCCCGCTGTACCCATCGGTCGCCAGGTAATGTTCAATTCGCGTTGGGTCGATCAGCCCACAACGACGCAGCACTCGTCTCACCTGGGGGCTCAGCACGGGCGTCTCAGACAGGACGGGGATCCCTTCCACTTGCCCTTCACCCAGTGTTCCCAATGCCAGTTCAGGCAGGGGGTCATTATGTATCAGATAGCCGTCAACCAGATCAGATACTTTCTCAGGAGTTACACGACCGTAGCAAATGCCGGGTCGGTCCCTTTTGGTGATGGTGACCAGAGGCTCGGCATAGCACAGCCCGATACATCCCACCTCAATCACTTGAGCATCCACATTGTTTATTGCCAGGTCTTCGCGAAGCTGGCGCAAGACCTGCAGGCCGCCTGCAGACCGACCGCAGGTAGCTGTCCCCACCGTGATAAGCGAGCCTGCGCCACGCCAAAGCTGCTGCCAGTCTCTCTTCGCCTGCTCACACATCTCTTCATAAGACATTTTGGACATTCCTTTCTCCCTTCAGGGCTTACGCACCTGTTGCCGAGTGACGGTGAACATCTGGCCCTATTTCTTAAAGATTTCCTGAACTTTCTTGGGGGTCAACGAAGCCTGAACCTCGCCGTCTACCATCATGCACGGAGCGAGGCTACAGCATCCAATGCAGGCAACCGTCTGCAATGTGTATTCCAAATCGGGCGTTGTTTCGCCCTCTTTAATTCCCAGAACGCTTTCCACCTCTTCCAGTATCCGCGGCGCACCACGGACATGGCAGGCCGTCCCCCGACAGACCATGACTTCTCGGCGGCCTCTGGGCGAAAAACGGAATTGGCTGTAGAAAGATGCTGTACCAAACACCTGACTGGACGGTACGCCGGTGAAACGGGCCGTTTCAAGCAGGGCTTCTTCTGGCAGATAACCGAACGTACCTTGGATGTCTTGAAGGATTTGAATCAGCTCCATCCGGCTTCCTTTGAAATTTGAAAAAAGGGCTTCTAACTGTGGATGCATTTATCCCGCTCCTTTCAGTTCACCGCAAAATCAAACAATCATGTCCAGAATATCAGCGACGACCCGTTCAGCAAGGGTGGCCGTCCGTTCGGACAACTGAGTACAGAAGTCAAACTCATACCCACGAGCAGAGTACAGGTAAGCAGATGGGCAACAGCCATACATTGCTTTTGTCAGATATAATAGCGTTTCGGGCGAGAGGTGATGGGTCAACGCCTGGGGAGCATAGCCGGGTTCGACCCGGACGGCCCGCAGTTCCTCTGCAAATGCCCCGGTATGGGCATCTACGAATACAACCCGCTCGAACTGCGCCAATAGCTCGGCCATCTCCGGCATAAGCTGCCTTTGGAACAGAAGCCCTATGCCATCGGTGACCATCGTGGGCGCATCGCCATAAGGTTCCAGTTCAACATGAGCCAGGCGGTGGGCGATCTCGTTGACCACGTGATAGCCCAACCCATCATCGCCACGGTCTACATTGCCATAACCCAAAACCAACGTGTGCAACCGCTTCTTGTCTGAGCATTCGTCCATGTGCGGTTAGTCGCCAGACGTAGACATAGGGGCAAAGCGAGACCTTGCCCCTATGCGTCCACTCCATAAAAACATATCTCTGTCAAGCATCACACTTTGCGGCGACGCGGCAAAGCGCGTCATCGCTTCAGTCCCGCTTCAAAATCTCAACGGTCTCCCCGGCAGAGTTCTTGATCTCGACGATGAGGGGCATCTGCCCTACCGCATGGGTCGAACAGGAGAGGCAAGGGTCGTAGGCCCGGATGGCGGCCTCAACGCGGTTCAACATGCCCTCGGTTACATTATTGCCATCAATGAACTCTTTGGCGACCATGTCCACTGCCGTGCTCATAGCATAGTTGTTGTGGCCGGTAGCGACGATCAGGTTGACGTTGGTGATCTTGCCGGTCTCGTCCGTCCAGTAGTGATGGATGAGTGTGCCACGTGGGGCTTCGATCACGCCCACGCCCTCGCCAGTGATCTGGCCCGGTCCGCTGCGGATGTCCTTAGAAGTAATGTCTGGGTCTTCCAGCAACTCCCGGATGCGCTCAGCCGCGTAAATGTCTTCGATCAGGCGGGCGTAGTGCATAAACAGCGTCGGCTCGACCGGCCCTTCGGCTAACGCCTTGAACTTCTTGAACTCCTCGTTGGCGATCGGCGTACTGATGCGGTCGGCCACATTCAAGCGGCCCAACGGCGCGACCCGGTACACCCCTTCAGGCCACCCCAGCTTCTTGTAGTACGGGAACTTGAGGTAAGACCAATCTTCGGTATGCTCGGCAATATAGTTCAGGTAGGTGGTTGGGTCGAACTGCTCGAGCAGCCTGCCATTCTTGTCAATCAGGCGCAGTTCGCCGTCGTACAATCTCAAGCTGCCATCTTTGGGGTCAACCATACCCATGTAGCCGGTCTTGAAGTTGCCGAACCGTTGGACAAGTTCCATGTTTTTCTCCAGCCAGGCCTTGCCAATGGCCAGGCCTTCCTGCATGTAGCCGATCATCTCATCAACCGGCGCCAAGAGGGCATCCCTTTCTTTGACTGTGAGAGCCTTGTTGACTCCGCCCGGCACGGCAAAAGCAGCGTGGATTCGCTCGCCAGCGACGACGCGGATGACCTCCTGTCCCCACTTCCGCAATTTGACCGCCTTGACCGCCAGGTCTGGGTTGGTCTGAATAATGCCCACCACATTGCGAATGGCCGGATCTGCATCGAAGCCGAACAGCAAATCTGGGCTGGCCAGGTGGAAGAAGTGCATCGAATGGGACTGCACGAACTGTCCCTTGTGCATCAACGACCTCAGCAACGTAGCCGGGCGAGGCGGCGTGACACCGGCCACGCGATCGCAGGCTTTAGCCGAGGCCAGGTGGTGGCTGACCGGACAGATACCGCAGATGCGCGGGGTAATGGCCGGCATCTCAAAGAACATGCGACCCTGAGAGAACCGTTCAAAGCCACGGAACTGATCCACATGCAGGTACGCACGTTCCACCTTATTGTTGTCGTCGAGATGAACGGTAACTCGAGCGTGACCTTCTATGCGGGTCACAGGCTCAATGGTGATTTTTTGCGCCATCAAATACCTCCTCAGTTATTTCGGATTGGTGAATCGGGATTGCGGATTTTCAAGATAGTCGCAACCCCCGCTATCCGACAATTCACCGTCCGTGCTCTTGACTTTAGTGATTGTACGTGAGATTAGGCCCCGATAACTCTGGGATGCGCCCGGCCAACAGTTCCGTCAACACGTACCAAATGGAATCGGCCGGCGGTGGACAGCCCGGCAAGTGAATGTCCACCGGAACCACCTCGTTCAAGGCCATCACCCTGGGCAGCAGCTTAGCCAGTTCGTCCGACCGAGGCACTGCACCGTTGCTGTCGGTGCTGGCCGTTTTCGTGTACGCAAACTCCAGGACATCCTCTGCGCCGAAGAAATTGCGCATCGCGGAGATCCCGCCAAAAACCGCGCAGTCGCCCATCGAGATCAGAATCTTGCAGCGCTCGCGCATTTCCAGCGCGACCTCCAATTGATGCGTGTTGGCGACCGCGCCGGTCAGGATGCCTACATCTACGCCGTCCTTCGGCGGGTGTTTCAGGTCAGTGATGGGCGAAGACGTGAGCTCGATGTGCTTGACCAACTCCACAATGCGTTCATCAATGTCGAGCAATGACATTTCACAGCCCGAGCAGATGTCCAACCAATCCATTGCAACTTTGACTTTCGCCATGAATTCCCCTCCTGCAAATCGCGGCGCAGCCTTTACGCAACCCGCGCCATGTTATGATTTGCCTATTTTAATGGTATACAAACTTAGAGAAGATAGATGTAATCTACCTCACACTTCTCAATTGTACAAAAATTATTCGAGATCACATACCAAGCCGGGCAGCCAATTCCTTGAGTATCTGGTCGTCCGGTCTGGCCTCGCCTATCGGAGGTAAAGCCGCCGTAACGGCCAGTTTGCGGCCTTCTGTATTGGTGATGGTGCCGGCCCGCTCGCTCCAAATGGCCGCCGGCAGGACGACATCTGCCTTGTCCATCAGCGGCGTCTCGAAGCCGGTTTGCACCACAACGAAATCCGCGCCCTGTGCAGCATCCGTCAGATTGGCGTCCGCCGTGTCATCAGACAACAGCACGTAGAGCACTTTCACACCACTCAGGTTGGCGGGTTTGTCGAGGCCACCCGCCTGCAAGCCGCGGCTGTTGACTCCTGGCGTTAACCCAACGAACCTGGCCTTGCCCGCCAGTTTCTCGCGCAGGAGGACCAGTTCACTGCCTGCCTTCGCTCCATAGACGACCACCGGTGAACTCGCTCCTTGCGCCAGAACGATAGCCTGTTCTATCTCGGCCGGCTTGAATTCGGCCATTGCCAAAGGCGAGAACTCGTTTTCGCCCTCGCCTACCAAGACGAGCCGGGCTCCCTTGTTGTTGACGCCACGTTTGACGGCGAACCCGGCTACCTGATGGTCCTTACCCAGGTCCGCGCCCACGACGACAAATAAATCGGCCTCATCGAGGTCGGTCAGCTTGCCCTCCTCCCGCTTCAGGTGCTCGGGCACAGGCGACATAGATCCAACTCTGGCCGCCGTACCGAAGACTTTAGCGCACAGCTTAGCCGCTTCGTTGGTCACGCGCGGCGAGACCAACACGCCTAGCGTGTTGCCAGCGGCCTTGATGCGTTGCGCAACCGCCTGGAGCGCGTCATCCCAACTTGCCTCGACCAGCTTGCCGTTCTGGCGGATAAGCGGGGTGGTGATGCGTTCACGGCGTTCATACAACGGCTCAAACCGCCCCCGCACGCACAGCAGGCCATGGTTGACTTCCGCATCCCAATCGCCCTCGATGCGAATCACATGGTTGTCACGGGTCACCAGCTCCGCGCCGCAGCCGACACTGCAGAACTGGCAGGTGGTTTTCACCCGCTCGACCTCTTCCTTGACCCCGCCATAGGCACTGGTGCGGTCCATCAACGCACCGGTCGGGCAGACCTGGAGACAAGTGCCACAGGATATGCAACTGGACTCGCCAAAGGGCACGTCCATGTCGGCGACCAACATGGTATCTACGCCGCGGCGACGCAAGCCCAGAGTGTGATTGCCGACCAGGTCGGCGCAGGCGCGGATACAGCGGCGACACAGGATACAGCGATTGTGGTCCATCACAAAGTACTGGCGAGATGAATCTACCGGCAAGTTAGGATAAGCGCGTTGATAGGCCCAGTGGTCTAGCTGGTATCGGTAGGCCAGGTCCTGCAACTCGCAGTTGCCGCTCATCTGGCAGAACATGCAGAAATGGTTTCGCTCTGAAAAGAGCAGATTCAAGACGAATTTCCGCGCTTCCACCACCTTGGGCGATTCGGTCTGAATCACCAGGCCCTCGGAAACCGGAAAGGTACAGGCCGGCTGCAAGGCTCTCTGCTTCTCTATCTCGACCAGACACATCCGACACGCGCCGATGGGCTGCACGGCGGGGTGATGGCACAGCACGGGAATATCAATGCCCGCCGCTTGAGCCGCTTCCAGAATGGTCTGTCCTGCCCGAGCCTTGACCTCGCGGCCATCAATCGTTATCGTCACAGTCGTCATTGCACTCAATGCCTCCTTAAGAATCAACTCACTTTGAACGGAGGACCAAAGCACGCCCTCATCGGGCAATCGGCCTCCGAATTTCGCTCAATTTGGTTGCCTGTCACCAAACAGACGCTCGTTAGGGGCGCAAGATTGCTGCGCCCCTCTGTCACACCTTTTCTACGACTGAGATGTCTTGACCGGTTCCACCGGGAACATGTCGGCGACGGGTCTGGTCGCGCCGCCCATCTTGCGCAACCATTCCAGGTCGCAGCGCAGGCAACGCTTACACTCCTCGCGCGCCATTTCTTCGGTGAGACCGAGTTCAACCTCGGCGAAGGTCCGCACGCGTTCTTTCGGGTCCAGTTCAGGCATGTGGGGACGTCTGGCCTCCGCATAGTCGTCCAGGTTGAACTTCTGCTCTGGGAACTGATATGGCGGGTCCCAGACCGGGTTGACCAGCCTACCCTTTTGCAGGTACATATCAACGGCCACGGCTACCTCGTTGCCATGCGCCACTGCTTCGATGATGGTAGCTGGTCCCTTGGCCGCGTCGCCGGCGGCAAATACGCCGGGGCGGTTGGTGGCCAGGGCCTTGTTAGTCACAAATGTGGTATCTCGGTTGGTGGCGATGCCATCCCCATTCAGACAAGACAGGTCTGTCTGCTGGCCGATGGCCGGAATCAGCACGTCGCAATCCAGAACAAACTCACTGCCTTCGACGGGCACCGGCCGGCGACGCCCGCTCCGGTCAAAGTCTCCCAGTGTCTGATGTTGACATCGGATGGCGACAATGTGGCCGTGGTCGACGATAGCCTCAATCGGGTTGGTCAGGTAGTGGATGATGCAGCCCTCATCAATCGCGCCTTTGATTTCCTCATCGTAAGCTGGCATATCGGCGCGCGCACGCCGGTAGACGATGTTGACCTCGGCTGCCCCAAAACGGAGCGCCGTGCGGGCCGCGTCAATGGCTACGTTGCCGCCGCCGACCACCACCACCCGCTTGCCGCGCAGGTCTGGGTTTTTGCCCAGCGCAACGTCGCGCAGAAAGTCAACGCCGTGATAGACGCCCGCAGCTTCTTCACCGGGGATGCCGAGTTTCCGGCTCCGATGAGCGCCGATTGCCAAAATCACGGCATTGTAGCCATCGCGGTTCATCAGGTCGTCTATCGTGAAATCCCGCCCCAGCGCAGTGTTCAGCCTGAGCTCGGCGCCAGCACGAATGACGTTCTGAATTTCTTCGTTCAGAATGTCGCGCGGCAGGCGGTATTCGGGTATGCCCACTGCCATCATGCCGCCCGCTACAGGCAAAGCCTCGAAAATGGTCACCCCGTAGCCCATCTGGCGCAACCGCAGGGCCGCAGTCAGGCCGGCAGGCCCCGACCCAACAATCGCCACTTTCTCTTTCTTCGGCTGCCCAACCTGAGGCGTCCACGGATGCTTCAATTCCTGGTCGGCCATGAAGCGTTTGATCGCGCGAATGGCGATTGGCTCATCAATGTCGCCTCGACGGCAGCGGGACTCACAGAAGGCCGGGCACACGCGCCCACACACGAGCGCAAACGGGTTGCGGGTGCGATGAATCTCGAGCGCCTCAGCGTAGCGACCCTGTGCTGTCAACGCGATGTAGCTGGGCACATCTACGCCGGCCGGGCAGGCGTTCATACAACGCGCCTCGGTCAGCGACTCGCAGACGCCCGCGGGACACTTTCTGTCCTGGATGTGGGTGATGAACTCTGGCTCGAAATAGCGCAGGGCCGACACAACCGGGCCAGGAGTCAGTTGGCCCAGCGCACACAGGGCGCCACTTTCCATGCCCTTCGCGATCTCTCGAATCGTCTGGAGGTCCTGCATTTTGCCTTTGCCTTCGGTGATACGGGTCAGTATTTCCAACATACGCTGACCGCCCACACGACAGGGCACGCATTTGCCGCACGATTCCGCCGCAGCAAAGGTGAGGAAGAATTTGGAGAATTCCACCATGCAGGTGTCCTCATCAACGACAATCATGCCGCCGGAGCCCATCACGGCGCCGATGTCCTTCAGTGAATCGAAGTCCACGGGCACATTCAGGTGCTCGACAGGGATACAACCGCCCAGCGGCCCGCCAGTCTGCACTGCTTTGAAATTTTTGCCGTTCGGGATGCCACCGCCCACATCGAAGATGATTTCACCTACGGTAATGCCCATCGGCACCTCCAGCAGGCCCGTATTGTTGACCTTGCCGGTCAGGGCAAACACGGCGGTGCCGGGGCTGCGCTTGGTCCCGATGCTGGCGAACCATTCTGAACCATTGGCGATGATGCGCGGGATATACGAGTAACTCTTCACATTGTTGAGGTTGGTAGGCTTACCCCACAGGCCAGAAATCGCCGGGAAGGGCGGCCGAGGACGCGGCTCGCCGCGACGGCCCTCGATGGAGGCCAGCAGCGCCGTCTCTTCGCCGCATACAAAGGCGCCAGCACCCTCTTTTATGTGAAGATGGAAGCTAAAATCTGTGCCCAGAATGTTGTCCCCCAACAAACCGTATTCTTCCGCCTGGGCAATGGCGGTTTTCAGGCGTTCGATGGCCAGCGGATATTCCGCACGGCAATAGATATAGCCTTCTTTGGCGCCGACGGCATAGGCGCAGATTGCCATACCCTCCAGCAGACTGTGCGGGTCGCCTTCGATGATCGAGCGATCCATGAAGGCGCCGGGGTCGCCCTCGTCGGCGTTGCAGACCACATACTTGACATCGCCGGGCGCTTTGGCGGTGAACTCCCACTTCAAGCCGGTCAGAAAGCCCGCACCACCGCGGCCACGCAACCCGGAGTCTTTGACGACCTTGATGACTTCTTCGCGCGTCATCTCGTTGAGAGCTTTCCCCAGAGCAGAATAGCCGCCGCGGGCGATGTATTCCTCGATAACATCGGGGTTGATCATACCGCAGTTGCCGAGTACGATGCGCTGCTGTTTACTGTAAAAGGGAATGCTCTGATAGAAGGGAACCGCTTGATGCGTATCAGGCTCCTGGTAAAGCAATCGTTCCACCGGACGCCCTTTGATCAGCGTTTCTTCTACCAGGAAAGGCACATCAGCAGCCTGAACCTTGCAGTAGAAGATGCCTTCGGGATAGACAATCATGACCGGCCCCATGGCGCAAAAGCCACGGCAACCTGTCTGCACCAGCTTGACCTCATCTTCCAGGCCGCGATTCTTCAGCTCTCTGGTCAACGCCGACATCACTTCATGTGAGCCGGATGCCACACAACCCGTGCCTCCACAGACCAGAACATTGGCACGATACAAACGTTCGGCCATTACACGTTCCTCCTTAAACTCTTGTTTGTCCGAACTCTTAATTCCACTCTTCCTGTCTTGGACTTCAAGCCCAACCAGGGTCACACCACGCCGGCCCTGTGCGACATAGCAAGGGCCGGCATGATTCAGGTCCCTGCCGCTTAGAACTCCTTGTATACGTACTCTTCGTAGTACTTCTCGACCATCTGTTTGTGTTTCAGTTCTTCCTTGGCCAGAAGATCAAACACGTCATGGGCCTGGCCTTCTTCCACCAGGTCAGCCATGCTGGCGTAGAACTCATGCGCCGATTGCTCGCGTTTGATGGCGACCAACAGCACATCCTGAAAATCGGATTTCTCGCTGAGTGCGGGCGCAACCAGATAGTCTCCGATTTTGAGGTCTTTGACTTCTTCGCGGCGCGACTTGCGGATAGCCCAGTTGAGGTCTCCCCTGAGCAAACCCTCGATTTTGGCTTTGTGCCCGAGTTCCCAATCGGCCAGCTCTTTCAGCCATTCTTTGGTCTGTGGGTTCTTGACCGTTTGCATGGCCGAATTGTACAGGTTGTACGAATCCTCCTCGAAACGCAAGGCGCGCTTGAGGATGCTCTCCACACTGCTTTCCATTGCTGTATTTACCTCCCAAAGGTTGATTGTTCAATCACATTTTCGTCAGATTGCATTGCCAACACGCCCAACAACCCATTCTTCAACAACTCTCCCGTTCTTGAGATGCTCTTCCAGCAATCGCGGGACCATATCGGGCGTCACGTTGCCATAGGTGATGCGCGGCTTGCCTGCCTGCTCGATATCAACCAACGGTTCTTTGACGCACTGGCCCACACAGCCGACCGTCTCCACATTGGCCTCAATTTCGAGCCTTTGCAGCTCATCCAGGATGGCGCGCATGGTTTCACGCGCCCCAGCCGCGATGCCGCAAGTGCCCATGCCGACAATAATCCGTGTGCCAGTCTCTCGACGGACCTTCAAGTCTTTCTGAGCATCTTCCCGGATCTTCTTCAAGTCTTCAAGTGATTTGATTTTAGGCATCTTCATTACCTCCTGAATTACCTTCAATGACAAGAGAACCGGCCTGCTGAACCTGCACTGGTTCGTACAGCGTTTTCTCTCCTTCAGAAATGAACTCTTTCAACCAATCGCGTACCAATCGGTGTGTCAAAGGAATGTCCCCCAACTCTTCTCGGATCTGAGCTGTATCGAACTCAAATGTCCTATCGCCTACGCGATGTACATAACGCAGGTCACAGGCCCGGCTGAACGACTCCGACATGATGAAAGCCAGTAAAGTGTCGCCGATATTGCCCAAAGGCGCCCGATCAATATGGCTGTGCTGGAACCTGGCGATTACAGTCGTGCCCGCCCCCGGAGAAGACAAAATCTTGAAGTCTCCGGCGCAGCGTTCTGTCGCCGCTGCCAGCAAGGGCAACCCTAAACCGACATGACGGGTTTTGCGTGTGGTGAAAAACGGGTCGGTTGCCCTCGCCAGTTGAGTTTCATCCATCCCGCGGCCGTTGTCTATGACGGTGATGGACAAGACATCGTTTGTTAAATCCTCCTCCAGAAGCAGCTCGATCCGCGATGCGCCTGCTTCCAGCGAGTTCTGCAAGATATCCAGCACATGCAAAGAGAGCTCACGCACTTATTCCAGCTCGTTCACTATCTTTAACATCTTCTCCGGCACCAGGTTACCTACCACTTTGTTGTCAATGACGGCGACCGGCGCCAGGCCACAAGAGCCCAGGCAATAGACGACTTCATAGGTAACCTTATAGTCGGGCGTGGTTTCGCCAGCCTTGATGCCCAACTGTTCCTCGACGGTGGAAATGATTTTGGCTGCGCCGCGCACATGGCAGGCCGTGCCATCACACTGCCTGATGATGTGGCGCCCACGGCGGGTCAGATAAAACTGGGCGTAGAATGTCGCCACGCCAAAAATCTGGCTGGCCGGAATGCCGGTTTTCTTTGAGATGTAGCCGAGAACTTCCTTGGGCAGATACCCGTAGATTTCTTGGGCCCGCTGTAAGATCGGTATGACCGCTCCTTTCTGCGTCTTGAATCCGTCGAGTATTTCGTCCAAAGGAGCCATATCCAGAGTTTCCTCAGAGGCCATGCGTACCCTCCTAAAAATAGAATTTAATAGTACTTAAACCAGAGCCTTCGGCTTCGGTCTTACCAAATTAGACAATCACCCGCCGTCCATCTTGACCCTTGAAGGCCAATCTCAATTCGGCGACGTTTAACTCGCGCACTTTTACCATTGTTCGACGTTGCATCTCCGCCAGCCTGTGCGCATCGCCATCCACCAACAGAGTATACCCTGAGAGCTGAGGGAAACGCTCACAAGCCTGTTCAGGGGACAACCAGTGCGACAGTTCCACCGCCTCGAATCCCAATTCAGGCGGGACAAAGCCCAAATTGGCGAGCAAACTGAAAGATGGCCGATCGACATGCGCCGGAAAGCAGAGCCCATTCAGCGCTCGAACTTCGGCTACCACCTGGTCAACAGACCAATCCACCGAGGTCAACAGCAACCGCTCATTTTCCCGCACGAACTCCCCGTCAGCATCCACGACGAATTGGGCCCCAAAGGTCTCCGGGCGATTCGGCAAAGGAGGCAGGTGAGCGTATACTTTCTCCTGCCAGGCTATGTCCTGGTCAACGGTGTCGAACAAACAGACCAGATGGACTTCTTCTCGGGTCTGGACTTCCATGCCAGGCAACACGACCAAATCAACCGCCTTGCCGGCGTCGAAGACCGCCTGAACGTTTTCGGCCGAATTGTGATCGGTTATAGCAATACAACCCAACCCCAGTTTTTTCGCCTGAGCGACGATCAGCGGCGGGATCATCTCCACTTCTGCACATGCGGACAAAACCGTATGGACGTGCAAGTCAACGTAGATGTAACGGAAATCCGGCCGACCGGTCACATGCGTTTCACTGTGACAGGTCATTGCCGTGGATACCCAGACCACACAAACGCTCCACGACGCTGAACGAGTCGTTGTTAGAACACAGAATAGGTATACCTTCCTGCTCCGCCTTTTCGATGGTGCTCGGCTCTACTGCATTTCCTTCGGTGACAATGATACAGGCCAGCCCCAGCAAACTGGCTACAGCCACGATATTGGGATGGGATTGAAGCGTCACCCACACATTTCCCGCCTGGGCGCGCGCCATGACGCAGCTCAAGAGGTCAGACGTGTACCCTCCAGTGACGTCCCGTTGCAGGCTGACTCCGGCAGTCACCACATCCAATCCCAGCTCTGTCGAAATATCAGCTACTGTTACCATTGTCCCGCTCCTTCATCATTGGGCTGGTCTACCCAGACGGCTGTTGCACGCCAGTAGAAAACAACACTTCCAGTCGGGTGCCCTGGCCTGTTTCAGATTTAAGGTCCATGTGATCCGCGCAACGGAAAATGTTGAACAATCCCATGCCGGCCCCAAAGCCCAGCTCTCGAATCCATTCCGGCGCGGTGGAATAGCCGGGTTTCATCGCCATTTCTATATCCGGAATACCCGGACCATAATCGATAGCCAGAATGCGAATCTGCTCCGGCTGAATTTCCGCTATGATCTCCCCGCCATTGTCGGTGTGAATGACAATGTTCATCTCAGCTTCATAAGTGGCGATTGCCACCCGCCGCACGACTTGGGGCTGCCCGCCCAGCCGTTCCAGCGCCCGCTTGATTTTGCTCGAAGCCTCGCCGCCGTGTTCGAAGTCCTTAGACTTGACCTTGTAGCGGAGTATCAGGCTTGTCTGATCTGATGCGATGTCTTCAAAAATATGGCTGGCGCGGTACTTGCTGATCTCTTCAGCATGATAATCAACCTGAATTGCTTTCAGAAGCCCTCTTGTAATATCTCCACTGGTCAGGATGCCAACCAGTTTCTTTTGAGTGTCCACTACCGGCAAGCGACCCACCCTAAACTGGGAAAACCGCTTGACCGCCTCGATGACCGATTCGTGTGACGCTACCGTAATGACGGGCGACGTCATGTGATCCCTGACCATTGATTCGACCTCGCCGCGGGCAATCGTTTTGATCAGGTCTTCCAGGCTGACGATGCCCACCAGTTGCCCATTCTCTACAACCGGACAACCTGAGATGCGGTTCAAGCGCAATATTTCCATCAGCTCGGTCATCATCGTATTGGGTGTGACCACAACCACGTCTCTGGTCATCACCTGCTCAATCTTCAGTTCGTAGACGAGCTCTTGGACTTTGGTGAACTCGTCTACCGGATGGCTCTCCACATCACAGGCTTTCACCAGTCCTCATCGTTAGCAGGCAATGGGTCGCTTCCTCGCAGCCCACGCTCATAGAGTTTACCGCACGCCTCGAACATGGTATATCGGCACGTAATGAGAGGAATGCCCTTTTCCTCTGCCAACCTGACCGTTTCCTCAGCAGGCCATTTGCCCCTTACGAACACAACGGCTGCCGCATCGGCCATTTCTGCCGTGCGAATCACCTGAGAATTGGTCAAGCCAGTTAGAATGACAGCGTTGGTCTTGGCGAAAGCCAGCACATCGCTCATCAGGTCGGCGGCTGCGCCATAATCAACTTCAACATCGAGATTGACTCTCTTCGATATCACTTTACCGTCGAGCAGGGATACAATATCCCGCAGTTTCATGAAGACTCCCCAACAGCCTCAGGTGGCAAGCCAATCGAGCCGGACAGATTGTAGCATTACCCCAACCTTTTGTCAAATGCGACTGCCACATTTTTCACAAATACAAACCGTGAAGGTTAGAACGGCAAACCCCACTGGGCCGTCATGAAGGCGCGGAACACGATCATGGCAGCCAATTCCAGAAAACTTACCGCTACCCCCCACAGGATAAACAGGCTGGCTTGCCCCCAATTTGACGCCATAGACTCCTGACGGGTCAGGATCATCACAATCATGGCATTGACCATCGTCAACAAAATCAATACCCCGCTGGTAGACAGAATGGCCAAAGGGTAGAGCAAGAAATCATAGCCTGATTCCATGGCGAACACTACGATACCGATGGCAGGCAGGAAAAAGGCCAACTCCCAAACCTTGTTTATGGACCGTCGGCGCTCGGTCCGTTGCCACAGAGTGAAATTGAAGACAGGATACACGATCAGGCTGATGGCTAATCCGTTCAGCAGACCCGTCGTGAGGCGCAACACATTGGCTGGCTGATAGAGCTGAGGGGCGGCGGGGAAAAAGGACAGGTAGGAGTTCAATCCGTCAATTCCCATCAGGGCGATAAATCCGGCCAGGACAAGCAACACACCAGCAGGCGGCAACTCGCCGACGCGACGACGCCCCATGATCTGCAAGCCAATAAATCCGATGACAGCGCCCAGGTAAGTGCCTGAACAGCGGGCGCACAGAGGCAGCGGCTGGTTGTTAAAAAAGAATGTTCTCGCCGGGATTTGATGGCAGACGCCATAGCCGACGAGGTGCGCCTTGTCTAGAATCGACCACGGCGGGCTGACTATCCCCAAAACCACAACGAGTGCCGGCAGAACGATGCGCAAGGCTCTCAAGAGTCTTCGCCACGCGGCCGCGCTCGTGTGTGGTAGATTTTTCGTTCCTTCCAAAATTGAACTTCCTTGTAATAGCTACCTAATCAGCATCACACTTCGCGGCGGCCTTGCAGGGCCCGGCTCAGGGTGACTTCATCCGCGTATTCCAAATCGCCGCCGATGGGCAGGCCGGTTGCCAGGCGGGTCACTTTGGGGCCGGCCTGACCAATCAGCCGCACCAGGTACATGGCCGTTGCTTCGCCTTCCAGGCTCGGATTGGTCGCCAGGACAATTTCTCGAACAGGATGCGCGGCGATGCGGTCCATCAACTCGCGGATGCGAATCTCATCCGGACCAATGCCATCCACTGGCGAGATGGCCCCGTGCAACACGTGATATACGCCATGATACTGCCCTGTACGTTCTATCGCCAGAACATCCAGTGGCTCCTCCACGACGCAAATGGTCGAATGGTCGCGCTGTGGGTTGGCGCAGATGGCGCAGGGGCTCTCTTCGGCGATGTTCTGACAAACCTGACAATAGACCAGACGGCTTTTAAGCTGTGCAATGGCTTCGGCCAAGGCGGCTGCCTGATCGTCGCTTGCCCGAAGCAAGTAGTAGGTCAACCGGGAGGCTGTCTTAGGCCCGATACCTGGCAAGCGCGAGAATTCCTCAATCAAACGTGAAATTGGCTCAGCGATGATGGCCATAACCCAGTTTCTCCCTAGCGGGTTTTACCCTGAAACGAAAGGCGTTCAAGTAGGGGGTTACAGGCCGAGGCCCGGAATGTTCAAACCGCCGGCCAAACTACCCAAACGCTGCGCTGCCATTTCCCTGGACTTTTCAATGGCTTCGTTGACAGCCGCCACAATCAGGTCCTGAAGCATCTCCACATCTTCTGGGTCAACGACCTCCGGGGCAATCTTGATGGATTCGATACGCTGGTGGCCAGTGACAACGACGGTAATGGCACCGCCACCCGCCGTGACGCTGAGCGTTTCCTGCCCCAGCTCTTCCTGGGTTTTCAGCATCTCTTCTCGGAGCTTTTGAACCTGCTGTAGCATCCCGCCCAGGCCGCCGCCACCAGCCGGCATTTTGAATCCACCACCGCCGCGGCCCATACCTCTACCTTTTGACATGGTGTATACCTCCTAATCTTCCTCCGCTTCATCCTCTATGAAATCTATTCCTTCAATCTTGGCGCCATATCTTTCGATCACTTCCTTGACCAGTCGGTCACCCGCTATGACGCCTCCAAACCTGGCCTGAGCATTTGATTGTGCCAGGCCACTTCCGCTGTCATTGGGCAACACCTCATCTGTAGCCATCGCGAGCTGTGTTGCATCACTTCCCGGCTCCAAAACGTCTCGCCTTTCGCCGGAAGACGCCCCCGCGTCCGAAAGGCTGGGGACGACAGGGTTGGTCTGAGTGATGGAGATGTCGCCAGCGACGACCTTACATCTGATGCGCAGCCGAACGCCGATCGCCTGTTCTATCGCTTGTTGGGCAATCGCTGCCCTGGCCGGATCCGCCAGCTTTTCAGCGAGCGTCTCATGCTGGAACCCCAATAAGAGTTCGCCTTCGTTCAGTGCCACTGGCTGGCACATTTGTAGCAGAGCGTGGATCATTCGACGGCTGCTGTTGTGATGCTCTCTCTGCAATTCCGCCAAGACGGCGGGCCAATTGGCGCGGATGTTTTCGAGCGTCACGGCGGTCTGGTCACTGCCCCTTGGAGGTGTACCCTTTGTCGCCGCTTCAGGCAAGCGTTCATCCCTCCGTGCAGAACCTGACACCTGACCCGCCGCCGGTGGATGCCCCGCCTGTGCGCCTGGCCGGGCACCGGTTGGCACAGCCTGCGCGACAGTGTCTTTGTGCAGGGCTGGCGCGGGGCCGCTGCGCTGTTCTGCCAGTTGCTGAGCCTGCACCGCCTGCTGTTCTGAGAAACCAGGCGCGCCTATCTGGAGGTCTGTCAAAGCCGTGACCCACGCCATCTCCAACAACAGTTGAGGATAGGTCCCTGTTCTCATGTCCAGTACAGCCTCGTTGAAAGTCTTAATCCAGGCCACCAGGCGGGGCAGATCAACCAGCCCTGCCTGGTACTTCATGGCGTCTCGCATTTCTTCAGGGGCGTTGACCAGATTGGCCGTCTCCGCCATTTTGGTCAGGAGAAGCCCGCGCAGATATTCGACCAGCTCGCGGCCGATCTGAACCACATCGGCGCCGCCGTCAACGGCCTCACCAATGGCGAGCAGCCCGCCGGCGATGTCGCCGCTTGTCAGACACTGGGCCAGCCGATGCACCACCTGATGTGGGACCAGTCCTAAGACCTGTTGCACCTGTTCCATCGACACGGTCTGGCTGCCATACGCGACGAGCTGATCCAACAGGCTGATCGCGTCACGCAGGCTGCCCGTAGACTGTCTGGCGACAAACTCGAGCACCTCTGGTTCCACCTCAATCCCTTCTTGGGCGGCAATGTATTGTAGCCTCTTCACAATGGCCGCCAACGGGATGCGACGGAAATCGAAGCGCTGGCAACGCGACAAGACGGTCGCGGGTATCTTGTGCGGCTCGGTGGTCGCCAAAACGAATATCACATGGACGGGAGGCTCCTCAAGGGTCTTGAGAAGCGCGTTGAAGGCTTCATTAGTCAGCATGTGCACTTCGTCAATGACGTAGACCTTGAAGCGAGCATCTGTGGGACGGAAATTGACTTTCTCGCGGAGAGCACGGATTTCATCAATGCCGCGATTGGATGCCGCATCTATTTCAATCAGGTCCATGAGCCGGCCCTCATCAACGGCCAGACAAATGGCACATTGATTACACGGGCGGGACTCCGTCTCCGACGCCAGGCAGTTAACAGCTTTGGCCAACAGGCGCGCCGTAGATGTCTTGCCGGTACCACGAGGGCCAGCAAACAAATAGGCGTGAGCGACTTTCCCCAACCGCAAGGCGTTCCGCAACGTTTGGGTCACGTGTTCCTGAGCCACAATATCTTCGAATGTCCGAGAGCGCCATTTTCGATAGAGTGCTTGCGAAGACATACCTGTCTCCAGATAATCTTAGGCTGTTTGGAAGTGTATCATTCTTAAGCGATTTGTGCAAACAACGCTATGGCAGGCCGAAAATCGCTTCAGGCAGGGCTTTCATTTGTTGCCCATTATGATTTACATCATATCCGGGCAACCCCATAACGCTTATAATGCAAGGCAGACTAACTGTGTTGCGACCGAAACTGGTGCAGATAGGCCAATGTTCGGGCTGTGAAACCGCGAGTTATATCGGATTGGGAGAGAACGCATGAGGAAAATATATCTGGATCACGCTGCTGCCTCGCCGCTACGCGCCGAGGCGTTTCGAGCAATGTTGCCTTTCTTTGAAGAGCACTTTGGCAATCCTCTCAGCGTACACTCATTCGGGGATGCACCCCGCACAGCAGTGGAAGAGGCGAGAGAGAAAGTGGCCCAGCTCATCGGCGCGACTGCCAAAGAGATTTATTTCACGGCCAGCGGCAGTGAAGCCAACAACATGGCGATCAAAGGGGTGGCCTTGATGAACCGCAAGAAAGGCAACCATATCGTGGTATCCGCCATCGAACATCAATCGGTTCTGAACCCGGCGGCTACGCTCGAAAAGATGGGCTTCACGGTGACCCACGTGCCCGTTGACCGATACGGCGTTGTCTCCCCTCAAACCGTTGCGCAGGCCCTGCGTGATGACACGATCCTCGTGTCAGTCATGCACGCCAACAACGAAATCGGTACCATCGAGCCTATCGAGGAAATCGCCAGGGTGGTCAGGCAGACCGAAGCCGTCTTTCACACTGATGCCATCGCCACGGTCGGCAAGATACCGGTTGATGTCAAGACGCTTGATGTTGACCTGCTCAGCCTCAGCGGCAACCAGTTCTACGGCCCGTTAGGCTCTGGCGCGTTGTTCGTCAGGCGCGGCGTCAGAATCACACCGCTGATAGAAGGGGGTGTTCAGGAGAGCGGCCGTCGGGCCGGGACGGAAAATGTGCCAGCCATAGTTGGCCTGGGAGTGGCGGCCGAGCTGGCCCAAAAAGAGATGGCGGAAAATATCGAAAAACTGAGCTCGCTGCGAGACCATTTGATTCGTCGGTTGACCCACGAGCTCGATCACGTCATTCTCACCGGCCACCCCACCCAACGGCTGCCCCACCACGTCAGCATCTGTGTGGAGTTCATCGAGGGTGAAGCCATGCTGCTGATGCTCAACATGCACGGCATAGCGGCGTCGAGCGGTTCCACGTGCACCTCAAAGGCACTGAAGGCCTCTCATGTGTTGACCGCCATTGGCGTGGACGTCGCTCTGGCACAAGGGTCGCTGGTGTTCACGTTGGGCCGAGACAACACCGTGGAGGACATAGACGACGTGGCCAACGCTCTGCCAGCCATCGTCAGGCGTCTGCGGGCCATGTCGCCGCTGTATCCGGCGGCCACCGCGCAAGCCTGACAGCCCTTAACCATAGATTTATCAAGCATGATTGCAAAAGGAGTGAGACCTATGTCAACTTATACCGAGAAGGTGATGGACCATTTCATGAACCCACGAAATGTGGGGGAAATCCCCGATGCCGATGGCGTCGGTATGGTCGGCAATCCGACTTGTGGGGACATGATGGCTTTCTATATCAAAGTGGAAGGTGATCGCCTGGCCGATGTCAAATTCAAAACGTTCGGCTGCGGCGCCGCTATCGCGGTGTCGAGCATGGTCAGTGAACTGGCTAAGGGTATGACGCTGGAGGAAGCCAAGAAATTGACCAATAAGGCGGTTGCCGATGAATTGGGCGGCCTGCCGCCCAACAAAATGCACTGTTCCAATTTGGGCGCAGACGCGCTTCACGCCGCCATAGAGGACTACGAAAGGAAGAAAAACAACCATGCCTGATGTACGCCCATTCTTTTTGTTGCAAGCGATGACAATTCACGCCAGATAAACCGTAGCCGTCTGCAAAAACGGCGGGAGATATGACATGGATAATGAAAAGGCCCAGACAGAGCAGCACGAACAACATACTGCTCATTGTTGCGTCTGCCCTTATTGTGATATAGATTTGCAGGACCCGCTTCCAATTTGTCGTCTATGTGGCGCCAAGCTTCGTTACTGTTCCGAATGTGGAACACCGGTCAAGCAAGAGGATATGGTCTGCCCAACGTGTGGCACGAGGAGAGTTGTGTGTGATGAATGACCGGGTTATGCCAGATCCAGGTACACAGAAAGTCACTCTGGTCATTTTCAGCGGCGAACTGGATAAAGCTCTGGCCGGCTTTAACATCGCGAATGCGGCAGCAGCCATGGGCATGGAGGTCACCATGTTTTTCACCTTTTGGGGCCTCAACGTGATCCGCAAATCGCGGGGACTGAGTAAACCTAAAGATTTTG
Organism: Anaerolineae bacterium; assembly: GCA_034435095.1. Taxonomy (GTDB): domain Bacteria; phylum Chloroflexota; class Anaerolineae; order DAOTYC01; family DAOTYC01; genus DAOTYC01. The sequence goes on along the minus strand of DAOTYC010000250.1, from coordinate 5,196 downwards.
CCAGGCGTCTGCTGGGGTGGATGAACCCGGGCGGCAGCCGGTCGCTGGGCCTGTCAAGACTTCACATGTTTGGCCTGGGTACAGGTATGATGAAAAACCTGATGCGGAAGGAACGTATGCCCTCGTTGGAGCAGCTCATTTCAATGGCTGCCGGCCAGGGGGTGCATTTTGTCGCCTGTACTACCAGCATGAACATGATGGGGCTCACCGAAGGTGACTTTATCGAAGAGGTGAAAGATTTCGCCGGCGCAGCCTCTTTTCTCAACGAGGCCAGACAGAGCCACGTCACTCTGTTCATTTGAGTAGAAAGGGATAGCTTGTCTTATGAAAGCGAACGACACACTCGATTGCGTGGGCCTGTATTGCCCCATGCCAATTGTGCAAACTGCGGAACGTATCAAGGCCCTTAAAGTCGGCGAAGTGTTGGAGGTAGTAGCCGATGATCGCGGCATCGAAAAAGACATGCCAGCCTGGTGTCAGGCTACCGGCCACGAGTTCCTGGGTATCGAGAAAGAAGAGGGCGAATATCGCGTTTATGTAAGACGATCGTTTTGAAGAATCTGCAGGAGCGGTGCGAGCATGAACCTGAAAGATAACCCATCCACCGATCATCGTCCGATCACAGCAGATATGACGGTAGATGCGACAATTAAACGCTATCCGCAGTTAGCGCCCGTGTTTTTTCGGCTTGCAATGAACTGCCCTCAGTGTCATATCTCTCGCTTTCATGACATCGAGTCGGCTTCTGAAAAGTACGGCATCGATTTGGAACTGCTTCTCGACGAACTAAACGAGGCACTGGAAAGCACCCAAAGCTGAGAAAGCATCAGCCGTTAGCCTGGCTTGTCGCTGCACCCTCATCGGCGACCGCAGGGCATTCTACTCGCCGCGCAGGTATCGCATGGCTTTGGGTAAGTGGTCTGCCACATCGCCTGCCACACCCCCAGAGACGCCAATCTCGGCTGACACCATTTCGCCGCTTAGTCCGTGCAAGAACACACCGGCAAGGGCTGCCTCCCAGGCGGATAGGCCCTGCGCCATCAAGCCTACCAGGCAACCTGCCAATACATCGCCGGTGCCGGCTGTCGCCAAAGCCGGGTTCGCAAAGGGGCTGACTGCTAAAGCCCCCGTTGGGGCGGCAATCACCGTATGGGCCCCTTTCAGGATAACCACGTGTCCCCAGGACATGGCCGCTTCTCGTGCCGCCTTCAAACGGTCAGCCTGCACGTCTGCGACACTGCATCCGAGCAAACGAGCCATCTCGCCAGGATGTGGCGTCAGAAGCGCGCCCGGCGGCAAGGATTTCCACCAATGAGCGACTTGCGCCAGCGCATTTAGGCCATCGGCATCCACAATCAAGGGGGGTAGATGAGGCGGCGTCTCCTCTTTGACGCTATGCCTGATAAAGCCAATCTGGCTTCGCTGAACGGCGGGCTTTAATTTAAAGAGTGTATGCACAAATTCAACCGCTTCCTTTTCGGAGGTCAGGCCTGGCCCGATCAATAGCGCGTCATAGTCCGCTGATTTAGCGAGCACCAAATCAACCGCGTCCGGGCTGATGACTCCCATTTCATGAGGCAACAGCAAAGAAGTCGCTTCAGCGACTCTGGCTGCGATGGCGGTATGGATTGGCTGTGGGATGGCGAGTGTGATCAGCCCACCGCCGACACGTGTGGCGGCCGCCGCGGCCAAGCAGGCCGCGCCAGTGTAATTTACCGAACCAGCCACAATCAGCCCTCTGCCGAAGGTACCCTTATGAGAAGACCTGGGGCGGGCTGGAAGCAAAGCGGCGACACGCTGGGCGGCGAGCAATTCAACCTGTATGCTTTCGGCCAACTGGGCTGGGATGCCTATATCGGCCACTATCACTTCCCCCACGAACGCACAAGCGGCAGGTGTGAACTGTCCTACTTTCGGGCAGGCGAACGTGATGGTGACATCCGCGGGTACCGTGTAGGTGTCTGCCACGCCGGTGTCACAGTTCAGTCCGCTTGGCGTATCAACTGCGATCAGCATCGGTCGGGCGGATGGCGACGGTGCTGGCGCAGGGACGCCGGTTACTGTCTGCAAATGAACAGAGGGTGAATTCTCTCTGGCCTTCCGCGCCGATTTTACAGCAGACAATATTTCGGCCAGCCTGCCCTCTATCGGGCGAGACGCCCCAGTACCCAATAGAGCGTCCACAATGATGTCCACCCTGCTTAGCAGGTCGCGCAGGCCAGTCGAATCTTCGTCTTGTTCCGACCAGATGACAGGAATCTGACGCACCTGTGTCAGTGAGAAGTTATCGTCTCCATCCACATTGCGCTTCCAGATGTAGATGGTTGGATTGTGGCCCATATCTTTCAGATGTCGGGCAGCGACCAGGCCATCGCCGCCGTTGTTGCCAGGCCCGACCAGCACCAAAACAGGCGAACCTCTTTTATGCCCCAGTTTCTGGGCGACAATTTCAGCTACCGCCCGGCCAGCGTTCTCCATCATTTGTGCATAGGAGAGGCCGCTGGCATCGGCTTTTTTTTCGAGTTCGCGCATTTGCTCCGTGTTGACCAGTTTCATCAACCACTTTCCTCCACGTTGTCCAGAAGCGGCGTGATCATGTAGCGATAAGGGGCTATTTCAGTCGTAACCGGCGCGACACCCGACACAACCAGGACAGCTCGTTCTGTCTCTTTGCCCAAACCCCGCAGGATGAATTGGTAAGAGCCGGTCACAAGATTGTGCTCTGACGGCATGGCTCGCTGCGCTGGCGAACCAGACGCAGATTCTGTTTGGTTGCTTAGAGCCAGCACAGCCTTCCTGGTTTCGTCGTCGGCAGGAACGCAGAGCCTTTGCCCCACCCGGATCAGACGAGAATTCTCAATCTGGGCATAAGCGGGGTCTATCTGGTGCTGTGCGTTGGTGGCAGCGACCAGAATGCCGGCAGCTCCTCCATTCCCCAGAAATCTCTCAGCCAGATTCCACAAATTGTCTCCAGCTTGCACTTCGTAGGGCTGGCACGCCAATTCCAGAGGTGCCGGTGTAATGCCTTCAGCAGCAGGCGGCTCGTGCGCTGAAGCATCTGACGTCCGTTCCTGTCCTGTCGCAGCGCCAAGCCGACGAACCCGGACTTCAGGGCCAAACTCTATGAGCTGAAGCAGGAATCGCTGTAGCAGGCGATTATTCGACCGCACGAAACCACGTGCTTCCCAATCGGCGGCAGACTCGACGTCATCCAGATAACCCAATTCAGGAATGCTGATGTCATCCAGGCAAAGCCCAACGTGATTGACTGCATCGTCCGTCACGTACTCAAACCGTATCATGACCTCCTGACCCACATAGGGAGTCAGGTCAATGCGCTCGTGCGTCCAAATGGGTGTCTCCCCTCCTCCGCTGATGCCGGTGTATGCCCAGCCAAAGCTGTTGCCATTTGGGTTGTAATCGGAAGAATGAGTACCTCGCAAAATGTCCCACGACTGCCCGCCATCTGTCGAAATCTCTACGTAGGCGTAGTCCCAGTCCTTTTCGATGTCATACCACATCCAAAACTCCAACGTAGCCGAACGCTGCCCCCGCAGGTCAAAGGAGCGAGTCAACGTCATATTGCTGTCATCTCCGCGATTGCTCCACCACTGGTATTGGCCGCTGTGCGCGTCGTTGTTGACAATCTTGACTTCAGCCGGAGCCTCAAAAAGGATTTGAACGTCACCCGACCCGCGCAGTTCAATGTAGTCAGTACCGAACTGGCGCACTTCAGTAGCTCTCTCAACAGGATAAGCATCGTGGACCGCATCTATCTTAGGCGGGGTTTGAACCAGGCGGGGCCCAAACCGACCATCGCTGGCGGCTTCAGGATTGCCCAGATAGTTCGCTATCACCCAATCCGCGAAGACGTCAATTGCTGTGACGCCAGGCTGCTGATCCTGCAACACTTTGTCAATGCCGCTCAGGCCATCTTCCTTCTCGGCGACAAGGCTCTGGATGAATCTGTCTCCGAACCTCTGCAACAGATAATTCATGAATGAGTGGGCCGCACCGTAGTTGGCCGACGCTTCGCTGGGCGAGTCAGGCCAACTGGTCAACTGGGTGTCCGGCTGATTGACGAACGCGCTGACCGCGCCGCTCGTCCCGAACCCGTTAAGTTGGGCAGAAAGATCGGACATCCCCTCATTGACCCACGTGGCCTCGTTCCGGTCATGGTGCCAGTGAATCATGTGCTGTAACTCGTGGGCCAATATTCCATCGTAGTAGTCACTGCCCGGCGTAGCATTGTCCAGGTTGATGTAGATCATCTTTCGCTGGTTGCTGTAAGGGTTCACCTGGCGGGGGAATTCATCAGCGCTGGAGTAGTAGCCACCGACTCCTGGCACATAACCGTTGAAAATATTGATGTGAGGGTCTCCGTCAACGCCAGACTGCCACTCACCGCCGAATATCTGGCGGGTCAAGGGATAAACCTGATTCTCGAAACGTTCAGCCGACCTTCGAATATCCGCATCGCTGACATTGTAGCCATTCTCGACCCACATGTAGACATGCGGCGTGGCATAGCGCAACGTCGCCGTCACCTGGAAATAGCTGGAGGCCGTCTGATCGGAAATCCAGAATGTCTGCTGATCGCCGACGGTCCGTTGAATCACATCGCCGCCGATTACTCGCGGCGCACCAGCCGGTACACGCTTCAAGCGTATCGCCAGGTCAAACAGGTCACGTTCGGGAATGACCGTGTCATGCAACACCGCTTCCATGCTTAAGTCAGCCTGCAATGCAGGCTCGATTTGCGCCTGGCCCTTGTGGTAACCCAAGCCGCTGGCGTCTTCGCCTGGCGACACCGCGCTCGCCCGGTCGCCTGTTGGGCTGAGGCCAGTGAAGGCTACCACAAACGCTAAGATAATGCCGAGATTCTTGAAACTCACATTCACTCCTGCTAATTGTTTTGGCCTTGCCTGGCTGCGGCTAGTTGTTGACAACCACGTTTACTTCACAAGGCTCGGGATAGTTGCCGGTATTGTCAACGACCATCAGACGCAACCGATAAGGACCGTTAGGGAAAATTGTGGTGTTCCAGGTATCCAATAAGCCATCCCTTACGGTGGAGCGTCTCAAGTCGGTGATTAACGCCCACTCATCAGGATTGCCGACAGAAGCGTATTCTATCTTGTAGTAGTCAAAATTTGGCAAGTCGGCAGTGCCCATAATCTGCACAGTGCCCGACAC
>DAOTYC010000249.1:0-4212 GCA_034435095.1 Anaerolineae bacterium | reverse complement strand
CCTGAAACAACAGCACCACCGAGCCCAACACGCTCATAACCAGTGGGCCGAACAGAATGGCGCCCAGGCCGGTGCCGGTCGGATGGCTGCTGGAGCCGGTGACGCTGGGGATCTTCAACGCGCTGAGCACGAAGGCAAATGCGCCGGCCACGCCCAACAGCAGGCGCGTCTCCGGATTCTCAGCGATGACCTGCTTGAGCCGGCGGATGCCCAGCACCCAGAAAGGCAGCGTCGCGGCGAACCACAATGCCGCCCAGGCCGGCGGCAGGTAACCTTCCATGATGTGCATGCCCGGCGCGAACGGCAAATCGCCGGCCGGCGTCGCCATTTTCGCCCAGACAGCGCGCCCGCCCAGCAGCAAAATCGCCGCCAAAAACAGCAACACGTGCTTCAGTCTTTTGTTCGACATTCTTTCTATCCTCCTAAAGGTGGAACGACTTCATGGGATTCTATCACGAAACAAAAAACTCGACCTTACAGAATCAGGCCGAGCAGGCAACATCATGGTATCGCAGCCAAAGCTCTCACCCCCTTCCGCGAGGTTGCGTTGAGCGAGCAGAGGCAGGCGACCTGGCTTCCCGACCTGTCAGCAGGCCGGGTCACAGTTGCGGGACAGCGCCGGACTCGCACCGGCTTCGCTCTTGTTGCACGGAACCACCCCTGCCCTCAAGGTTATTCAGTTGCAAGAATTATAACACCGAACCCGCACAAAGGCAAATAGCCGCATTCAAACGACGGTCAGAAATCTCCACCTAAAAGGGTGCGATACCTTTGAACAACGCCTGGTTTGCACCTTCGGCCATTCTGCGCTATGATACCCTTAACGATATTCCCATCAGCCTGCTCACCTCGGGCGCATTGAGGCCGGCAGCCATCCTGCCGGGCCGTCTGAGTCGAATGGGCTGGCCAGCGTTCAAGGAGGTTTCCCAATGGCTCGGCCCAATGCGCTTCACGTCCTGTCCCGTTTGTGCATCATTCTGGTCATCCTGTCCCTCGTCGTCGCCACAGTGCCGCCACCGGCCGTCCGGGCGGCGCCCGACATCCGCGACCTGGTGCGCGCCTACGAGGCCAGCCTGGGCGGATCGCCCCAGGCCCAGCAGGAGGCGGCCCTGGCCCTGTTCCAGCGCTATGGCGAGTACAAGAAACTCGTGGTCACCGGCGGGGGCATCTCAAAGGAAACCGCCCGCGCCCTGGATGAGCGCCTGGTGGGCATGACCCAGCAAATCTGGCGCGACGTCAGCGTGCGCCACGGCAGCGGCCTGAGCCACATCGTGCCGGTCGGCACTCTGGGCGATCGCCTGAACAACCCGGCCTATATCCCCGGCAAGAGCGACAAGGACTTCATCCCGCGTGGCAGCAAAGCCTCTGAGGCGGCTAGGGACTTCATGGAGGCGTTCGAGCGCAAGTTTGGCATCCCGGCCGCCAGCGTTGACGTCAACGCGCTCGACCCGACCAACATCTCGAAATGGCCCGACCGCGTGCTGGCCGCCTCCAATTTCGAGAAGTACAACACCAAGGGCGGCATCGCCTGGCTGGAGCGGGAGATGTACAACAACAAGCCTGACCTGTGGCGCTTCGACTCGCTGACCGGCAAGGTGGAGCAGGTCAAGTTCGACCGCTTGGTCAAGACGCCGCCCCCGTCCCTAAACCCCGAAGACGCGGCCGGATTCTTCAGTGACAACATGAAGTTCCGCCAGCACCTGGCCGAGGAATTCGCCGGCGACCCACGCGCCCTGTCGCTGAAGCAGGCCAAATACGACCAGCGCAACGTCAGCGCGTTTGTCCTTTCGGGTGGCGAGTTGACCCAGGCCGAGAAGGACATGCTGAAGTGCACCGAGCTGATGCGCAACGGCCACGTAGACGAAGCGGCCCGGATGTACGCCCGCCTGATCGGCGAGGCCGACCCGCAGAAGGCCCTGCTGGCCTACCGCGAGGCGATGGAATCGCTCACCGAGCGCATGGCCAGGTCCGTTATCGAGAAGCACGTCGCGCTGATGGCCTCCGGCAAACTGTCACAGGCCGGCGCGGATGAGCTGGCCGCGGCCATCGCCAACATGCCCAAGTACAGGGGCCTGGTCGAGGAGGCAGTGACCCAAAAGCTCGGAAAGGCTGAGTGGAACGAGATCAACAAGATCGCCCAGGCCTTCGGCGAGCGGGTCAGCGCGGCACGCTTCGGCATCGAATACTTCAACGAGCAGGCCATGAAGTACTTCGGCAAGCCCTACGACAAGCTGAGCGACGCCCAACGGGCCATCCTGCACGGCGCGGAAGAAGCCGCCGAAACCTCGGGCGTGAGCGTGGGCCGCATCCTGGGCACGGGCCTCAGCGCGGCGTTCTCCGCCTGGGCCATCCACAGCTCCTATACCGAAGGCGCGAAGCAGGGCACGGCAACAGGCATCGCCCACGCCGCAGGACGCACGTTCATCGAGCTGTTGCAGCTTGGCTACCCGCCGGCCCAGATCGCCGAGCTGGTCGGGCTGGTCGCCGCCGGCCTGATCAACTATGCCGCCGGCGAGTATAAGAACAGCGTCCTGGACGCGCTCTACGCTGCCTACAAAGCGAACCCATCGGAGACCACTCTGCGCGACCTCCTCGACACTCAGTCCATCCTCGGCTACTACGCCGGCGGCATCCGCGAGTTCGCCAAGAGCCTGCGCATGGACGATGCGAACCTCACCGACGACCAGATCCGCCAGAAGCTGCGCGAGTACATGATCGGCCGCCTGGAGGCCGATAAGATGCAGGAGCGCGTCGCCGACATGGAGCGTTGGGTCGAGGCCAACGACATTCCGCTGCTGCCCGGCGGAGACTGGATCAGCGCATTGGGCGATAACCGGGAGCTCAAGGCGAAAGACCCCGCCGCGTACTACCGCCTGATGGGCAGCCTGCTGGCTGCCTACGACGACTGGGCCGCACGCCTGCGCGCCGACGGCATCCTCTTCACCGATGAGACCATCAAACATATCCTGTGGCTGACTTACCGTGGCACACCGGAGGACCTCGCTAAATTCCTCGAAGAGTTGTATGCAAGAAGCCCGACCCCCTGCAAGCTCTCCGTCGGCGACGGCCAACTGGGGCGCATCATCTCAGCGCGCGACGCCACGCTAAACCAGGCGACGCCATCGCGCGGCGGGGCCATCGCCAAACCCCAGGTGCTGGTCAGCACGTCTGGGGCGTTTGTCGTGCCGAAAGACCCGGACGCCCCGTGCGGGCCAGGAAAGCAGTTCGGCCCTTTCGAGGTAGCGGGCAGTGGCACGATCTCAGGCACGGTGGACGGTGACCCGCCTGTCCCGAACGTGTGGAGCCTGTATAACGGCAACACTTCGCTCGGGGTATACTTCCAGCCTAAAGTCGGCCAGGGCTACCGGCCGGGCGACAAACTCCTGACGCTGTCCGGACAGATGGAGGACAGCCACCTGAAGGGCACAGCCGATTGGTCCGGGCCGGGCCGCATGTGGATCACCATTGGCCCCCCGAGCGGCTCCGGGCCGTTGTTTGGCGGCTGTTTCGACCAGTCCTATTCGGCCCAGGTGTCCGTAGTAGCCATCAAGCCGGAGAACCCCGCCCGCCCAGACGACCGTCTCCAGCCCGGCGACCAGCTCATCACCGGCCCAGGTGGCGAGGTCGTGGTTCAACTGCCCGACTGCTCCAGGCTGCTGGTCAAACCCAACAGCACCCTGACCTTTTCCAGTCCCGAACCGGGTGTCATTCAGGTCCATGTCACCCGCGGCGGATTCCGCCTCCAGCGGCCGCCCCGCGGCGTGCACGGGCTGAAAGTCAAACTGGGCGACAGGGTCGCTACGCCCGTCGGGACTGAGTTCGAGGTGCTGGTCACCGATGAGGGTGAGACGATTAACGTGATTGATGGGGCGGTCAGCGTGTCTCCGCAAACGGGCGGCGAGGCGACCCTCATCCAGGCGGGCCAGCGCGGGCAATGGCCGGGCGGCGTGGTCACGCCCTACGATGCCTCCGCCGAACCTGCGGACGCCGGCCTGGTGGCCGGGCTGCCGCTGAGCCAGATTCTCACCGACGATGACGAACCCGAGCCCTACGGGGCGCGGGTCGTCCAGTTCGCCGACGGCCAAATCCCCAGCGACTGGGCCTGGCAAGATCCCGGCAACGACGTGCAGGTCGAGACGCCCGAGCCGGGCGCGCTGCGCCTGACTGTGCCCGACAACAATGACCTGTGGGATAACCGCGCTCAGGCGCCGC
>DAOTYC010000248.1:0-1634 GCA_034435095.1 Anaerolineae bacterium | reverse complement strand
GAGAAGTGAAACAGGCACTTTAGAGAGTCAAAGAGACCGCCGATGAAGCTCGTTTGTCTTGATTGAAGTCCTCGCACGGCCCATTTGACCCGCTAGAAGCTCCCCAAAACGATTGCTCGAAGGCTCCCTCTACCTCCAAATTGAGTTTTTCCACACTCTCTCAAAGTCAAGTTGACGCGCGAGAACCGCCGTGTTATACTGCCCAAAACGAAACGGAGGCATGACGGTTGGACACCGTTGACTTGTTGCTCAGCCAGCTCAGAACCGACGCTCCAGCGGCACAGGTGTTGGTCGGCGCATTCTCCACGGCAGTCGTTTTGGACACGGTCCCGCCCCGCTGCGGACTGGCCTCGACCACGCTGAGCGCGGATCATCACGAGTCGCTGTCCATCCCGGCCGCCGGACAGCTTGAGGGACGCAGCGGACGGGAGCTGGCCGCATGGCTGCGTTCAGATGACCCGCTACAGGCCAGCGTGGGCATGGCTGCCTACAACGCCCTGCTCGAGGTTGACGAGGCGGTGTGCCTCGAACTCAACGCCGAGGAGATCATCCTCCAGCGCGGCGCGGGCCGGTCTGTCGCCGTCGTCGGCCATTTCCCGTTCGTGGAGCAGGTTCGCCAGGCGGCCAGGATATGCTGGGTGCTCGAGCTGCGCCCGCGCTCCGGCGATTTGGCCGCCGACCGCGCTGGCGAGGTGCTGCCGCAGGCCGACGTGGTAGCCATCACTGGTACGTCGCTCATCAACCACACGTTCGACGGTCTGATGGGATTGTGTCGGCCCGACGCCTTTGTGCTGGTGTTGGGCGCCAGCGCGCCCCTCACGCCAGCCTTGTTCGAGCGCGGCGTAGACGCCATCTGCGGCACCCGTGTCGTTGACATACCGGCAGTGATGCGTGCCGCGGCCCAGGGCGCGACCTTCCGGCAGATACCCGGCAAGCGTCTGCTGGCGTTGGTCAAATAGTGGTGTGGAGGTAGGTACAATGCCCATTTATGAATATCGTTGCCGGAACTTTCACCATGGCTGAACACGGTCACGCCCGCCCCGCGCTTACCTTCGGTCCGGTACCCTCCAGGCGATTGGGGCGCAGCCTGGGCATCAACAACATTCCGCCCAAAACCTGCACCTATGCCTGCGTGTATTGCCAGTTGGGCCGCACGCCGAACCTGCAGGTGGCCCGGCAATCGTTCTACAGCCCGGAAGAGATCACACAGGCCGTTCAGAACAAAGTCGAGCAGGCGCAGACAGCCGGCGAGACTATAGACTATCTGACCTTCGTGCCCGACGGCGAACCGACGCTGGACATCAACCTTGGGCGGACTATCCAGATGCTGAAGCCGATGGGCATTCCCATTGCGGTCATCACCAACAGCTCCCTCGTTGACTTGCTGGAAGTTCAGGACGCCCTCTCGGCCGCCGACTGGGTCTCACTCAAACTGGATGCTTTCGACGAGGCCATCTGGCATCGGATTGACCGCCCTCATGGTCGGCTGCGATTGCCAGAGATTTTGAGCGGCGCGCTGGCGTTCGCGCGGTACTATCCTGGGCGACTGGCGACGGAGACCATGCTTGTCGCGGGCGTGAACGACAGCGAGGATCACCTTGCTGCCATCGCCGACTTTCTCGACATCTTGCGTC
>DAOTYC010000247.1:0-28886 GCA_034435095.1 Anaerolineae bacterium | reverse complement strand
GGAGGAATTGCTGGCGCAGGAACAGGAGGAGCCGACCTGGCTGCGCATCCTGCGCGAAGAGGGCCTGGAAGCCGAACTGCCAGAGGATGTCTTGGCGTCCATGCAGGCCCAGGTTCCACCCGAAGTCAGCCAGGCAGCCGGGCCAGCGGAAACGGGCGAGGCCGAGGCTAAAGTCGCGGAACTACCGCCATGGCTGCAAGAGCTTCAGGCCGGCGAGCCACTGGAGGAAGCCGAGATACTCACAACAGCCGCGCCGGTGAGCGAGCAGGCCATCACCGAGGAGGAGTTGTTGGCCCAAGAGCAGGAGGAGCCGACCTGGCTGCGCATCCTGCGCGAAGAGGGCCTGGAAGCCGAACTGCCAGAGGACGTTCTGGCGTCCATGCAGGCCCAGGCCCCGGCCGAAGTCAGCCAGGCAGCCGGGCCAGCGGAAACGGGCGAGGCCGAGGCTGAAGTCGCGGAACTGCCACCATGGCTGCAAGAGCTTCAGGCCGGCGAGCCACTGGAGGAAGCCGAGGCGGGCTTGCCAGCCGCGCCGGTGAGCGAGCAGGCCATCACCGAGGAGGAATTGCTGGCGCAGGAACAGGAGGAGCCGACCTGGCTGCGCATCCTGCGCGAAGAGGGCCTGGAAGCCGAACTGCCAGAGGATGTTCTGGCAGCTAAGGCTCGGTTGCCAGAAATTGGCTTGCCGTCAGAGGCTTCTTTGGTGCAAGCCGGTCTCCTTGATGCTGAGATTGCCATGTCACAAGAGCCAGAGGACTTCTCGGCCCCGACCGTCGGCCTGGAGGCGACCCCGCCGGAGCCGACATTGCCTGAAGAAGTGGGACTGGTGCATGAGCCGCCTGCCGGCCAGGCGGAGGCTCCGGCTGAAGAGTTGCCAGACTGGTTGGTCAAGGCCGCCCAGGACGAGGGATTGCTGAGCGAGATTGAGGGCAGCGAATTTCAAGAGACGATGGTTGAAAAAGTCATCGCAGAACAGATTCCGCCTGAACCATTGCCGCAACAGGCCGACGAAGGAATTGTCTTGGACGAAAGCGAGCAGGGTGACGAGGAAACGCCTGATTGGTTGAAGTTGTTGCAGCAGGAAGAGACGCCGCAGGCCGTTGTCTCTGAGCTGACAGAAGAAAGTTCTGTGTCACTGGCATCGCCTTCTGTTACGGAAGAGGAAGAACTGGAGATTCCCGAGTGGCTGCAAATCCTTCGACAAGGGCAATCAACCGGGCCTGGTGCCCTGGCGGTTGAGCCTGCGACGCCGGTCGCTCAGATGGCTCCAGGAAAAAAGGAAGAAGTTGTTGCCGAAGCACAACTTTCGGAAATGGCGGCGAAGAGCGGTGAGTCCCTGCAAGCCGCAGAACCGCCTGCGGAACACGAGACAACCGATGGACTGGCGCAAATTAAGACTGCTCTACGGCAACTCTTCCCTGATGCAAAAGCGATCGAGGAAAAGATTGCCCGGTATGAGCAGGCCCTCAAAGATGACCCGAAAGACCATCTCTCGAGGTGGAAATTGGTCGAGGCTTATGTGAGCCTGGATAAACATGCAGCGGCCGTGGCGCACTGCGATCAATTAGTCCAGTCTGGCGAATTCATTGACCAGGTCATCCAATACCTGGAGAAGCTGAGTCAAGCGGAGATGCCCACCCGTCAGGTCTATCAGGTGCTGGGCGACGCCTACTTCAAACAAGACCGCTTGCTGGAAGCAGCGGAGGTATATCGGAAAGCATTGTCTCAACTCGCAAGCTGATACTTAAACCACCTGGCACGGAGACACCCTATGGAAAGAACGCTGGTCTTTATCAAACCCGACGGGGTTCAACGGGGCTTGGTTGGGGAAATTATCCTGCGGCTAGAGAAACGGGGGCTGCGCATTGTGGCTTTGAAAATGCTAAGAATGTCCGAACAACTTGCTGAAACCCATTACGCGGAACATAAAGGCAAGGACTTCTTCGAGCCCCTGGTGCGGCACGTCACATCGGGACCGGTAGTCGCTATGGTGCTTGAAGGTGAAAGGGCTATCGAGCTCGTCAGACGCATGATCGGGAGCACCAATCCGGCCGAAGCCCAACCCGGTACCATTCGCGGTGACCTCGCGTTGACGACCCGGCTGAACCTCGTGCACGCTTCTGACTCGCCCGCTTCGGCTGAGGTCGAAATCAGCCGGTTTTTCTCTTCGGAGGAAATCGTGTCGTCGCCCCGTGATATTGACCGTTGGGTGTTTGTGTAGCTGTCCGTGCTCAGTTTTGCCTTGCCGCATATCTAATAAAGTTCTAACAATTATCTAACGTAGCTCTAACACCACAGATGTATAATCAGCCTGAAATTATGTTATGAGCACGAGCACATGACTAGATATGAGGTGAAGAGCTATGTCAAAGATAGTTGGCATTGATTTGGGAACAACCAACTCGGTTATCGCGGTCCTGGAGGGCGGCGATGTCACGGTGATTCCCAACGCTGAAGGCGGACGGACTACGCCCTCTGTCGTCGCTTTTACGAAATCGGGCGAACGATTGGTCGGTCAGACCGCTAAGCGGCAGGCAGTAACCAACCCGGAAAACACCGTCTATTCGATCAAACGCTTCATGGGCCGTCGGTTTGACGAAGTTGAAAGAGAGAAAGACATGGTCTCGTACAAAGTCGTCAGCGGACCGAACGGTGATGCGCGGGTCAGCATTCCTCAGACCGGCAAGACGTATACACCGCAAGAGATTTCAGCCATGATCCTTCAGAAGCTGAAGACCGATGCGGAGGCGTATCTGGGCGAGCCGGTACGTAAGGCTGTTATTACGGTGCCGGCCTATTTCAATGACTCCCAGAGACAGGCAACCAAAGACGCAGGGCACATCGCTGGTCTGGAAGTGCTGCGGATCATCAACGAGCCCACAGCAGCATCGCTGGCCTATGGACTTGACAAGAAGAACCTGGAGACCATCCTGGTGTTCGACCTGGGCGGCGGTACGTTCGATGTCTCGATTTTGGAGGTAGGGGAAGGTGTGGTGGAGGTGAAATCCACCAACGGTGACACCCATCTGGGCGGCGATGATTGGGATCAAAGAATCACGGAATGGATCATCAGCGAGTTCAAGAAGGACCAGGGCATCGATCTCAGCAAGGACCGGATGGCTTTGCAGCGGCTGAAAGAGGCGGCAGAAAAGGCGAAAATTGAGCTTTCCAGCGTAATGGAGACCGAAATCAACCTGCCGTTCATCACAGCCGATGCGTCTGGCCCCAAACATTTGCAGATGAAGCTGACCCGTTCCAAGCTGGAGCAACTGACTGAAGATTTGGTTCAACGGTGTATCGGCCCATTCAACCAGGCACTGAAAGATGCTGGGCTTAAAGTATCGGACATAGATGAAGTTGTGCTGGTTGGCGGGGCGACTCGTATGCCGATGATTCAGGATTTGGTCCGCAAGCTGACAGGCGGCAAGGAGCCCCATAAGGGCGTCAACCCCGACGAAGTCGTGGCGGTTGGGGCTGCTTTGCAGGCAGGCGTCCTTTCGGGCGAGGTACAGGACGTGCTTCTGTTGGATGTGACTCCTCTTACACTGGGGGTCGAGACTTTGGGAGGCGTCATGACGCCCCTCATCGCGGCCAACACGACCATTCCTGTACGCAAGAGCGAGATCTTCAGCACCGCCGAGGACAACCAGACGGCCGTTGATATCAAGGTGTATCAGGGTGAGCGTCCGATGGCTGCCGACAATATGCTGTTGGGGCAGTTCCGGCTTGATGGCATCCCACCCGCGCCGCGCGGCGTGCCACAAATCGAAGTGGCCTTCGACATTGACGCCAACGGCATTCTGAACGTGTCTGCCAAGGATAGGGCAACCGGGCGGGAGCAAAAGATCACCATAACTGCGTCCACCAACCTGTCCAAAGATGAGGTCGAACGGTTGAGAGAAGAGGCGCGCCGTCATGCCGCGCAAGACCAGCAGCGGAAGAGCCTGGTGGAAGCTCGCAACGAAGCGGATAGCCTGGCATACCAGATGGAAAAGCTGATTAAGGAGTCGGGCGATAAGATGCCGGCGAATGACCGCGCCGCCTTGGAGGGCAAAATCCGCGAACTGCGCAAGGTGATGGAAGGCGACAACGCCGCCCGCATCCGAGAGGTTATCGAGGAATTGAAACAGGCGAGTTATGCGGTGTCGCAGCAGATGTACGGACAGGCCAGCGCGGGCGCTCAGAGCGGCAGCGCATATCGCCCCGGAGGAGATGGGCGCACGTCTGAGCCAGAAGGCGAGGATGTAGTCGAAGGCGAATTCAGAGAGGTCTAAGTCTAAGTCGCTGAACCAGGCAATTTACAAATAGGATTTCCTGGCTGACGAATTCAATGGTCGTGCAAGCCAGCGAAGCCGTTTAAGATGAGGTCAGGGACGCATCCTCTCCCAAGAGCGATTCCTGGGAGGGGGCGTCCCGTTGTCCATTTTCAGGCAGCGTTTTGAAGTTCTTCTTGAGTGAGCGCCCATATAAGGAGGCAGGTCATGAGCAGGAATTTACAGTTGGTCGTTATAGCGCTATCTGTTGTCGTCAGCCTGATAGTCCCAGCTTGCACGTTTTCCCTGGGACAATCGGGGCCGCTGTCCAGTTCAAATGTTCTGGCGAACCAGAGCCAGGTTTCGCCGTCGCCTGTACCCACTTTGCCGCCCGAATTCTTTCCGGAAGAAGCCACGCTCGCCAAGTTGTATCAAAGGGTGAACCCTTCGGTGGTTAACATTCGCATCATCAGCCAGTCGTTGGGCATGACCAACATGATGATACCTCCTTTTCCTAACCCGCAGCCAATGCCCCAGATCCCTAACATGCCCAGGCAGGGGGAGGGCTCAGGATTTGTGTGGGACGCTCAGGGTCACATTTTGACCAACCACCATGTGGTGAAAGACGCCAGCGTCATCGAAGTCACCTTCGCCGACAACACACGGTTGGAAGCCCAATTGGTCGGCAGCGACCCGCATAGCGACCTGGCTATCATTCGTGTTGACCCGAATGAAGCCACTCTGCACCCGGTAACACTGGGCGATTCAGATGCTCTGGTGGTGGGACAATACGCGATTGCCATCGGCAATCCGTTCGGGCAGGTTGGCACCATGACGCGCGGCATAATCAGTGCGTTGGGCCGGACTTTTCGGGCCAGCGACAGCCAATTCTCCATTACGGAGATGATTCAGACCGATGCGTCAATCAACCCCGGCAACTCGGGGGGGCCTTTGCTGGACAGTCAGGGCAGAGTGATCGGCATCAACACGCTCATCCTCTCACAAACGGGTAGCAGCGCCGGAGTGGGATTCGCCATACCCATCAACACCGCCAAACGGATTGTGCCCGACCTGATTCAAACTGGAAAGCATGAATACGCCTGGCTTGGCGTGGTGGGGACAGATTTGTCTCCGGCTGTGGCAAAAGCAATGGGACTCCCAGCCAGCACGAAGGGCGCCCTGATCACCGAAATCAGCCCGAACGGACCGGCAGCGCAGAGCGGGCTTCAAGCCAGCACCAGCCAGGTTCAAATTCACGGGATACCCACCAGCATTGGCGGCGATATTATTATTGCGATTAACGGCCGCCCGATGACCAGAATGGCCGACGTACTTGACTTCCTGGCGAACGAAGTGCGGCCCAACCAAACCGTGTCCCTGACGATTCTCCGCGGCGGACAACAGATGAACGTAGATGTCAAACTGGGCACGCGCCCGTTGGATACGCCAGCACAATATTTGATGCGATGACTGCGAACTCTAACAGAAAGTTAACGTTTATCTAACGTTATTCTAATACCTCCTGGCTAGAATAGAGGCGAAAGTCGAAAGTAAAATGTTTCAATTCGTTCACAGTTAGCGAGGTGAAAAAATGAGCAGTGTATGGCAGCCAATGAGTCTCAGGGATGCAGTCAATCGTCTGATGGAGGACAGTTTTGTCCGGTCTCAATTCAGTAGAGGGACAAGTGATCAGCCTAAAGTACTTTCTCTACCCTTGGATGTCCTGTCCACAGAAGAGGCCCTGGTCATTACCGCAAATGTGCCAGGAGTAGACCCTGAAGCTGTGGACATCAGCATCGAGGGCGATACCCTGACCATTCGCGGGGAGTTCAAGAGAAACGACGCCCAACAGTCAGACAATTGGCTCATGCAAGAGCGTTATCACGGGCCTTTCAGGAGAGTGCTTACCCTGAACATCCCGGTGCAGGCCGACAAAGCAGAAGCTGTGTTCAAAGACGGCGTCTTGACCCTGACATTGCCCAAAGCCGACAAGATACGGCCCAAGGTGATCAAAGTCAAGAGCAGTTGATGTATCAGCACGCCTGACGAAATCATGATTAAGTTGCATAAGCATTTGCAGCTTCGGCGTGGTGGAGGGATAGCAGGTTGGCCCACCTCCACCACGTTTGGTTGGCTGCCCTGAGGTCTCGCCTCGCTCAATCCTCAGTTGCCTTCAGGCTTTGGATGGCTTGTCGGAAAGCGAGCCAAGGGAATCAGGCAATTGAGGGCAAAAATTTCAGAGGACCGAGTCTTAAGGAGGATATTATGTTACCCTGGTTAAACTTATTGGGAGCAGCTCATGAGGTAGACACTGCCAATATTCCGACTGAACTCCCAATATTGCCTTTGAGAAATATCGTCGCTTTTCCGTTCATCGTTGTACCTTTGGCTGTTGGCATTCCTCGCTCCGTTCGGCTCGTGGAAGAAGCAGCGGAAGGCAACCGGCTGATCGGTATGGTGGCAATGACCGACCCATCAATAGAGGAACCGGGCATTGGTGAGACCTATTCTGTAGGGACGATAGGCCTGATTCACAAGGTGGTCAGAGCAGATGATGGGTCGCTGCAAGTCATTGTGCAGGGACTGGAACGCTTTCGCATAACCGAATGGATCGGCGACAAGCCGTACCTGACCGCCAAAGTCGAATTGCTGCCTGACCGTGTGCCCGCAGATCGTACCGAACAGGGTGAAGAGAACCCTCAGGCCCTGCAAAGGGAAGCGCTGAGACGAAACCTTTTGGATTTGCTGGCGCGATTGGTCTCTCTCACTCCCCAGCTCCCAGACCAGATTGTGGACTTTGTTAACAAGTTGGACGACCCGCGCTACATCGTGTACCTCACCGCGGCCAACTTGAGGATGAGCATGGCGCAAGCACAGGCCATCCTGGAAGAGAATGATTTCTTGCAAAAGATGCGAGTCCTGATCACGATTCTGACCAAAGAACTGGAAATCCTGGAGCTGGGCCAAAAGATTCGCTCAGAAGCGCAATCTGAAATGGAAAAGGCGCAACGTGAATATTTCCTGCGCGAACAGTTGAAGGCCATCAAGAAAGAACTGGGCGAGGGCGACGAAGGCACTCTGGAGATAGAGGAATATCGCCAGAAGATCCAGAAAGCGAATATGCCCAAAGAAGCGGAGAAAGAGGCGCTGCGTGAGCTCGCCAGAATGGAAAAGATGCCACCACAGGCCGCCGAGTATTCGGTCATCAAAACATATTTGGATTGGCTGACCGAGCTGCCCTGGCAGACCCGCAGCGAAGATAATCTGGACATTGAACATGCCCGGCAAGTCCTTGATGAGGACCACTACGACCTGACCGAAATCAAAGAGCGATTGCTCGAATATCTGGCGGTGCGCAAACTCCGCCGAGAACGTGGCGAGTCAAATGGACAAGAGGAAAGAGACAAGAGCCTGGAGCCCGCCATCGAAGGCCAGGGGACCATCCTATGCTTTGTGGGGCCACCCGGCACGGGCAAGACCTCGCTGGGGCGTTCTATAGCGCGAGCGCTCGGCAGAGAGTTTACACGCATGTCCCTGGGAGGAGTCCGCGATGAAGCCGAGATTCGCGGCCATAGGCGGACATACATTGGCGCGATGCCTGGCCGTATCATTCAGGCGATCAAGCGGGTAGGTACCAAGAACCCCGTCTTCATGCTGGACGAGGTCGATAAGATTGGCGCAGACTGGCGCGGGGACCCCTCTTCCGCCTTGCTGGAGGTCCTCGACCCGCAACAAAATCACGCCTTTAGAGACCATTACCTGGATGTCGACTTTGACCTGTCCGAAGTGATTTTCATCGGCACGGCCAACTTGTTGGACCCTATCCCGCCGCCGCTCCGAGACAGGATGGAGATTCTCACGCTCGACGGCTACACAGAGTACGAAAAAGTGCGTATCGCACAAGAGTACTTGCTTCCGAGGCAGCTTCGAGTGAACGGCCTCCGCGAAGGGGAAATCCAGATCAGCGAAGAGAGCCTGCGCACCATCATTCGGGATTACACTCGTGAGGCAGGTGTACGGAATCTGGAACGCGAGATAGGTCGGATCTGCCGCAAAATCGCCACGCAAATTGCGGCGAATACTCCTCCGACGTCTCCGGAAATCACACCGGAACAGGTGCGTCAATACCTGGGCAAGCCTCGTTACTTTTTCGAGGCGGCCCTGCGCACGGAGAAGCCGGGCGTCGCCACGGGGCTGGCGGTAACGGCCGCCGGCGGAGAGGTGCTGTTCGTGGAATCGGCCATCATGCCCGGCAAGCAAGGCCTCACGCTCACCGGCCAGTTGGGCGATGTAATGAAAGAGTCGGCGCAAATTGCTTTAAGCTACGTCAGGGCAACTGCCAAGACGCTGGGCATTGAAGAGGATTTTCTGAACGGCAAGGACATACATCTTCATGTCCCGGCAGGCGCCACGCCCAAAGATGGGCCATCGGCGGGCGTGACAATGGTTACGTCACTGGTCTCTCTCCTGACCCGCCGTCCGGTGCGCGCTGACGTCGGAATGACCGGCGAGATCACGCTTCAAGGCCAGGTGTTGCCTATCGGCGGGGTCAAGCAAAAGGTTTTGGCTGCTCATAGAGCAGGGCTGAGAACAGTGATCCTGCCCAAGCGGAATGAAGCTGACCTGAAAGACGTGCCAGACGACATTCGCGAAGCCATGACTTTTGTGCTGGCCGAGACCATAGATGATGTCCTGGCGGCTGCCTTCGCTCCGGCGGATCAGCCAGCGGAAGAAAAGAGCGAGGACATCTTGGAAGCAGTTCAGGCAGCCTGACAGATCACAGCAAGCACGGTAAATACCGATAGGCCCTGCCTCAGCATCGTGAGGCAGGGCCTTGTTTATGGGATGTTAGCGAAACGACTGAGAGGATTGTTGGCCTGTCACTTCACCCAAATCGGGTCCCAATCATTAAAAGTGTTGTTGCTGATATTGGTCTGCCCTGTCCCGTCCTTATTGACCACGTAGATCTGTCTCCATCCGTCTCGGTCGGAATGGAACACGATCCGCTTGCCGTCAGGCGACCAACTTGGATGTTTGTGAAGGGCGTTGGCCTCAAAGGTGATCTGTCGGTCATTGCGGCCATCCGGTGTCATGATGAAGATCTTGTCTTTGCCCTCAGTACGCAGCGAGACAAAGGCGATCAGATTCTCGGTGGGAGACCAGACCGCATCGAAATCATCGGCAGCGTGGGATGTAATCGCCATCGGTGACTTGTGCCCGTCAGCCGGAATCATATAAATATCCCAGTTGCCTGCGTTGTCGCTTGCGAAAAGCCGCTCTTTTCCATCGGGCGACAGCGGCTCTCTGTTCTGCGCCTCTTGATAAGCCCCCACATCTCTTAACGGTTCCGGATTGGACCCATCGGGATTCATCACATAGATTTTCTCGACGCCCTCACGGTCTGTCTTGAACAAGATTTTGCCCCGAATGTCCTGAACGACCGGCGTCGCCGCCGACGAGACCAAGCCAGGCGTGGCGGTTCTCGTCCCTGAGAGGCCAACAGGCAACAGGCCGGTCGCTGTTGGCGACACTGGCCCAATGTACAGGAAAGGCGTAGGTGTTGGCGTAGGCCGGACCATCCTGGTTGGACTCGCGACAAGCCTGATCGTTTCGACGGGCCTTACTTCTGTCGCCCGCGTCGCCGTCGGCCTCTGGCTCGTTGCATAGGTCGCACTGGTTGCTTCAGCCAGGGCCGGCGTTTCTAAACGCATCGTCGCGTCAACAGGCTTAGCAGCCACTCCTGTCGCGGCACCAGACGGCTGCGACACCATCCCGGCTGTCGTTGGCGACGCGGCTGGGATTGGCGTTCCGGCCAAAGTAGCTATGGATATAGGGCTCAGCTTTCTGGTCTCCGTAGCCGTCGCTGTTGGTTGCGCTGCGACCACATCCAACTGTCTCTGGCGGGGCAGCAGTGTCATGGCCCCGGCACCCAGAGCAGCCAAGAGAATCAACAGGCCGAGAGCTATGACCACGAAAGCCCACACAGCGCTTTTGCCTGGCCGTCCCGATGATCCCTGCTCCGGGGTGATGGCTTCAGGCCGAGCCGGTCGAGGGTCCACTCGCTTTGTAGCCGGACGCGCACCGCCAGTCGGAGATGTCGGCGATGTAAGCATATCGGCCCTGAACTCGGCCGGTTCTGGGACAGGAGCAGTTGCAGCTTTTGGCGTGGTAGAGATGATCTTCAGGTGCGCGCCGCATTTGCCGCAAAAGCGTTGGCCCGCCTCTAACGGAGCTCGACATCGAGGACAGGACAGCACCCCTTCTTTGTACCCAGCCACAGATTCCAAAACAGGTGCAAACGCCATTTCCAGACTCTCGGCAAATTCCATCGCCCGATAAAAGCGTTGTTCTTTTTCTTTCGCTGTCGCTCTAATCAGAACATCTTCGACCGCCGGCGGGATATCGGGCCGAGACCTTCGCAAAGAAGGGAGAGGGCGGGTCACATGGGCCATGACCACGGCAAAGGGGGTGTCACTGCTGAAGGGCACCTGATTGGTGAGCATTTCGTAGGTTACGATGCCCAAGGAGTAGATGTCTGTACGCTGGTCTATCTCCAGCCCCTGGCCCTGCTCGGGTGACATATAGTGTGGCGTTCCCACCAGGCCACTCAAAGTGAGGCGAGAACTGGTGACCATTTGTGCAATACCGAAGTCGCTCAACACCGCCTGGCCATCGGACGAGAGCAGAATGTTGCCAGGCTTGATGTCACGGTGAACGACACCCCTTTGATGGGCATAGTCGAGCGCGCTGGCTATTGACCACACAATCCCCAACACTTCCTGGACAGGCATAAACCTGCTCTCAGTGATGGCTGCTTTCAATCGCTCCCGCAATGACTGCCCATCCACGTACTCCATGACCATGTAGTACATGTCGTTTACGTGGCCGAAATCGTATATCTGCACGATGTGCGGATGTCTGAGAAGGGCGACTGCCCTGGCTTCACGCTGAAAACGAGCCAGAAACAGCTCCTCGCTGGATACCATTGGGTCGAGCACTTTAACGGCAACGTACCGCTCCAGAGCAGGTTGATAGCCTTTGTAGACAGTGGCCATGCCGCCCCGGCCCAATTTCTCTAAGATTTGGTACTGTCCGATACTTGTGCCAACCAGATCAGCCATGCTCATCTCCCCATCAGATCTTCGGGCTATCGAAATGAGAATATCACAACGTTTATCTGATGTCAAAACCTGCCGATCCTCTGAGCTGTTAAGCACGTGTTCCTTGTTCACTCAATCATTGTGTGTTACACTCTGAAGCAGCGAGAACCTTGAGGAGAACCAGGATTGTCATCAGGCAGCAAACAAATCGCGCGCGCTGCAGCCGTCGTCATGGGGGCGTTTGTCCTCAGTCGCGCACTGGGCTTGGCGCGCGAAGTCATCATCGGCAGCCAATTTGGGACGAGTGGAGAACTCGGCGCGTATCTGGCCGCTTTTCGGATTCCGGACATCTTGTTCCAGGTCGTGGCGGGCGGCGCGCTGGGCTCGGCGTTTATTCCGACCTTCACCTCACACCTGGCCCGCCACGATGAGGCCGGCGGTTGGCGGCTGGCGAGCGCCATCATCAACCTGTTGCTCCTCATTTTGACTGGATTGGCCGTGCTGGGCGTCATCTTCGCCCTTCCGTTGGTGAAGTACGTGGTGGCGCCCGGTTTCGATCCGGCAAAGCAGGCGCTCACCGCCGAGCTGATGCGCTACATGCTCGTCTCGACAGTAGTCTTTGGCCTGAGCGGCGTTGCCATGGGCATACTCAACGCATATCAACACTTCCTGTTGCCCGCCCTCGCGCCGGCCCTGTACAATTTATCAATCATCGTGTGCGCCCTGTTGTTTGCCCGTTCAATGGGCGTCCGCAGTCTGGCGATGGGCGTCGTCGCCGGCGCATTTCTGCACCTGGCCGTTCAACTTCCCCAACTCTTGCGGTTAGGCGCCAGGTACACGCCTGCTCTGGATTGGCGCAATCCCAGCGTGCGTGAAGTGGGTCGCCTGATGCTGCCGAGAACCATCGGTTTGGGTGTCGTCCAGCTCAATTTTCTGGTCAACACCATCCTGGCTTCCCATCTGGGCGCCAGCACATTGGCCGCACTGAATTACGCCTGGCTGCTGATGCTATTGCCGCAGGGTATCGTAGCCCAAAGCATCGCGACCGCTGCTTTTCCGACCTTTTCTCACCTCATCGCACGCGGGCAGATGGACGAGATGCGGCGCGCACTGTCGGCCACGTTGAGGACGGTGTTCTACATCAGCATCCCGGCCAGTTTCGGCCTGTATGTGCTGCGGGTTCCGGTCATACAGGCCCTCTTTCAACGCGGCGCATTTGACATCGGTTCGACGGAAGCGGTGGCCGCGGCGCTCCAGTTCTACGCCATGGGGCTATTCGCGCACGCCGGAGTGGAGATCGTCACCCGTGCGTTCTATGCCATGCACGACACCGCTACGCCTGTCCTGGTTGGCGCGGGCACAATGGCCACCAACATCGCCCTCAGTCTGCTGCTTATCGGGCCGATGGGCTACCCTGGCCTGGCGCTGTCCAATTCTCTGGCGACCATCGCCGAGATGCTGCTTCTGCTTTGCATCGTCCGCAAACGGCTGGCCGGCCTCGGCGACAGGGAAATCGGCCTCTCTGTAGCTCGAGTCTTCCTGGCCTCGCTCGGTATGGCCTGGGCAGCCTGGAGGCTGAGCCATCTGCTCGAACCGCGGGGATTCTTCACACAGGTTGCGGGCAGCATCGTTGCGGCGAGCACAGTCTATTTGGTGCTCACAATCATCTTGGGCAGTTCGGAGGTCAGGACTTTGTGGGGCTGGACCGCGCGACGCTTCTTCTCCGCACACCACTGACAATCATGAAGGCCAGAATCCCCGCTGCCGTCAGCGCGGCGACAGCCACTCCCCACCAGAAGGCCGGCTGAACGAAACGGAACACGACCGTGTGTCGCCCGGCCGGTAAGAGCACGGCGCGAAAGATATGGTCAGCCCGGTAGACCCGTTCCGGTCGTCCGTCTACGGTTGCTTCCCAACCAGGATAAAAACTATCAGTCAAGACCAGGAATCCCGGCGCGCTTGTCTCACATTCGACCGTGACTTCGTTGTAGGAATAGCGGGTGATTTCTGCTCTGTCTCCACCTGCCGGCAGAGGATCGGCTGCCAAGCGTTCTACGGCGGCGGGGTCATCCAACACTACCTTTGTGTCAAAGGGAAACGTCGGATCATAAAGATAGGTGGGCATTGACGCCATCGCCTCATGTACGATGAATGCGCGCGACATCACGCTTGAATTCTCCCAGATGTGAATCTCCGGGCACGAGAATACCTCTCGCAAAGGGCCGCTGAAACCCTGCGGCGCGTCGTCGCCCTCCTGTAATACGTACTTCACACCCGCCAAGTCGTAGAGGCGTGGATTTTGTCGGGCCGCATCTCGATATTCCTGGGCCCAACGCACGGTAAGCGACGAAGAGCCGCCGAAGCTGGGGATTCGGTAGATCATCGGGAAATAGTGGCCCAGGTTGAAATTCGGGTCCCCATCTTGATTGGTGGGATAGATGCGATACAGGCCAATGTTTTCCTGCAAGAAAGCCGTTGATTCGCGTCGGTCGA
The DNA here is from genome assembly GCA_034435095.1 of Anaerolineae bacterium. Classification (GTDB taxonomy): domain Bacteria; phylum Chloroflexota; class Anaerolineae; order DAOTYC01; family DAOTYC01; genus DAOTYC01. The sequence continues at coordinate 15,040 of DAOTYC010000247.1, read as the reverse complement.
AATAGGCAGCCGGGGCAACCGGATTGATGGCGCTGCCGCTGACCAGAAACAGGTCGAAGGCGATCAACAGTGCGGCCATCACCCTAAACCAGCGGACGGGCAGCCGCCCAGACACGAAGCAGTAGACGAGAACCGCGCTGAGGTCCAACGCTACCAGAAAGTGGAGCAGTGGATTCAGCATAAGAGGGAAAGCCTGTAACAAAATATTGGACGGCGGCGGCTCCGGAAAGCGGACAAATGCCTTGATCAAGGAACGCAGGGTAAACACGGCGTAACTGGGGTAAACATTGTCCACGAACCAGCCGGTCAGGTCCATAATCTGATCCTTCAGGACAAACACCCACGGCAAGGTCAGGGTGAGCGCAACCGCCAGGCCAAGCAGTAGGCGGGCCAGACAGCGCGCGCCCCTGCTATGAGCGTTGGCGAGCAGATAGTCAAACCCAAACCCGGCCAGAACCGCCAGCGACATCGTCATAGGATAGAGCCAACGGGCCGGAACCCTGAACAGGTTATAGAGCGGCATCCGCGCAACCAGATCATAAACAGGCGTGAGCCGACCCCACGAAAGCACGACCGAGAGAATCAACAGCAGGCCGAAGAAAAGCACCGCCCTGTGCCGCCGCCTGGCCCAGGCGCCCACAACCAGAGCCAACGGTAAGATACCAATGTAGTTGTGATGCTCCTCATAGAACGCAGGGCCGCGATACCCTATGGCCTGGTTGCCCAAAAAATTAGGAACGAGAAATGAGGCCATGCGGTAAGGCGAGAGCGAGTACGAGGTCACAAAATCGAAACCCAGGCTCTCCGACAACACCGACAGCGATTTGAGCTGATAGGCCGGAAAGAGCTGCGGCGCAGACAGGGCGACGCCAATCGTAACGGCAACCGCGATCAAGATACAATATTTCAGCGCAGTCCGCCTTACTGTGGAACACTCGGAGCCTGACCGGCCTGAGTTCGCCTCGCCTCGCTCGCAACAGCAGGGAGCAAGTTGGTCTGCTGGCTGCCTGCGCCTCCCGTCATTCAGGCAATCCGCGCCATGTCGGCTGATCAGGAGGCGCGCTATCTCGTAAAGACAATATAAGCCCACGACGGTGAGGGTCAGCAGGATGAATTTGGGGATGGGCGGTCAGGATAAACAGGGCAATGACTGCACCGCTCGCAACGGCATACCCATAGCTTTGTCGGTCGAGGGCCACCGAGAACAGCAACAGAATCAGCGGCAACCAGACCATGGCGGTCAGAATGCTAAAGTTCGTGAGCTGAGCCATCATATAGCCGCTGCAGGCGTAGACCAACGCCGCAATAGCTGCTCCTGAACGACTCAATCCTAGCCGCCGACCCAGCAAGAATGTAAAACAGCCGGCCATAGCATAATGCAAGACCACGAACAAAGTCTGCGCGCGGTAGGGAGGAATGGGCAAAAGGAAAAGGGCATTGAAAGGGTACAAGGGCCCTACTTCCGGTTCGGCCTGCAAGGGATAACCGGCGAAGATGTAGGGATTCCAAAACCCGAAATCGCCTTCCTGTAAGGTTCGGGTGAAGTAAATTTTGCCGGGGTAGTGCAGGAACTGGATGTCCTGGTAGTAGAAGGTATAGGGCAGAAAAAGCACGTCGGCGAAACAGACAGTGATAGCCAGGATGATCAGGGCGACCATCGCCAGTTCTTTGGCATGCCATGCCCCACGCCGGCCTGCTGTGCGTATTTCAGACGCCATGTCCCCTCTGCGTCATCCTGCGTCGAAGCTGTCTCGGCCAGCGCTCTAAGCGATGGTGATATTTAGCGCGCTCATGACCGTCTGAATGGGCGTGATCATCGTGACGGCGTCAGACCCGGCGAAGAGCAAGCCAACGACCTTCTGGTCTATATCCAACACGGCCGAGCCAGAGTCTCCCGGCTGACTCATGCCTGAGGCGGTCAATTGGTTGGTGAACGTGGCCGAGCCGACACCCGGATATTCGACCTGCACGGTGACGTCAATTTGTGTGACTTTGCCCGTCGTGAAACCGCTCGTTCTGCCGCTTTTCACCAGTTGGGTGCCCAGCGTGGCCGTGCCCACACCGCGAGGCTGACCAATATTTAGAATCCTCTTCTCCACCAGATTGGCCGAGAGCGGTCGCGCCAGCGCTGCGTCAACCAGGTTCATGCCGGCCGTCTGCTGGAATGCAGTCATGCGATGTTGGGAGCCAAAAAGCTGAGCCAAAGCGTTGAACGCCGCAGCCGCTGCGTTGGACACCCCACAGGTTGATGGCGATTGGCCGAAATCAATCGGGATGAAATCTTCCAGGGTCGCAATCTGGTCCTGCAGCGTGCCGTTGTCCTGAGGCGCCGGTTGTAGAATAGCATCGCCGCGGCGGGCGCGATTGCAGTTGGCCAGGATGTGGTTGTTGCTCAGGATGAGTAAGTCTTGCCCCCGATAGACCAGGCAGCCCAACGTCCCCGCCGTAATATTTACGTGCCCTATGGATACGCCTCCTGGCGCAGGTCGCCACTTGCCGACAGGCGACTGGAGCGCGCGGATCACACCTGTTTCTTGCACATCCGTCCGCATCTCCCCGACGGTCTGCGGGATGAGTTCTGAGGGGGCAAGTTGGGCAGCCGGCAGCTTCTTGGTAACAGACACGACAATACACAGCTCGTCCGTCACCTGTCCGCCAGCCTCTTTGTATCCAATCCCACACGCCACAACGTTCGGTTTCTGCATCAATTGAGCCAGACTGCGTTGTTTGGCCTCACGGGCCATCTGTATCTGCACTTCCATGCCGACTACCTCCCTGAGCAAGGAGCTCTGAAAATGTGGAGACTCTTCCGATTGTCAAAAGGCTTTGATGGGGCCTACCTCCTGGACATCTACTGGCACCCCATCCAAGAAAGCAGGGATACGGTCTTCGGGCGATACCGCCTCGTCGGGCAGCTTCTTGGAGACGAAAACCACCAGCCCCAATTCATCGCTCGTCTCGCCGCCTCGCTGTCGAAAACCGATCCCCAATCCGACCACATTCTTTTTGGACAGGATCTCCGCCTCGTGCCGTTTCTTCACCCTGCTGATCGACTCCACAAGTTTCTGGTCTACCATAAGCACCCCTGTGGCTGGTTCTGGAGCGCGGGGACCTCAGGCTAGTCTCCTTTTTCCGCCTTGATTTCCTCGTATACCTGGTTGACTCCCGCTTTGAATTGCTGTTCGATTTTGTCCCGCCGGCCCTCAGTGACCGGGAACAAATGGATCAGTCCCAGTAGCTGGCTGTATGTCTCGGCCTTGCTGTGACCGGCCTTGTAGTGTTTACGCACCCCCGACCGTAATTCCCGGATGAACTGGGAGATGACATCGGTTAGTTCCTTGCCTCCACATTCCCCCTGGCCAGGCACCAATATGTCAAATGAAATGCGGCGGACACGATTCAGGGCGAGCAGCCATTCTCGTGAATTGGACTGAGACATGGCAGGTTGAACCCCCTGCACCACTACATCGCCGGTGAACAAGACCCGCTCGCGTTTCAAGTGAACCACGATTGAGGAACTTGCATGTCCGCCAACGTGAAGCACGTTGATCCGTTTTTCGCCCAGGTAAAGGGTCAGTCGGTCGGTCAAGGTCAGGTTGGGCGGAATCAACGTCAAGCTCTTCAGCTCAGCGTCGCGCTCCGGGTCGCCAACCAGGAGCGAGTCGATCAACCTTTGTCGGTAGGCCTCGCTGAAGCTGGTAATCTCTTTCCAGCCGGCCTCGTGGCCGATGATGGTTGCGGGAAAGAAATGATTGCCTAAGCAATGCTCCGTGTGATGATCGGTATTGATAACAAACCGGACCTTCTCATCCGTGACCCGCCTGATCATCCTGGCCCATTCGCGCGCTTCCCAGGGCATCATTGGCGTGTCAACCAGCACCGCGCCTTCGCCGGTCAAAATCAAACCTACATTGCCGCCCTGAAAACCTGTCTCAACGTATACGCCGGGAGCTACTTCGCGCATATCGAACCCCTTTCCTCCGTGTCATGGTTGAGAGAGTAGCAACGTCCTGAGCGATTGAACTGCGCCATCCAGCGCCAGCTCGAGTTGGTCTGGTCGAGAACCGCCGCCCTGCGCCATATTCGGCTGGCCGCCGCCCCCACCGCCTACAATACGACAGGCCTCTTTCACCAGCGGCCGCATGTCCACTGGCATATCCCCGGAACGGGAAAAAGTCAACTGCACGCTGTTGTCCTGGACAAAGCCTATCAGCGCCACACATTTCGGGCGTTCCGCCAGACGGACAGCCAGGTATTTGGCCCACATTGGGTTGTCATGGCTCAAAGTGGCCCTAACCAATCGGATTTCTCCAATCGTCTCGGCCTGACGCAGCAACTGCTCAACCTCAAAATCCAACAGTCGGTTTTCGGCCTGCTTGAGCTGCCGCGCGGTTGATTTGACCTCTTCCTGCAGACGCGCCACGGCTGCTGCCACCTCGACCTCGCCGACGCTCAAACTGGCAGCCAACTCGTTCACCAGACGGTTCTTGCGATGGGCATCGGCCAAAGCGCGTTGCCCGCACACGAAGTCCAGTCGTGTTTCGGCACCTCTACGCTCGGCCTTGCGAATCAGAATGAGGCCGACCGACCCGGTAGTCCGACAATGTGTCCCTCCACAGGGTGAATAGTCCAGGCCAGCGGTTCGGACAATGCGGATCGGGCCAGCGACCGTCGGCTGTTTGCGCAGGGGCAAAGCGTTCACCTCCGCCGCAGTCATGAATTGCGCCTCGACCGGCTGATCGGCGAACACGATGGCATTGGCCCGTTCTTCAACTGCCTGCCATTCTTCCCAAGTCAGCGGCGCATGGGTGATGTCAATGGTCAACGTGCTTTCAGTCAGATGAAAACCGACCGTGTCGGCATCCAGCAAGGCCTCACAGACGTGCGACAGAATATGCTGGCCGGTGTGTTGCTGCATGAAATCGAAGCGCCGTTCCCAATTGACCTGGCCTTGGACTCTTTCGCCCTCCAGGGGCCGGCTCAAGACGTGCACTACTGCCTTGTCCGTTTCGCGCTCGAACACGTCAATGACGGGTGCGCCATTCAGCCAGCCTGTATCGTGAGGCTGTCCCCCCGAAGTTGGGTAGAACGCAGAGCGGTCTAATACCACCCCCCAATACTCGCCCACCGGAAACTGTTCCAGAACACGAGCTTCGAACTGTGTCAGGTAGGCGTCGGTATAGTACAGCCGGGTTTCGTGCCAATCCATCGTTTGTATCCCTCAGCGAGTCGGTCAAATGCCGAACGCACGGACGCCGAACAGCGGCAACAACGACAACACCAGCCACAATCCCAGCCCCAGGAAAAGCAGGGCAGTAAACAGCTTGACGGTCGCCGTATGTCGTTCGACCACGCGCGCCAGTTCCCCCGACGACACGCCGAAAAACGCCAGCAAAAACACCACGATCAAAGGCGTTACAAAGGCCAGGTTATAGAGCACCAGATAGCCGAAAGCCTGACCGCGCAGGGAGGGATGGCTCAGCGCGGAAAGAATGACCACGTAAACCTGCCCGGTACAGGCCAGCTCGATCAACGATACCAGGAAGGCGGTTACGAAAGACACGGCCATGTATGCGCCCGCGCCCGCCCCTTCTCGAATGATACGGTGAACCTGGCGGCGCAGTGATATGGGCAAACGCATCTGCATTTCCTCAACTTTGCCCCGCCGGGCCTTGAAGAAGTCCGACAGGTTCAAAACCGCCAGGATCAGGCATAGGACGGCGACAAGAATATAGAAGTAGCGGCCCCAGCGGGCCAGGTCAATGAGCTCCAGGACGCGCAGCAAGCCAAGGCCCAACAACAGATAGGCGACGAAAACGCCCAGCGTGAACGCGATGCCGGTCAGAAGGAGATCACTGCTCCTGCGCCCGATGAAGGCCAGATAAGCGATGAAGAATACGATAGTCGCAAACGCGCAAGGATTGAGGCCATCAATCAGGCCTGCGCCAATGACCGCCGGCAGGCTGATGTTCTTGAACAGCCCGGCCACTGCGTCTTCATTCTGGTCTGCCTGCCACTCCTGCCAGACCGCTTCCGCGCCGCTTTCCTGATATTTGCTCAAGATTGGAATCAGGTTCTGCAAAGTGATCGCACTCTCCAGCAGGTAATCCTCACCTACAAACACAACCGGCGTTTCCAGCAACTTGGATTCAGGCAGGCCGTATTTTTCGCCCAGCCACTTTGCCAGGCCGGCCTGTTTCACCACATCGAATGTCTCGATGACCAGATTGGGATATTCACCCTGTAAGTAATTCAGCACATATTTGGCCCGATCACATTCGTCACAGCCAACTTCGTAGAAATAGGCCAGGTGGATAGGCCTGGCCGCGCCAACGTTCATAGCCAAGGAGTCAGTAATCGTCGGCGACGCGACTGGCGCGCCTGGAGATACGCTCGGCACAGGAGTGGCCTCGCGGTGTTTCGGAGAGGCAGTTGATAGCCCGGCCGTCGGCGCGCCAAAAGACGCTTCGGAGAGCGCAGAGGTCGGCGTGGGACGCGGCGGAGCTGCCGAAGCCGTGCCGGTAGCGGTCTGAGCAATGGTTGTTGTCGGCGTCTCAAAGCTGATCGGCTGACCGGAAGCAGGCGGAGTCCAAACTGGCGCACTCAGCGTCGCGGTGAACAGGTCTGTAGATAGAACCTCCGCCTCTGGTGAGGGGGTCTCCCAGACGACCGCCCGCAGCAGTTGTTCCTTGGTCGGCAAACGGAAGCCGCCAGCCTTGAGATAGGTTTGAATCTCTTGATCCAGGTAGTCTCTGATCGCGTTTGAACCGATCAACACGCTGTTTCCCACAAATATTTCGGGGACGCCAGCCTGGTCTTGCGGGACTTTGTACAGCGTCTCCAATACCAGCCCTATGGCGAAGCTCTCGCGGTCTGAGAGTTCGAGGGGCATCAGGTTGATCTGGTCTCCGTATTTCTGCATGATGCCCGGCAGAATCTCCGTTTTGACCACCTGACAGTGGGGGCATGTGTTCGAGTACAAGAAGTAAATGTCTACTACAGGCTTGTCGGCGAAACCGACGGTAGGGTACGACAGCCCCAGCACCATCGCCAGGAGAACAACGAAATATTTGATACGTGCACGAAGCATATCAGCCCTCCGGCAATTGAAATCGAGCAGTGCTCGCATTATACTACAATTTCGGCTTTTGTTGAAACCAAGATTGTGGTATAATTGAGCTGTGGAATCGGACGAACTGGCGCATGTCGCTCTGAATGCTCAGCTCTTGTCGCTATCGCCAAGCTACCGAAGCGCTGGCATCAATCGGTATATCTCTAACCTGCTCCTAAACCTTGCCCAACACAAAGGCCGCTTCCGATTCACTGCGTTCTTGAGCGACAGGCGGTTTTCGGCAATGGGAAGGGTAGAAAGCCATGTGTCGCGGCTGCCGACAGGTAGGCCGCTGGTGCGCATCTTGTGGGAGCAGTGTGTGCAACCGTGGATACTTCAGCGAGGCAGATTTGACCTGCTCCACGGCCTGGCATTCGCTTTACCGTGGTGGTCTCCCTGTCCATCAGTGGTGACCATCTATGACCTGAGTTTCTTGCGGTATCCGAAACATTTCCGCCCGGGCAATCGGCTCTACCTGAGCCTGTTTGTCCGACTGGCGGCGGCGCGTGCGGCGCATGTCATTACCATCTCACAGAGCACAGCCCGGGATGTGGCTCAACTGCTGAAAGTAGAGTCCGCCCGGATCAGCGTCACATACTGCGGAGTGGAGCAGGACTACCGCCCGTTGCCAGAGGAGACCGTGGCGCAGTTTCGACGCGAAAAGGACTTGCCGCGTCGGGCCATTCTGTATTTGGGCACCATTGAGCCACGCAAGAACATTGGCACGCTCATTCGGGCGTACCATCGCCTGCTGGCGCGTTGGCCGAAGCCCACTGGCGAGGATGTGCCAAGACTGGTGGTGGCTGGCGGCAAAGGCTGGGGCTGGCAGGAAGTCTTTGCGCTGGTCGAAGACCTGGCGCTGAATGACCATGTCCTGTTTCCTGGTTTCGCGCCTGACACCGAGTTGCCTCTGTGGTATAATATGGCTGAGTGTTTTGCTTACCCGTCCCTTTACGAAGGGTTTGGGTTGCCGGCGTTGGAAGCGATGGCCTGCGGCACGCCGGTCATTACGTCGAATGTGTCCTCGTTGCCGGAAGTGGTGGGAGAAGCGGGCCTGACCCTATCGCCGCAGGATGTCGAGGGTTTGGCCGACGCACTATGGCGCGTGCTGTCCGACGGAGACCTGCGGGCGCACCTGAGACAGCGTGGGCTGCGACAGGCCGCACGGTTTTCATGGGCTGAGACCGCCCGTCAGACCCTCGATGTTTACGACCAGGTGTTGGCCCACGGGGGGTAAGAGGTGTTTCGCAAATACAAGCGGCTGCTATATCTGAGCCTGATAGTATCGGACACCATCTTAATCAATCTGGCTTTTGCGCTGGCCTACTGGATCCGCTATGAGCTACAGTGGATTCGCGCTGTTGACGAAGCTAACTATGTGCCCTACGTGGAATATCTGCCGCTCAGCCTTCTGCTAACGGCCGTGTTGTTGGTGGCCTACAAGCTAGATGGCGTCTACGAGTTCCCGCGCGGACGTTCCTGGCTGGCCGAGTCATACCGCATTGTGCGCGGCACTACCACTGGCGTCATTCTGATGGTGGTCGGGCTGTTCTTCTACCGCCCCTATTTCTTCTCGCGTCTGATATTCATCTACGCCTTCGTCCTCATCGTTATCTTCCTCAGCTTTGCTCGTCTGGTGAAGAACCTGATTCTGGCACAATTGCGCGAGAGGGGCATCGGTGTCCGCCGGGTGTTGATTGTCGGGGCAGGCGAAATTGGCCGTATGGTCATGCGCACCATCGTCGCTCAGCCTGAACTGGGCTACCAGGTCGTCGGCTTCATTGATGACGACCCAGAAAAGGGCAATTCTGAAATTGGGCGTTTCAAAGGATTGGGCAGCATAGACAATCTACGCAATCTGCTCCAGAGCGAGGAATACAACATTGAAGAGGTGCTGATTACCTTGCCCTGGATGTATCATCGCAAGATCATCAGCATCATGGCCCAGTGTGAACGGCAGAACATCATGGCCCGCCTCGTGCCCGACATCTTTCAGATGAGTCTCAGCCGGGTGGAAATAGAGGACCTGAACGGCATCCCACTCATCGGTATCCGCGAAATCGCTTTCAGCCGCTGGGGTCTGGTCTTGAAACGGGCCATCGACATCGTCGCTTCGGGCCTGGGACTGGTCGTGCTGTCTCCTCTGCTGGGCCTGGTGGCCCTGGCCATCAAGCTCGACTCGCCGGGGCCAGTCTTGTTTCGGCAGGTGCGCGTGGGCAAGGGCGGCAAACATTTTGTCCTGTACAAGTTCCGCTCGATGCGGGAGGGCGCCGAACAGGAACAGGAGAAGCTGGCCGAGCTTAACGAAGCCACCGGCCCGCTCTTCAAGATTCGTGACGACCCCCGCCTGACGAGGGTGGGCAAGATCATCCGACGGATGAGCATTGACGAGTTGCCTCAGTTGTACAATGTGCTGCGCGGCGAGATGAGCCTGGTCGGGCCGCGTCCGCCAGTGCCGAAAGAAGTCGAGGCCTACCTGGAATGGCACAAGAAGCGGCTGGAAATCTCTCCGGGGCTGACCGGCCTGTGGCAGGTCAGTGGCCGCAGCGACCTGACCTTCGACGAGATGGTCTTGCTCGATATTTACTACATCGAGAACTGGTCACCAGCTCTCGATACGATTATCACGCTGCGTACCATCCCGCGCGTCCTGTTTGGCGATGGAGCATATTAGGCTGTCAGCTATCAGCCATTGGCCTGCGCCGGGCAGCGCAGTTGCGAGTGGAGCATATCACCGTCGTCGCTGATATACCTGATCGCTTATGGCTGAAAGCTGATTACTCTCAAACCTGTAGGAGGCAACGAGTATGTTTGCATTATCTGAGCAGGACCGGAAGGCGGCGACCCGATTCCTGCAAGACCTGGTGCGCACGCCGAGCCTGTCCCACCATGAAGGCAATGTAGCCCACCGTATCGCCGACGAAATGCAGCGCGTCGGCTTCGCCGAAGTCCGCATTGACCGCATCGGCAATGTGGTCGGGCGGGTGGGCCACGCGGACGGCGCACCCTGCCTGCTTTACAATGGCCACATGGACACGGTCGGCGTGGGCGACCCCGCCGCCTGGAAGCGAGACCCGTTCGGCGGTGAGATCGTCAACGGCGTGCTCTACGGCCGAGGGGCCTGCGACATGAAGGGGGCCATCGCGGCGATGGTCTACGGCGCCAAGCTCTTGCTCGAGGCAGGGACGCCTCTGGCCGGCCCGCTGTACGTGGTCGGCATCGCCCAGGAGGAGCCATGCGAAGGGCTGGCGATGCGCGTGCTGGTTGAGGAAGAGGGCCTGCGCCCCGACTTTGTGGTGCTGGGCGAAGCCACTGACCTGCATCTCAGCCGCGGGCAGCGGGGGCGTATGGAAATCAAAGTCACGGCCAGGGGCCGGGCCAGCCACGGCTCCGCACCCCATCGCGGGGACAACGCCATCTACAAAGCTGCGCGGCTCATCCGCGAGCTGGAGGCAGTGGCCGCAGACCTGCCGACCCATCCCGAGATGGGACGGGCCACGCTTGCCGTGACGTTCATCGAGAACACGGGCGGCAGCCGCAACGTCATCCCGGATTCTTGTAGCTTCTACATCGACCGGCGGTTGGTGCTGGGCGAGACCGCGGCAAGCGTGCTGGCCTCTATCCACGCCCTGGTCGAGCGCAGCGGCATTGAGGCAGATGTCGCTCTGACTGAGCACGTCTCCACGAGCTGGACGGGATACGCTTGCCGCGCGCCGGAATATTATCCGCCCTGGCTGATGCCCGCCGACCATCCATTCGTCTGCGCAGCAGTCCACACTGTGGAGGAGACGTTAGGCTACACTCCGGAACTGCGTCAGTGGGACTTCTCGACCGACGGTGTCTACACGCAGGGCACAGCCGGCATCCCTACCATTGGCTTCGGCCCCGGCGACGAACGATACGCTCACACTGTGGACGACCAGATCCGCCTGGAAGACGTGTTCAAAGCCGCCGCCGTCTACGCTCGCCTCGCTGTGGAAATCCTGAAAGTGTAACAGTCTTGACCTGCACAGACGCCATCCTCTACTTCCTGAGCGGAACCGGCAACACCTATCGCTTGGCGACATGGATGGCGGAAGCCGCCCAGAACGAGGGCGTTTTGGGCATATTGACTCCTACGCTTCGCGTGGCGCATATCTCACCGGAGATGTCGATCAAAGACAAATCTTGCCAAAATTGCCGTTTGGTGGTATGATAACATAAACTTGTTACGTTTGCTTTACAACAAGGTGCGAAGGGGGTGGCATCCAATGGCGAGTAAACATGTGCAGGTGATAATCAGAATACTGCTTGGGGTCATTATCTCAGCCGCGTCCACAACTTCCTGTACGCTGCCGCTGCCCGCTCCACGCACCCTGCAATCTCCTCGCCCAACGTGGACTGCACCTGCAACGCCCACTCTGACCCCTACAGCCCAACCAACGTCCACCCCTGTTCCAACCAATACGCCGGTAATCCTTGTCCTGCCGACAGACACACCGAAGCCTCTGACTCCGACCGTAGAGCCAGTTGAGGCGAAACCGTCTCCCACGGCGACTCCCACACCACAGCCGATTGCGATGAGACCAACCAGTACGTTGGTTGTGCAGGTGGTCACCGTTGCGCCCGCACCGACAGTTGAACCCACGCCTGTGGCGAAGGCAGCTACCGCCACAGTAGCCCCCACACGCCCGTCAGCCGTGGCGCCAGGCCCGACTTTGGAACTCAAGCCAGCGTCGCCCACCCCGACTCCTAAAGTGGCAGAGACACGTGCGCCAACCGTCGGACTTGCGACGACAATGTCCGCAGTCGGCGAGTCGCCTCAGGCCATACCTGTCAAACCGACCTACGAAACGGGCAACGTCATTCTCAACGGCGACTTCGAGCAGGGCTTCGACGAATCGGGTGTGGGGAGGTATTGGAAAGCCTTCGACCATGCCTCGGGCGTTTACGGCTGGTCAGACGAAACATGGCCGGGCCTGGTCTGGGACGGCCAGCACGCTCAAATGATGCGCATCCTCTTTAGCTCAGAGCCGGATCAATATGTCGGCATTCAGCAGACGCTCGCAGTGGTCAAAGGTGAGCCCTATGAACTGACGCTGCATGGCCTCATCCGGTCTACAGAAGGCAGCGCACAGCGTTCCAGTTGGGGCTATCGCATTCAATGGGGGATTGACCCCAAAGGCCGCGACTCATGGGAAGTAGTTCGAGAATGGTATGATACCGGCTGGGACGACCAGCCGCTAGATGCGGATTCATACACCATTAACGAATATAAAGCGACTATCGTCCCCACGCAAGACACACTGACCCTATTCGTTCGTGGGTGGCGGAAGTGGCCTAGAGAGGGCCACAAGGTGGATTTTGTCATTGACGGCGTGAGCCTTGTCGGCCCAATGCCGATAAATCTCCCGTTGAATTTGCCGACCACCGGCGGAGTTATCCTGCCGGTCGACTGGTCCAGATTGGTCATAGCCTTTGGGCTGGTGAACGTGATTTTCGGATTGCGCCATATCAGGTCCCGGCTCTCGCCGGTCACAGACAAATGAGGAGGTTGCCAAGTGAAACTATCATGTCTTCAGGAGAACCTGACGCGGGGTCTTAGCATTGTGGGCCGGGCTGTAGCCACTCGCAGTACATTACCCGTCCTGTCCAACATACTCCTGGCCACCGATGACAACCGACTCAAGCTGGCAGCTACAAATCTGGAAATTGGCATCAACTGCTGGATCGGCGCGCGGGTTGACGAAGATGGCGCGGTAACGGTACCGGCGCGGCTTTTGACAGATTTTGTCAACTCTCTGCCGCAGGACAGGGTAGACATCGAATTCCTGGTACGTTCACAACAAATCCTCCTGCGCTGCGCACGTTTCGAGGCCAAGATCAAGACCATCGACGCTCAGGAGTTTCCCCTGATCCCGACCGCCGACGAGAGTGGAGGCATAGAAGCCGATGCTGCGCAGCTCCAGAAGAAGATCAACCAGACCATCTTCGCTGCCGCCACTGACGAAAGCAGGCCCATTCTGACGGGCGTTTCGACGCAGTTCGACGGCGCGATGCTGACCCTGGCCGCCGCCGATGGGTTCCGGCTCGCTGTCACTCATCTGGAACTGCCATCTCCGGTAGAGGAACCATTTACCATGGTCATTCCGGCCCGCGCACTGGCAGAGGTGTCGCGCATTATCGGCGACCAAGAAGAACCTGTCCGCATCCACGTCACCCCGGCGCGCAATCAAATCCTCTTCCACATGAGCAATGTAGACTTGGTGTCGCAGCTCATCGAAGGCAAATTCCCAGACTACCGACAGATCATTCCGACCGGCTACTCTACCAGAGTGTTCGTGAACACCAAAGCGCTGCTACAGGCGGTCAAGACAGCGAATATCTTTGCCAGAGATGCGGCGAACATCGTGCGCCTGCAAATGACGGCCGGCGATGACGAATTCAACCCGAGCAAACTTATCCTGATGGCTACCGCGGCTGAGGTCGGGGAAAACGTAGGCGAGGTAGACATTGCCATCGAGGGTGAACCCATTGAAATTGCCTTCAACGCCAAATATCTCATTGACGTGCTGTCCATCATCGACACTGAACGGACCATCATCGAAACGACCAACGCGCAGAGCCCGGGCGTCTTCAAGCCAGACGGGCGAGATGATTTCATCTGCGTCATCATGCCGATGCACCTTAGCAAGTGACCTGGAAAGGAGAAAGAGTCTATATGTCTGTCCAACTAAAATACTACGGCCACGCTTGTTTTGGCATTGAGGGAGGCGGAGCTGCCCTGCTGATCGACCCGTTCCTGACAGGCAACCCTCAAGCAGCCATCAACCCCGATCAAGTCAAAGCCGACTATGTGTTGGTGTCCCACGGACACGGGGATCACTTAGGCGACGCCGTGACTATCGCTAAAAGGACCGGCGCTACCATCATAGCCAACTTCGAGATAGCGAGTTACTGTCAGAAACAGGGGTGCGCTGTCCATCCGCTGCACATCGGAGGTGGATACAATTTCCCGTTTGGGCGGGTGAAACTGACCATTGCCCACCACGGCTCCTCCCTGCCCGATGGGTCTTATGGCGGCAACCCGGCCGGCTTTTTGGTGACAATCGAGAGCAAGACCATTTACCACGCCTGTGATACCGGCTTGTTCTACGACATGAAACTCATCGGCGAAGAGGGAGTTGATGTAGCCATCCTGCCCATTGGCGACAATTTCACCATGGGGCCGGCCGACGCCCTGCGGGCGGTGAAGCTGATTGACCCGCTTATCGTTATCCCGATCCACTACAACACCTTTGACCTGATCAAACAAGACCCCGAAGCCTTCGCCAAGAAAGTCGCTATGGAAACGCACAGTCGTTGCGAAATCCTGAAACCAGGCGATACGCTCACGCTGTAGGCCGGCTTTCGCCAAATTCTCCGATGAGAACACAAAAGGGGCGCGAAATCTGCGCCCCTTTGTCTATCTCTTTTCCAAAATGCTACCTCGACTGATGGTTTCACAAGAGCGAGAAAACCTCGCGCAGCCGCTGGGCGATAATCTTTTCCTCTCCCGACTGTAAAGTATGTGGATTGACCACCAAGCCGGTGGATGATGTGCCCAACGCGATGCCGGGGTTGCCGCGTAACATCCGCCCTTTAACCTCTGACCGGCTCAGCGGGATAACTGTCTCATCCCAGTCGAGGTAGACACGAGGAATCCAGTTCGGCTGGATGCCCGGCTCTGCCGGACTCACTCGTCGGGCATTGAGGCCCGGAATGTCGGCTAAAGCGTGGACGATATAGGCCACCTGGTCTTCCCAGCGACGCTCTCCTGCGGCGAAATCCTGTTGCAGATAGAGCTCCACCGCCGTGACCAGGCCGGCTATTTCCTCCTTGCCAACCTTCATCGGGCGGCCGACGCTGTAATTGGGGTTGGCGTTCAAGGCGCACGCGCGGATCAGGTCC
>DAOTYC010000246.1:0-10323 GCA_034435095.1 Anaerolineae bacterium | reverse complement strand
ACCGACAACTGGTGGGACAGGCAGCGAGGCATCGCGGCACTGCGTTTTGACCGACATCGAGCCTGATGGGTCTCACAAGAAAAAGTCCATTGCCAGCTCGAAGGTCATCGCTCGCGTGGCGATCATCGATCCGATGTTGATGCTGACAGCGCCGCCGGCGTTGACCGCAGCGACAGGTATGGACGCTCTCACCCATGCTATCGAGACGTATGTCTCTAAGGAAGCGCAACCACTGACTGACCCCCTGGCCCTGGAGGCTGTGCGGCTGGTCGGCCAACATCTGCGGCGGGCGGTGGCGAACGGCCAGGACATGGAAGCACGCAGCGGTATGGCTCACGCGGCCTATATGGCTGGCCTGGCGTTCTCCAACGGACAGTTGGGCATCGTTCATGCCATTGCAATGGTTTTGGGCAGCAGGTTCAATGTCCCCCACGGTGTGGCCAATGCCCTGATGCTACCGTATGTTATGGAATTCAACGAAATGGCTGCCACAGGGCGATTCGCCCAGATTGCTCAGGCTTTAGGTGAGCGGCTTGAGGGACTCTCCGAGCGGGACGCGGCGCACCGGGCTACGAGGGCCGTGTACCGTCTGATGGAGGATATCGGTCTGCCCAGACGGCTGGGTCACGTGGGCGTCACTCGAGAGGCAATTCCTTCTCTTGCCGAAGAGATTTTCAGGACACAGGTCAGGCTGCGGGGTGTGAACCCGCGGGCCACAACCGGGCAGGACTTTGTGCGAATTCTGGAACGCGCTTTGGAGGGATCAATATCCCCATAGCAAGCTACAACGGCAAGTCATAGAGGCGGTAGGTTTTGTAGATGGTGCCGCCGAAACCCTCGATGATCCGCCGCATCATGTGGTTGTCTTCCAGGATCAAGGACATTTCGACGCCCTTGATGCGCCTGGCTACTGCCACTTTGGCCGTTTCAAAGTAAAAGACCGAATCGAGGCCTTGCGTGCGATAGTCCTCAATCACCCCCATCATAAAGACGCGGAGGGTGTCAATTTTCCTGCGATGGATCAGGAATTGCAGCCAGCCAAAGGGGAAAAGACGCCCGTTCATGTGGAGTAGAGCCTGGTTGTAGTCCATTATGCTGAGCGATACTCCCACGGGCTTTCCGTCTTTTTCGGCGATGTAGATCAGGTCTCTGTCCAGAAAAGGCTTCAATTGGCCGATCAGATGTATGGCTTCTTTTTGTGATATGGGCGTAGCACCCCAGTTGTGACGCCACGCCGAGTTGAACACATCGTACACCCGCCTGACTTCATTCTCAAAGTCATCCAGGTCCGGCTTGCGGACGTTCACACCCGCACGTCTGCGGGCATACTCTGCCACTCGCACAAGCCTTTGGGGAAAATCAGCTGGGCTGCGATAGGGCCGCAGGTCAATGTAGTATGCGTAGTGATCCTTGACCTTCTCGAAACCGAACCGTTCAACAAAATCAGGGTAATAGGGCGGATTGTAAGTTGTGAGGATGACCGGGCTGGAATCGAATGCATCCACCAGCATGCCGAACTCGTGATGAAAGGCCAGGTTCATCGGCCCGCGCAGCCTGTCCATCCCTCGTTCCCGTACCCAATCCCTCGCGGCTGAGAACAGTCTTTCAGCGACCTCGTACTCTTCGACCGTCTCAAATATGCCCCAGAATCCGGTGCGCTCTCCGTAGGCCTGATTGTGCGTATCGTTGATAACCGCGGCGATGGTGCCTACAACCTCTCCGTCGCGCTCAGCCAGAAAAAGTTGTACCTCGGCGTGTTCATAGAAAGGATTCTTCTGTGGGTCAAAGAAATTGCGTCTTTCCGAGATGAGCGGCGGCACCCAATATGGATTGCCGCGATACAGCCGGAAGGGAAACTTGATGAAAGCATCAACGTCTTTCTTGCTTTGAATGGCTCTGACCCGCACTTCTCCCATCGTTGCTCTCTCCCCTTTTCTCCCCGTGGTACCGATATTCGAGATTATAGTCTCAGGTCCTCATTTGGTCAAAGTGTTGGAAGCCGGTGAGGCCGGTTGGCTTTTTGCTTCAAGACAGTCATTGTGGTAAACTATGCCCAAGCTTTCCCACAAACCAACAGAATAGCCAGAACCCGTTTGTAGTCTTCTCTTGTCGTTTTACAGCCGGTCATAGGCATTGCCGTGAGGAGGAACGATGAGCCCCACGATTTTCCTGGCCGATGATCACGATATCGTCCGGCAGGGCCTGTGTTCGTTGTTAGAAGAAGAGGATGGCTTTAGGGTGATTGGGCAGGCGGCCAATGGACGCGACGCCGTGGAGCAGGCCATCAACCTCCACCCCGATATAGCCATCTTCGATATTTCCATGCCGGAACTTAACGGAATCGAGGCAACCGCCCGTCTTAAGAAGACCTGTCCGGACATCAAGATAATCATCTTGTCAATGCACTTCGCGCAAGAATACATCCTTAGGGCGTTGCGTGCAGGCGCGCAGGGGTACGTGCTCAAGGAGTCGGCGGGTGCCGAGGTGGTCAGCGCAATTCGAACCGTACTGGCCGGCCACCGTTTCGTCAGCCCCAAGATAGCCGACATGATTATTGACGAATTCCTTGCTCCTGACACAAGAGCTGAGGACTTGAATCCCTTGACCAGGCTGACCTCCCGCGAACGCGAGATTCTGCAACTCGTGGCAGAAGGCAAATCGAGCCTGGAGATTGCCAAATCGCTCAAACTGTCCCCCAAAAGCGTCGATTCCTATCGGAGTCGCATCATGAAGAAGCTATATGTCAACGATGTCGCGGGTCTGGTCAAACTGGCAATTATGTACAGGCTGATCCCTCTGGAGGACCAGCCTGTGAAGCGGCCGGGCTAAGGGCGGCGCCATCGGTCTCAAGTTTGCACGCCTGAACGCTGGCCTCTTTCCAGATGAACCAGCAGGGCGGCGATGTCGGCCGGATTTACACCGGACAGACGGGTCGCCTGGCCCAGCGTCGCGGGACGGTGGAACGCCAGCTTCTCTCGGGCTTCCAGCCGGAGGCCTGGCAGGTTGGCGTAATCCAAATCGGGGGGAATGACGCGCGTTTCCAGCCGCCTGACCCTTTCGACCTGTTCCTGTTGTTTCTTGATATAGCCGGCGTACTTGGCTTCGATGGAAACCTGCTCTTTGACCGGGTTGGTGACTTGCGGCAGATCAATCAACCTTTCCAGCATTTCATAAGGGACGTCAGGCCGTCGCAGCAATTGCAGCGCGTTGATCCCATCTGATACAGCCGGTTGCCCGAAGGCCGTCAGAACGGCGTTGACTTCATCGGTCGGCGGCAGCCAGGTGTCGGCCAGGCGATTCAGGATGTCTTGAATTGCACGCCGTTTTTGCTCAACGTGGTATCGCTCTTCTGGCAGGAGGCCAATTTCGCGGCCCAACGGGGCAAGGCGCAGGTCCGCATTGTCCTGACGCAACAAGAGGCGGTACTCGGCCCGCGAGGTCATGATGCGGTAGGGCTCTCGGTGGTCTTTGGTGATCAGGTCGTCAATCAGCACGCCGATGTAAGCCTGGTCGCGCCCCAATACCACCGGGGAACGTTCTTGCACGTAACGCGCCGCGTTAATGCCAGCCATCAACCCCTGGGCAGCCGCTTCTTCATAGCCTGATGTGCCGTTGATCTGGCCCGCCAGGAACAATCCGGCGACCTGCCAGGTTTCCAACGTCGCTTTGATCTGATAGGGCGGCACGTAATCATATTCGATGGCATAGCCTGGCCGCACGATCCTGGCCTGGCGCAAAGCAGGTATGCTGTGGCACATCGCCGCCTGAACATCCGGTGGCATACCCGTGAAGAACCCCTGTACGTAGACCTCAGTCGTCAGCCATCCTTCCGGCTCGAGGAATATCTGGTGGGAATCGTGATGGGGGAAATGCACGATCTTTTCCTCGAAAGAGGGGCAGTAGCGTGGCCCCGCTGCTTCGATGAAGCCGGAAACAATCGGCGACCGATGCAGATTCTCCCGGACAATCTGATGCGTCTTTTCGTTGGTGTGCACCAGGTAGGAAGGCAACTGTCGCCGCCAACCGGTTTCTCGCTCTACCGGGTACACCGGATTGACGTGAGTGGGCAACCAGGAGGCGCATTTTTCAGCGTAGCCTGGCTCTTCGCTTCTGAAACTGAAGTAGAGTGGCTCGTCGCTGCCGGGCTGAGGGATGGTCATCGAGAAATCAATGCTCCGCGCGTCTACCCGCGGTGGTGTGTTGGTCGTGAACCGCTTGATCTCCAGGCCAAGTTCGCGCAGAGACATTGACAGCCCACAGGCTGGAAACTCGCCGGCGCGCCCGCCATCGAAAGCACGCTCACCGCTCAAGATGCGTCCGTTCAGAAAGGTCCCCGAAGTGACCACCACCGCGCGTGCCTGGTACGTTTGTCCCAGATGAGTCGTCACGCCGGTGACGCGCCCGTCGCGGGTCAGGATATGCTCGCCCGTGGCCTGGATGAGGGTCAGATTGGGGGTCAGCTCCAAAACGTGTTTCATGTTCAAGGAGTACAGCCGCTTATCGGCCTGTGTCCGCAGCGCCTGCACAGCCGGCCCTTTAGATGAGTTCAGCATCCGAATCTGAATAAAATTGCGGTCGGTTGCCTGAGCCATCTCGCCGCCCAGCGCGTCGATCTCGCGCACGAGATGGCCCTTGCCCGGCCCTCCGATGCTGGGGTTGCAAGGCATCTGGGCGATGAGGTCCAGATTCATCGTCATCAAGAGAGTCTTACATCCCATCCGCGCAGCAGCCAGCGCGGCCTCGCAGCCGGCGTGTCCCGCGCCGATGACAATCACATCGTAGCTATCCGACATAGTGCTCCTTACTTACAATGTCCCTGGTTTCCTTTTGTCAGTATACCGTTCTTGCGCAAAATGACCAAAAAACTGTTGACAGCATTTCGGATTCCTGATATAATTTGAACAGTTCGTGAGAGCGTAAGTCGCATTTCTGGTATTACTTGTCCCCTTAATTGCACCTTGACTTTCCTGAGACATACTTGGCGTAGCAGCGAGTAGGTACTGTTTAATTGTCTGAGGCGGCGGGGACCTCCGCCGCAAAGTGACTCGTAAAGGAGGAGTTGCAAAATGAAGAGTAAATGGTATCTGGTGCTTAGTCTTGTAGTTGTCTTCAGTACAGTGTTGATGGTCTTTCCCGCGGTTGACCGACTGGAAGCAGCCCCACAGGCGCAAAAAGTCAAGTTGAATGTGTGGTCGTCGCCAGACAACGCCGATGCTTTGGCCGAACTGGCCGGGATGTTTACGCAGGAGAATCCTGACATCGAGGTCGAAGTGACGCCGATTTCCTGGGAAGTGCTCTACGCTCAGATCCTGGCCGACATTCGCTCGGGCACCGGCGCGTTCGACGTGACGACCTGGGACCTCATGACGGGCGGCTCAATCGCCGACGGCATGTTAGACCTGGCGAAGTTCCGCGAGGAAAACCCAGACCTGGTCGATCCGGACTACGACTTGAACGATTTCATCCCCACTGCCTGGCATGTGTATGGCATGTGGAAGGACAAGAACATAGGCTATCCTTTCTACGGCGCCAACATGTGGCTCTTCTATCGCAAGGACTATTTCACCGACCCGAAGCTGCAGGAGGCGTTCAAGAAGGCCTACGGGCGCGACCTGGCGCCGCCGGCCACCTGGGAAGAAGCTGTGGACGTAGCCAAGTTCTTCACCAAGGCGGAAAATCCGGACTCGCCGACTGAGTACGGCATCGCCCTGATGTTCCCCAGGACACACACGTTGTTCTACATGTTCATTAACTGGTTTGCCCCCTACCGGCGAAGTCCCGAAGCCATAAAGAAATTCGGCGAGGTGGATTTGGATTGGGGCGACCTGTTCACTGCCGATGGGAAACCGGCGTTCGGCGGCCCAGAGGGAGTGAAAGCCCTGGAGATGATGGAGACGCTGATGAAGTATAGTTCCGACCCGCTTGGCTCCGACTATGGGGAGACCTTCGAGGGCTTTGGCAAAGGGCTGGCCGCGATGTGTCCTTCCTGGACGGCCACGCTGGCTGGCTGGGAAGCCTTCCCTGAAGTCTCGCCGGTGCCGGAGAAGGTCGGCGTGGCCATTATCCCCGGCGGCTACCCGGTCAGCGGCGGTTGGGGTTTAGGCGTGAATGCCGCCAGCAAACACCAGAAGGAGGCATTCAAGTTCATTCAGTATGCCACCAGCAAGATGGGTGACAAGCTGCACTGGCAAAAATACCGGGTCGGTCCGACGCGGTATTCAACCGTCCAGGACCCTGAAGTCTTGAAAGATTCTCCGTGGATGGAAGGCGTATACGCCAAAGCACTGGAAAATGCTTCCCACCGTCCGCGCATCCCTGAGGAGCCTAAGCTGGAGGACGTCATGGTGGGCGTCCTATCCGAGATTTTGGCGGGGCAGAAGCCGGACAAAGCGGCAGCCCTGGCTCAGTTGGCTGCTGAGTGGGAGAAAATCCTGGGTATCGCCAAGTGAGATTGTGTGATGGGCTGTGAGAGACGTCTCTCACAGCCCATTTCTTTTGCTCAGGTCCAAAATCTGATCGGAGCCAGTCATGACCCGTAGATACCGCACCTCTGCCATATTGCTGATCTTGCCGCTGATCATCCCTTTGCTGGCCTTGACCATTTATCCCTTCCTCAACATGATTTTTATGTCCTTCCACGCCTATGACCTGGCCCGAAACGAGCCCCCGCGGTTCATCGGATTGGGCAATTATGCGGCCATTCTACAGGACGGCAGCGCCCGTTCCACCATCGAATTCACCGCGTTGCTGGTTATCGTCGCCTTGCCGCTGGAAATCCTGTTGGGGATAGGGATTGCCTGGTTGATTCGTGACATGCTCGGCGAACGGCTTATCCGTAGCGCGATACTCCTGCCAATGATGATCCCGGCTGTCGTGGCGAGCATCGCCTGGAAAATGCTGTTCAACTTTGAGTTCGGGCCCATCAATTATTTTCTCTCGTTGCTCGGTGTCGCCAAAGTCTCGTGGTTGGGCAGTTACCCGTTCGCCCGTCTGGGCATCATTCTGATTGATGTCTGGCAATGGACGCCCTTTGTTTTTCTGGTGCTCTATTCCGGCTTGCAGTCAATACCCCCCGAGCTGACCGAGGCGGCTGTGGTTGATGGGGCCAGTTCCTGGCAGGCGATACGTCTTATCGAGCTGCCGCTGCTCCGCCCCCTGATTTGGGTGGTGTTGATCATCCGGCTGATTGACATCCTCAAGCTGTTCGATATTGTCTTCATGGTCACCTGGGGAGGGCCTGGGGCGGCCACTCATTCGTTCAGCTACTACATCTACAAGGTAGGCCTGTCGTTCGGCTGGGATATTGGTTATGCCTCGGCGTTGAGCATCTTGTTGCTTGCCGTGGTGGTACTGTTGGTCAACGTGCTGATGAAGGTCTTGCGTTTGAGGGCGCTTTTGGAACTGGGGTGATACGTTCAATGAGACACTTTCGCTCTTTTGCTTGGAAGGTTGCCAAAACCATTCTGGTTCTACTGGTCTTGTTTTTCTTCCTCTTCCCTATATATTGGCTGGTCATCACCGCTTTCAAGCCCGTGCCTGATTGGTTTGGTTGGCCGCCGATCATCGTCCCTCGCGCCCTGACCCTGGACAACTTTCTGGGCCTGAAAGGCGCCGGCTCAGGTGGCTTCACCGGCCAGGTTACCGGCTCAGTAGCCAACATCTGGCCCTACCTGCGCAACAGTGTGATCGTGGCGACCATTACCGCCTTGCTCTCCATGCTGATCGGCGCGATGGCCGCTTATGCCATTTCTCGTTTCAAGGTCGGAGGTGTGCAGTTCACCAATTGGATTATCTCGATCCGAATGCTGCCGCCCATCGCCTCGGCCCTGCCGCTTTACCTCATCTTCAGCAAACTGCAACTCTTGAACACACTGTTCGTGCTCATTCTGGCGCACCTGGTCTTCACCTTGCCGCTAAGCACCTGGATTCTCATCACGTTCTTCAACGACATTCCCAAAGAGCTGGATGAAGCGGCCTTCGTAGACGGCGCCTCGCCTCTTCAGGCTTTCGTTTCGGTCATCCTGCCGCTGAGCGCGCCCGGCCTGGCGGCCGTTTCCACGCTGGCCTTCATTCAAAGTTGGGGCGAATTTCTTCTGGCCCTCATCCTCACCAGCAACCCCAACGCCCAGACATTGCCCATCTTTCTGGGCCGTTATATTACCGCGTACCGCATCGCCTGGGGGCCGATGGCCGCCGCCGGCCTGATCAACATGGTCCCGGTGGTCATCTTCTCTTTGATTATGCAGAGATACCTGATCCGCGGCCTGACTTTTGGGGCGGTCAAGTAAGCCTTTCCTCGCATTTGTGCGGATTTAACGTTCAAAGCGGCGGCTTCTGTTCGCGGGCTGTGCCTTTACTGTCGGCTTGGAGGTGGCTTCAGTCCCACATCCCCTGGAGAATTTCCTCATTCGCAGTTTATCGTTTATAATCACTGCGAAATACGTGCCCCAATCGTCTTGGGAGCTGAGAAGGAGACTGGCATGTTGTACAGGTGGCGGTTTGTCTTGTTGGCTGTGGTGTTGTTCATGATGCTGGCCATCGGCGGCAGCGTTTCTCAGGCGCAGCTTGAGAAGACGTTCTTCTGGAATCGCCTGGATGTGGACATCACCGTCCAGCCCAATTCGGATTTGTTGATCGTGGAGACCTGGGAAGCGACGTTCACGCGGGGGACGTTCCGCTGCGCTGACCGGGACATCCCGATGAACCGGCTGACCGGGATCAGCGATGTCGCAGTCTCCGGAGATGGCGTGCAGTTTACCCAGAGTGTGACTGAAAAGCCTTATACCTTCTACAGCACAAGAAGTGGAAGTAACTTCAGGATCAGTTTCTGCTTCCCGCCGACCTCAAACTCCACTCACACGTATCAGATTGCCTATACAGTTCACGGCGCTTTGAGGTTCTATTCTGGCGGAGACCAGGTGTGGTGGAAAGCGGTCTTCCCAGACCGGGCCTTCCCGGTCAACAGCTCTAAGGTCACAGTCAACTTGCCACCGGGGGCAACCGCCGATGTGGTGGAAAGCTATGGTGCTCCGGCCGATTATGAGGTCGCCAACCCACAGAAAGTGGTATTCAGGGCACGGTCGCCCATTCCAGGTGGGCAGGAGCTGGAAGTGCGCGTCCAATTCCCGCACGGTATTGTAGCGGGCCAACCGGCGGCGTGGCAAAGGACTGAAGACCTTAAGCCGACCATCAATCTGCTGGCCCTGGTGTTCGGTCTACTGATCCTGACCGGTGGGATTGCCCTGCTGGTTTTGCTGTGGTACACCCGCGGCCGAGACGAAGCCGTGGGTTTGGTGGCGGAATATTTGGCCGAGGCGCCTTCAGATTTGGCGCCGGGCCTGGTCGGCACGCTGCTCGACGAGCGAGCCGATATGCAGGACATCATCGCCACGCTGGTCAATCTGGGGCACAAGGGCGTTATCCTCATGAGGGAAGAGCAAAGCCCCGGCTTTGCTGGCATCGGCACGCGCCGCGAGTTTATCTTTGAACTTGTTGACAGCGGTCAGGCGTTGTTGCCGCACGAGCGCATGTTGGTTGATGAGCTGTTCAAAGGCAACAGACAAACGGTGCAGCTCTCGGATTTGAAGAATAAGTTCTATCAGTCGGTATCCAGGCTGCAATCTCAACTGTACGACGAAGTGGTGGAAGCCGGCTTGTTCAAGAACAACCCCCAGAGCACCCGTACCCTTTACAGCGTTTTGGGCTTCCTTCTGTTAGCCCTGGGCTTTGGAAGTCTGTTTCTGTTTGCTTCCGCGTTGGCAACCGTGGGCGAGTTGACGGTCTGCCCCTTTGCCAGTCTCGGCCTCTTGGGGATTGGGACAATTATCGTCGGCAATTTCATGCCGCGGCGGACAAAGGAGGGCGCTTTAGCCAATGCACAATGGCGGGCCTTTCGCCGCTATCTGGAAAACATAGAGAAATACTCGGAACTGGAACAGGTCAAGGACATCTTCGACAAGTACTTGCCCTACGCCATTGCTTTCGGCATAGATAAGGAATGGGTCAGGAAATTCGAACGAGTGGACACGCCCGCGCCACCGTGGTTCGTCCCCTGGGGCTATCCTTACTCTTACGGCGGCCCCTACCCGCGTGGGACAGGCCGCATCGCGCCGATGGGTTCAAGGGGCGGCGGAGCCGGCGGGGGCGGTATGCCCTCTCTCGACAGCGCGGCAGGCCGCATGAGCGCCTCCTTGAATGCGATGAGCGCCGGGCTGGTCACCATGCTGAATTCGACGGCGAGCACCATGACCAGCCGGCCCAGTGGGTCAGGTGGCCGCGGGTTCAGTGGTGGCGGCGGCGGTGGTGGCGGAGGAGGTGGTGGAG
>DAOTYC010000245.1:0-3418 GCA_034435095.1 Anaerolineae bacterium | reverse complement strand
ACCCTTTCAATTTCGGCAGGGCGAACTATGGACATTTTGTACATTGACAGAACGGATAAAGTGCCGTACAATCACACCCATCTATTCCTTAACTTGAGGAGCTTACATCAAATGTTTACAGAAGCACAGATTCTAAAGGCACTCAACGAAGTCATTGACCCAGAACTGAATCGCAGTATCGTGGAGCTCGGCATGGTAACAAATCTGACAACTACAGATGGAGCCGTGGCTTTCACACTGCGCCTAACTACCCTTGCCTGTCCACTGCGAGAAAGGCTCGCTTCCGAAGCCAAACAAGCTATTCTTGCGCTAGACCCCAGCATCCAGGTGGACATCGAAATTGCCGAGATGACCCGCGAACAACGACAACGGCTTCTGGAGCAATTCCATCCCCAAGACGACCAGCCTCTGGCAGCTCACCTGAACAACATCAACACGGTGATAGCCGTGATGAGCGGCAAGGGCGGCGTTGGTAAATCGTCCGTGGCCGCTATGTTGGCCGTCACGTTGCGCGCGCGTGGCCATAAAGTAGGCATCTTGGACACATTGCTGGAACGTGTGCCCGCAGAAAAGTGCCAGCCAGCGTTCGGCACGTGAGCGACAAACGGGCACGTGCCGTATGCCTGTTCAATGTATGATCAAGTCTCTTGGTTTCCTGGTCACGCAGTTCACACGGCTGGTCGGGCTATGGGGCGTGGCCCTGGCGCTTTCACTGGGGGGCGGTGAGGCCGCCGGACCGGAATATGGCTGGCAAAGGCTGAGCTCCGGCATACCGGGCCAGGTGGGCGTGGTGGCCATCGCCCTTTCACCCGCCTGCCCAGACCTGGTATTCATGGCTACAAGTTCACCTGGTGGCCTCTATCTCTCCCTGGACGGTGGCGTGGAGTGGCAGAACATCGCGTCTGGTCTTTCAGACGTGGGCGTCACCTCAATCGCCGCCCATCCCGCCCGACCCTCTGTGGCATACGCTGGCACCATCAACGGCCTTTACCGTGCAGTCGGCTTGGCGCAGGCCAGCCAGCCATGTGCTGCACCGTGGCCCGCCAGATGGGAGCATCTGGCGGAGCTAAACGCATCCCATATCTACGCCGTGTTGGTAGACCCCAATCCACCCCAGCGCGTGCTTGTGGGGAGCGAAGAGGGCCTGTTCTCTTCCGAAAACGACCGGGACTGGCGACAGTCCCCAGAGGTGACAGGCCCGGTGCTGTCCTTGGCCCGGAGCACATCCGGCGACCTCTATGCAGCAACCGCCGGGCAGGGGCTGATGGTCAGCCATGATCGCGGTCTGACCTGGCGCAGCGTCAGTGGGCTGCCGGACATGGTCCTCTCTGTGCGCACGACGCCACAGGGTAATCTGTATTGCTGGGCGGACGACCACCTGTTTGTGGGAGACCCTGCCGCCGAGGTGCAGGTCGGACGCCGCGACCGTGGCGCAAACCAGGCATGGTGGCGTGAGATAGGTCTGCCTGGCAACTGGCAACCGTTTAGCTTTGCGGTCGGGCGCCGTGCCGAGCCGGGTTCGGCTCAAGATGAGGCCGTTGTCATATACGTTGGCAGCAGAGGCAAGGGCATTCTCGTCTCCCACGACTTCGATTCAGCACGTCCCAACTGGCGTCGCGTGGCCGCGCAACTCTCCTATGCCGACATCACCTGCCTTGAGGTGCGCCCATCAGACCCCGACATCGCTTTCGCGGGCACCAGATTCCATGGGCTGTACAGGACAACCGACGGGGGAGCAAACTGGCAACTTGTCAGTGAAGAGGTCGGTCCCCCGGCTGTGCTGAGCCTTGTCCAGCACCCGGCACAGCCGGCAGAGTTCTTCGCCGGGACTGTCGGCGGCCTTTACAAGACCAGCGACGCGGGGCAAAGCTGGCATCTCTTGACCGACGAGCCCGGCCGGCTGATCGTTCAGGGCGTGGCCGTTGACCCCGCACATCCTGAACGCTTGTATATTGCCACCCACATCGGCGTATTTACCAGTCGAGATGAGGGTAGGACCTGGCACTGGCCCACGGAGAAGCTGGGCAAAATACACACGTTCAACATTACCGCGGCTCGCTCGTCGCCACTAGGTGAAACCACGGTTTTGTATGCCGGCAGTTGGGGCAACAATCTGTTGCGCAGCCTCGACGGTGGACTGACCTGGTTGCCCATCCACAGTGGACTGGAGACGCTGTCGGTACACGCCTTCGCTCAACATCCGGCCCGGCCCAATATGCTGTTCGTGGGCACAGTCGAGAGAATATACAAAAGTGAGGACGGTGGAGCATCATGGGTGCATGTCGGGCGTGGGATGAGGGAAGGGATCACCATCTTTGCCCTGGCCATAGATGGTCAGCAACCGGGCCACATCTACGCCGGCACCACTGCCGGCATCTACCGCTCCGACAACGATGGGGAAACATGGAAGCTCATAACCCCCGACGACCTCGATTGGACGGTCACCGCCCTGGCCATCCAACCTGACGATCCGGCAGTTCTCTACGCGGGCACCGAACACAGCGGGCTGTATGTTAGCCTGGACCGGGGCGAACATTGGTCGCGCGATGCCTTCCCCGAAACCAGCGTGTACGCCATTTGGGTTGACCAGGCAGGCTTTCTGTGGCTGGGGACCGACCAGGGTGTCTTCAGAAGACGGTTAGTCCGCTGAAACGATGCGGATATTGCGCACCTGGAACGATTCAAAGCGGACCTCGCTTTGGTAGGCAACCGGGCGAGGCGAGGCCCTGAGCTCGATCTCATTGTACCCAACTCTCAGGACACCTGGCGGAATGCGCATGCTGGCAGTGGTCCACGACGTCACAAAATCGGGCCGCGACCGCAGAGGAATAGCCTGAGGGACAAGGGCCTTCCCGTTGATCCGAACCAGGTTACCCTGCTCTTCGACCTGCATAATCTCCAGCTTCAGCGATGAGACCATGTTCGGCAAATTAGAAGCGGCGGGCACATAGAAATGCCCTCGCCACGCACGACACGGCGCAGTATCACAGTAGAGCGGGCTCCAGCCTGGATTGACCGTCGGGCTGTCTCCCAGGTGAATCACGACGTCTGATGCAATCACTTGCACGGCGCCCTGGTCGCCCCAGCGAGTCTGGCGAAAAGTCTGTGCAGGCTTGTTCATTGCAGCCAGTGCCCGGTAAGCGGGCAAGGGCCTGTATTCATCGTCTACGATACGGTAGCCGGCAATGTGAGCTTGCTCAGATTTGGCGTCCAGGTTCCACACCGCCATCAGGTGCAGCCACGGCCAGCGTTCCAAGGCAATCTCAAAAGACCGGACCAGAAACGCGGCCTGCTGTTCTGGAGTGACCCGTTGCCAGGCTTTGGACTCCGGCACAGTGGAAACGGTCCAGCCCATCTCGGTGGCCCATACCGGCTTGGCCTCATCGCCGTTGCGAACCATAATATCGCGTATCTGGCT
>DAOTYC010000244.1:0-9180 GCA_034435095.1 Anaerolineae bacterium | reverse complement strand
GTCAGCCGGGGCGACCTTGCGCCGCCAAACTTCCAGCGCGGCGCGGTAGTGCCCCTCAGCCGCCTCAGCGTGGGCCTCGTCGCCCGAACGCTCATAGCGCCGGGTATACAAGGCGCCAAGACCGTGCTGTACGGCCGCCCACCGCGCCGGGGCCGCCTCGCGCCGATATTCCTCCAGCGCGGCGCGGCAGTGCCGCTCAACCGCCTCAGCCTGGGCCTCGTCGCCCGAACGCTCATAGCGTATCCGATACAGGACGCCCAGACTGTGCTGTACGGTCGCCCACCGCGCCGGGGCCGCCTCGCGCCGATATTCCTCCAGCGCGGCGCGGTAGTGCCGCTCAGCCGCCGCAGCCTGGGCCTCGTCGCCCGAACGCTCATAGCGCATCCGATACAGGAGGCCCAGATTGTGCTGTACGGTCGCCCATTCCTGCGGGTGTGCGCTGCGGGTAAGTTGCAAGAGAACGTCATCCAAAAGCAATTGTGCCCGCTGCGCCCAGGCATCCTGGCCGGTCACCTCGTAAAGGCGAATGCAGGCATTTGCAAGGTTGCTGCTGGCGGACGGCCTGAGCAGCGAGCCTTCGGCGACGGCGGGGTGCGTCAGGAAGCGCTCCCAGCCCTCCACCACGGCAGGCCACAGATGAGGCTGGCCTTCCGCCTGCCGCTGGAGCTGGACCAGCCGATCAAACTCTCCCTGCGAATTGTCGCCCAAGGCCCGCTCCATCTCTTCACGCAGCTCAGGACGTTCGTCAGGCACAAGTGCCTGCCGCGGCTCGTCCAATTCACCGTGACCATCAGGGATAGGGTTGTTCCGGTCTGTCTCTTGCTGGTCCAACTGTCGCCTCATTTCAGATTGTTCGGCAAAGCCCTCTCACAACAACATCTTAGACAGAAACACTTCGGAAGTCAAATAACTATCAGGCGACGGGTGCACCCAGAATTTTAGGCGAGCTAGCAGAAACCTCAACTACGTCATGCTGAGCGAAGCGAAGCATGACGGGAGGGGGCGGCGTTTCTTCCCCAATGAGCGGCGCGACCACGCGCCGTGGGGCAGCTCAGTATGACGGTCAAAGCCATTAGACGGCTATCGAAAATAGCGTAGGCATCTGCTCTCTGTATACCGTTCACCTATTCGCGGACGACCGAAAGTTGTTCATTCAGCAGACCAGTCTGCGCGATAAACCGACAGGTTCTCGTGGCCGGCTGCCCGCGTCCAGGCATAGCCGCTGTCGTAGACCAGCGTCAGGCGTGGGTCGCTGACCATGCGCCGATAGGCCGGCGACCAATCGGGGAAGACGACCAGGTATTCGACCCCCTGCGCCCGCATGAAGTCGATCAGGCGGTCGGCGTCGTCAATGAAGGGGATGACCTCCGGCGTGACCAGGCCGGCCAGGTCCAGGAACGGCCGCCGCAGGCGATAGCCGACCAG
This sequence comes from Anaerolineae bacterium, assembly GCA_034435095.1. Lineage (GTDB taxonomy): Bacteria > Chloroflexota > Anaerolineae > DAOTYC01 > DAOTYC01 > DAOTYC01. The sequence continues at coordinate 7,755 of DAOTYC010000244.1, read as the reverse complement.
GCCGATGTCGTGTACCGCCAGGCGCGCATCGGGCGGGACGTTTTCGTCCAACCAGGCGGCCACCACGCCCATCTCGCCCTCCACAAAACTGACGTCGGTGGCATAGGCCCGCGCGCCAATGGCCCAAAACAGCAGTGACACGACAGCCAGCGCGCCCAGCCAGGCCCGCCCAATGGCCCAGCCCCACCTTTTGCCATCCAGCCAGCGCACAATTTCCCACACGCCCCACAGGCCCAGAATCACGGTGACCGGAATGGTTGGCATCAGGTAGCGGCCGTGCTGATAGGCGACCGGCAGGCGCAGGGCGTAGATGCCGATGGCGCCCAGCCACCAGGCCCACAGCAGGAGGATGTCAACTCGCCGCCCTCTCAGGCCGGCCACCAGACTGAAGGCGAAGCCGGAGACCAGCAGCAACTGTGGGCCAGCCCACACGGCCAACAGCAGGCGGCCCCACCGCACGGGCAAACTCAGGCTGTCGATCATGATGCGATACTCGGCCTGCTTGGCGTAGAACGTGGAGGGGAAAACAAAGCCACCGGTGTGCAGGTTGAAGGCCACATACGGGACGATCAGGGCCAGGCAGCTCAGGGCTGCCGCCATCGCCCACACGGCCTCGTAGCGCGTCACTCCGCGTCGCAATCGGACGGCTACGAAGGCGAGGGCCATCAACGCCAGCGCGAGCAGGCCTTCGGGCCGGGTGAAGACCAGCAGCGCGGCACAGCAGCCCATGCCCAGGCCGGACAGAGCCGCCCGGTGAACTCCCCGGCCCGGAGGGCGGGCCTGCGACTCAAAGGCCAGGTACAGGTTGAAGCACATTAAGACCAGGGCGGCGAACAACAGGGTCTCCATGCCGGAAAAGGCGGCCCAGACCAGGTGCCACTCGAAAGCGCAGAACAGCGCAGCCAGCCACGGCACCGGCGTCGAGTCACCGAACAGCCGCACGGCCATCCGCCACGCCAGCCACGACAGCCAGGCCAGCGTCGCCGCACCCAAGGCGTAAGTCCACAGGCGATGGTCTACGCCCAGCATGTAGGCCGGCGTCAGGGCCAGCGTCCACAGCGGCGAAGTCGAGCCGGAACTCGGCCGGCCGGATTCGTAGCTCCATCGTCCTTCTTGGACCAGATTGCGGGCATACGTCTGGTGAATCCAGGCGTCATCCAGCGGAAAGCCCAACAGGCCGCCCGTCCAGCCTGACGCACCCAGATATAGCGCAGCCGACAGGCCGACGCCGCACAGCAGGATAAGCGGCCACCGCCAGGCCCGTGCTTTCATCGGCTTTGCTCCAGGCGATAGACCTTGACAGATCCACCGGAACCTGACGAATGGGCGGACTTCAGCTCATGGACAAGCTCCAGGCCGGCGACGGCTTCCTGCCCCCGATACAGGCCGCGCAAGGGCCTGGGATGGTCCGCTTCCAGGATCAGGAAGCCTGCGCCGTACCTGCGGCCGGCCTCGACGACTGTATCCGGGGCTTCGTTCGGTATGCTCAGAGCCGGGCGGTGGACGAAGTAATAGAAGGCTGGCGCGTTGTTGACCAGCACCGGCGCGCCGTCCTGGCCGTGCTGCGCCAGCCAATCGCCCACTTCGTTGTATACGACATTCTGCTCATTCCAGGGCCCATCCGGCCCGCTGCGTCCGGCCACCTTGTTCCAAAACAGGACGCCACTCAGACAGGCCGCCAGCAAGACGTAGGCCACGGCGAAAAAACGATAGGCACTAACCGTATCCCAGCTCGCCCGCCGGGCGGACATGAAGCGCACGAACTCGCGCAAACCGCACGCAGCCGCGGCGAAGAGCCAGGGCAACAACGCCGTGCTGGAATGAAACAGGCCGCCGCGCATACCAGGGAAGGTGAACAACAGCGTCATCGTCACATAGAGCAACACCGCGTAGAGGGCAAACGGCAGCAATTCAACCCGTTTGCGCCGTGCCCACAGGCCACAGACGGCGAATGGTGTCAGGAAAATCATCAGGTTGACGGCGATCAGGTTTTGCACGCCGAACCACAGGGCCTGTAGTTTCGATTGCAGGATCGCCGCCCCACCCCACTCCAGATAAGAAGCGAACGACAGCTCGCGGCCATAGCTGAACAATTCGTCATAATCGCGCAGGAAGAGGGTCTGCAAACCGCCGCCCAGCAGCCCACCGGTCTCACGCCAGTTGCGGTAAAACCACGGCGCCATAACTGCCAGATAGAGAAGCACGGCATACAGGCCCATCGAAGCCAGCCTGGCGCGTTCGTGTGGACGCCTCCAGGCCAGGAGGCCCAGCGCCAGCAGCGCGGCGATCAGGGCGAGCAGCCCGTCGGCGCGGGTGAGGTGGGCCAGCCCGGCGAAACCGCCAGCCAGCACGAACCATAAAGGGCGCGGATTGCGCAATCCCCTGCCGATGGCATACAATGCCAGGCCCGCGGTCAGGGCGAACAGGGCGAAGCTATCGGTCGTGGCCCAAAATGCGGTGTAGAAGCCGGCGAAGATGGCCCAAATCGCCGCAAGCACAGCGCACGTCTTGCCTGACGGCAGAGGCTCGCCCGCTGCGGGCGACTCACCTGGTCGGTGCGCAAAGAAGTCCAGGCTCACCCGGTAGGTCAGCCACACCAAAGCCACTGAGAGCACGACAAGGGGCACCTGAGCAGCGCGAAACGAATTCCCCAACAGCCACAAGAAGGGGGAGATCACCAATGCCGTCAGCGGCATCCAATACAGGCAGGCTGGCTGTGGCAGAGCTGGCGGGTTGTTGAGATAGTTCCACAGCACGTGGTCGGTGAGGCCCTGGCCGCGGGCCAGGCTTTCGGCGGCGTTGTAGTAGTAGTATGCATCCATGTAGCCCGGCTGCGTCAGGAACAGAGCAGCGATGACCCGCACCAGGAGGGCGAGGCCCAGCAGCCACAGCAACGGGTGCACGCGCCGCCGGGTGACGCATCCGACCTGTGGGGCGGGGGTTTCATCATGCGCGCTCACCGCTCACGCTCACCTCTCGCCAGCTCAGTCCTTCGGCCAGGAAGCAAATCACGCCCAACAGTATCTCGGGGGTCACCTGTGCCGCATGAACCACCAGCGCAAAGGCGGCGGCCTGTTCGGCGAAATCCGCCGCCAGGCTGCCGTGATACGGCGCGAAAACCACCTGCAGGGTCAGCACGCACGCATATTGAAAGATGCCTACCCCTGCCGGCGCGGCCGGCAACATCAACCCCAGCCCCAAAGCGGCGACCAGCAGCAGCGGAGTGTAGAGCGGGACCGGCGCGCCAAAATTGAAAGCGGACAGGATCGGCCAGAACGAGGCGGCGATGACCAGCCAGCACAGCAGCGACAGGGCCGCGACGGCTGTCAGTTGGCGCGCGCTGCGAATGACCGACAGGCCGTCGGCGAAAGCCCGCAATAGCCCCAGCGCTTTCTGGCTCGCCACGCCGGGCAGCCAACGTCGGACTTGTCCTTCCAGCCACGTTTTACGGAAGTGTATAGTGACCAGAAGGGCGATGGCGCCGATGTAGAAACCCGCGCCAGCCAGACCCATATACTGAATCTCAGGGCTGTGGACGCCAATCAGCAGCGCGACCACCACCAGGAAAAACAGCACGTTCAAGCCATCGAACACGCGCTCCAACACAACGGTGGCGAAAACCGTCGTCTTGCTCATCTGCGTGCGGCGCCCGAAGACATACGCGCGGATGAATTCGCCAGCCCTGGCCGGCAGGACCTGGTTGGCGGCCACGCCGATGCTCAACGCGGACAGACGACTCCAAAACGAAGACCGGACATCGGTAGGAAAGAACCACTTCCACCGATACGCGCGAATCACCGAGCTCAGCAGCAACAGAACGGTGGAAGGGATGAAATAGACATAGCTCAGGCCGACGAAAGCCTCCCACATGCGCGCGAAATCAACCTGCGAGAAGACCAGGTCAAGAAACAGCGCGCTGATCAGGCCGCTCAGCAGCACGCTTTGCGCGCTGTTGGGCAACCTGTCGCGGGCGCACAGCACGGCGGCGAGCAAGGCCAGGCCGCCGACCGCGAGATAGAGCCATCTTCCTGCGCCCAGATACTGAGACGGCTGGGCCAGGTGTCCCCGATACAGCACAAACAGGCCGATAGCGCCAAATGCCAGCGTCTTGGCCCATTTCATCAACGGTCTGTAGGCGGCAGAGGGGGCGGCGGCTTCGTTCACGTTCATGTTCACGCTCCTGACGAGGGCGCGAAGTCCTTGCGGGCCACACAGAGCACCGAGGAGCCGAGCGGCAGGTTGAAGTGAGGCAGTAGTGAGGCCTCCAGGCCATAGATGGCGTAGAGGGCAGAATTAAAGACAGGCGGCAAAGCCCACAGGTCGGAAGAAGGCGTGCCGTTGCTATAGACATAACGTTTCCACAACCTGACCGCCAGGATAAAAGGGAAAAGGAAAGAACTGGTATAGGACAGCTTGAGGATGTGGAAACCGGCCTGAGCTACCTTGCGCCCAAGCGAGCGCCTCGTATAGCGGCGTATGGCGTGGTAGGCGCGGTCGTGCTGACTCTGCAAAATGGGCAGGGCCGAGTCGGTGATCAACAGGTAGCCGCCCGGACGACAGACCCGGTAGAATTCCTTCAACGCCAACAGGTCATCGCCAACGGCCTCATGGTAGAGCACATCGAAGCTGGTGACCAAAGCAAAGGTGTTGTCGGCGAAAGGCAAAGACAAAACAGACGCCTGCGTCAGAGTATTAAATCCTCTTTTACAGGCGAACTCCAGGCCCGTGCTGCTGATGTCCAGACCAAATGCATCGCCAAATTGCTGCAACACGGTCATCATGCCGCCCGTCCCACACCCCACGTCCAAAATCAGGTCGTGAGGGCTGAGCCTGACATATTTGGCGAGCATTTTCCGCACAATTCTGCGTTTGCCGAGGAACCACCAGTGGCAGTCCTCCAGCTCATACATTTTACAGTATTCTTCCAGTTCCATCAGCCAGATAACCGCAATCTCAAGATGGTTATCACGTAGTTCAGGCCGCGAGTGAAAAATCCGATGACGTTTGTTGCGGTTTTGGATTCGCCCGCGTGTCTTTCCACGCAATCATAAGGCACTTCTATAATACGATAGCCCATCACCTGGGCGCGGTACAACAGGTCAATGCAATACTCGCCGTAGTCCCCGCGCAGGGTGATGTGGTCGAAGACCTCTTTCTTGGCGGCGACGAAGCCGCTGGTATAGTCCATGATGGCAAAGCCCAAAAAGAGCCCGGCGAAGAAATTGATGGTGCGGCTAAAGGCCCGCGCCACGAAAGAATGCCCGCTGTCCCGCCCCCCTTTGACGTAGCGTGAGCCCACGGCCAGGTCGTATTCGGGCAGCAGGGCCAGCAGGTCGGGGATTTTGTCCGGCGGCATGGAGAGGTCGGTGTCCATCCAGACGACCACGTCGCCGCGCGCTTCGGCGATGCCCCGCTGTAGGGCCGAGGTCAGCCCCCGTTCGTTCAGCCGCCTGATCAGGCGGATGGTCGGATAGGCCCGCGCCAACGACTCGACCACCTGCCACGTCCCGTCTGGCGAGTTGTCATCCACGACCAGGATCTCCGGCGTGGGCCTGACGTGGGCCACGATCCCCTTGATCAGGAGCGGGATATTCTCCCGCTCGTTGTAGGTCGGCAGAATGACCGTAGCATTCATTGTTCAGACTCCCACCGGCCCGGCCGGCTGATCGCCGGCCATCCAACGCCTGATCTGCGCCGCGGCCTGGTCGCGAGCCACCTCCAGTTGGACGTTCTGGTCCAGGCGGCGGAGGACGACGCGGCCAGCCGCTGCCTCATCCGGGCCGACGATGGCTACATACGGGATGCCCCGCTTGAGCGCGTAGCGGATCTGGTCGCCGATGCCCTTGTTGCCCATGTATTGTTCGACTTTCAGGCCCGCGCGGCGGAGCTCGCTCGCCAGCTTCAGCGACTCGCCCAACATCTCCTCGCTGAAGATGGTCATCAGCACCTGGCTGACCGTTTTGCCCAGTTGCGGCGGATACATCCCCAGCTCATCCATGACCAAGATGATGCGTTCGATGCCGATGGTCGTGCCGGTGGCGGGCAGGCTCTGCTTGCTGAACAGCCCCACCAGGCCGTCGTAGCGGCCGCCGCCGGTGATGCTGCCGATCTTGGGCTCTTCGACCACCGTCTCGAAGATGGGCCCGGTGTAATATTCCAGCCCGCGCACCATGGCGAAATCAACCTGGTAGTTCTCCGCCGGCACGCCGGCGTCGCTGAGCGCGGCAACCAGTTGCTCCAGCTCGCCGATACCGGCCAGGGCCTCCGGGTCGTCGGCCAGTTGCCGGCGCAGCCCGGCCAGAACAGTCGCCTGATCGCCCTGGACGCGCAGCAGGTCCATCATGCGGTCAATTTCCGCCTGCGGGATACCATTACGCTGAAGTTCTTCGTTGACGCCCTCCAGCCCAATCTTGTCCAGCTTGTCTATGGAGCGGTACAGGCCGGCCAGCAGTTCGCCCTCCAGCCCGACAAACCGCCCGATGCCTTTCAGTATTTTCCGATTGTTGATGCGGATCACGTAGCGGCTGAAGCCCAGGCGCCGCAGGATCTCGTATACCACGTTGAGTATCTCGGCATCCGCCAGGATGCTCTCCGCACCGACCGTATCCACGTCGCATTGCCAAAACTCGCGGAATCGTCCCTTTTGTGGCCGTTCCGCCCGCCAGACCGGGGCAATCTGATAGCGTTTGAACGGCCTGGGCAGGTCCGGGTACATCGCCGCCACCCGGGCCAGCGGCACCGACAGGTCGTAGCGCAGCGCCAGGTCTTCCTTGCCCTCGCGATGTTTGACCTCGTAAATCAGCTTTTCCGCCTCCGGGCCATACTTGCCCATCAGCGTCTCAGCCAGTTCCACCGCCGGGGTAGACAGCGGCTCGAACCCAAACGATTCGAATACTTCGCGGATAATCCCTTCGACATATTGTCGCTGGATCATTTTGTCGGGCAGAATGTCTCGCATCCCACGCGGCAGGCGTGGGGGCACAATTGACGCCATGGACCCTGTCACCTCGTCGTTCGTTGTATTAACTGGGTTATTGTATCACACCTGCGCACAAAGGGGCAAACGGCTCGACGAAGGGGGTGCGTTCAGGATTGGGGGGCGAGATGACGCCCAGCCGGACGGCGCGGCGCCGCCCGGTTTTCCCTCACAGCACGATCAGGGCAATCGCCAGCAGACACAGGGCCACCCCGGCCGCCTGCCTGCGGGAAATGTGCTCTCGCAGGATGATGTACGCCAGCACGACTGTCGAGGCCGGGTACAGCGACGTCAGCACGACGGCGATGTCCAGCCGGGTGATGTGTTGCGCCAGGAAATAGAACGAATTACCGGCTGCGTCCAAAATTCCGCCCAGCACGGCGAGCGAACGCCCGGCAGCCCACGGTGAGGGTCTGCCGCGCCCGATCAACAGCAGCAGGGCCAACAAGAACCCGACGATTTTGCCCACAGCCAGGGGCGTGAAGGGCGCGGTGGTTTGAACGCGGCCGATGAGCAGAAAGAACGCGCCAAAGGCCACGCCGGCGAAAACGGCCAGGGCGAAGCCGCGCTGATTGACCGCCTCGCCGTTCGAGCCGGAGCCGGTGACCAGCCAGATGCCGGCCAGCGCGGCCACGAAGCCCAGCATTTGCAACAGCGTGGGCGGGTCGGCGGTCAGGGTGACGGACACGACCGGCAGGGCCGCGCCCACCACGCCCGCGGTCTGCGCGACGATGGCCGCGCTGGCCGGCATCTGGCTGGTCACCGGCTCCGGCTCGAAC
>DAOTYC010000243.1:0-5945 GCA_034435095.1 Anaerolineae bacterium | reverse complement strand
AACAGGTCCAGTGTGAAGCCGCGGCCGATGGGCATGTACTGGAACAGCCAGGCGTACAGCGCGCCCTGCGCCTGATAGAAGTCAATGACCTCATCGGACAGGATTTCCTCGCAGTTGAACCGCGTGGCGGTCATGGAAATGCCGAACGGCACGCCGGCCTCGCGCAGGTTGGCCATGGCCTGCAGGATCCGGTCGTGGACGCCTTCGCCGCGGCGGTTGTCGGTGCTGTCTTTCAGGCCCTCCACCGAGATCGCCGGCGTGAGATTGCCCAGTTGGGCCATACGCTGGGCAGTCTCCCGATCAATTAACGTGCCGTTGGTGTACATCTGGAACATGCAGTCGTTGTGCTTTTCCATGATGTCAAGCAGGTCCTTGCCCTGCGAACGATAAGCCAACGGCTCGCCGCCGGAAATGGTGAAGAACCAACTGCCCCATAGCTCTTTGGCCTGGACGATGATCTGGTCGAAGACGTCCCAGTCCAGTTTTTCCTTGTCGTGGCCGGAGCTGGCGTAGCAACCCTTGCACTGGAGGTTGCACGCCTTGCCTGGGCTGATGACCAGAAAGCCGGGCGGGTCCTGGCCGTTGTATTGCTGGCGGAACGTCTCCCATGCCCTGACCTTGTCTGAATTGAAGATCAGGTTCTTGATGCTGTTGCGGATGACGCGCTGGGTAAACGCTTCCGAAATCCCTTTGCGCTCCAGCGCCCGCTCGACCGCATCCACCAGAACGTTCAGAATGAGCTTTTGGTCTTCGATAACCTGCGCCGGGACCATGGTGGTCGGATACATTTGATCGATGACTCTTGAACGGACGTTGTCGAAAACCATCTTGCGGATGCGTTTGCTTTTGAGCGCCTGATTTGATAATCCGGCAAGAACGTTTGACCAATCAGGCGACAACAATGAGCTTGTTTGCTTTTGTGTTTGCGCCATAATATGCCTCCTCAACAAAAATCGAACGCAACAAGACGATACAACAACTGATTGGCAGACATGCGCCGTCTCTTGCCCTGCGGGGCGACCATTGTGCTCGCCGCGACCGGTTCAACGCCTGCGATAATGATAAAAGGCGTCAAAGGGTCGAGCGCAAGCAGTTCAATCCGGGCGGCTGGAAAGATGAACGCCGCAATGATAGTCTGACGTCAGATTGAACTGACTTGCCAGGCCGAACCTTGCCAACAAAGAATCCGTTCGACCTCAGGTACGACAAGCCCGACAGCAGGTCGCCCGTGGGGGCGATGTGATCATGATGAACCACCTGCCTCCTTCCTATGTGATTGTTAACGAACCTTGTCCCAACCCGTAGCTTCCCAAAGTGACCATTGGGCCGGGGCGCCAAGGCCCTGTCGCTTGCCGGCCCGTCGTCGTGGGCAAGCTGACCGCGCCTGCTCCTACCAACCAGGAAACAGGCGTGTACCATGAGTTATTATAGCACAAATAGAAAGAATTGTAAACTTTTTTGAGCCTCAGCCGCTCATTTCTAACGCGGCTGCTGCGGACGCGGCAGGCGGCCGCGCCCTAATACAGTCTCGCCGCCGCACCGCCGTCAATGACCAGGGTTTCGCCGTGGATCATGCTTGCCCCGTCGGAGGCCAGGAAGAGCACTGCGCTGGTGATTTCGCGCGGATAGGCGAACCGCCCGAGGGGAATCTTGGCCTTGACCGGGGCCGCCTTCTGCGGGTCGCCCCAGACCTGCGTGCCCATCGGCGTGAGCACCACCGTCGGGGCGATGGCGTTGACGCGGATGTTGTGTGGGCCAAGCTCGACGGCCATGACTTTGGTCAGCCCGTTCAGTCCGAATTTGCTGGCGCAGTAGGCAGCATGTTCCTCGATGCCGCCCAAACTGGCGTTGCTGGAGATGTTGATGATGACGCCGTGGCCCTGCTCAATCATCTTCCGGGCAATCACCTTGCTGATGATGGCCGGGGCGCGCAGATTGACCGCCAATGTGGTATCCCAATGCCCGATGTCCAGATCAACGAGTTTCTCCGGATAGCTCAGGCCGGCGTTGTTGACCAGGATGTCAATGACCGGAAACTGTCGGGCAAAGTATTCGGCCATGGCCAGACACTCGTCTGCTGAGGCCAGGTCGGCGCGGTAAGTGTGGCAGATGACTCCCAACCCCTCAGCTTCCGTCGCGACCTGGCGCAGCTCCGCCTCGTTCCTGCCGGTGAGTCCCAGGTTGCAGCCCGCCCGCGCGAAGCTGACGGCGATGTCTCGCCCGATGCCCTTGGTCGCCCCGGTGACGATGGCGGTCTTGCCGTTAAATTCGTTGTCCTTGTCTTGCATACTCTCTCCTCGGTCAGGCACAAGATTGGGCCTGCGAACATGAGCCGGCGCACATCCGGCCGGCTGACCTGTCGCAAGGCGTCTCTATAATGTCGCGATGCTGCTATGGTAGCACAAAACGCTGCTTCTGTCCAGATGAACGAGGTCTGGGATGCACCCGAGATTTTGGGCTAGCCGTAGGTCGGGTTCCCAAACCTGCCGCTGTAGGTCGGGTATGGAAACCCGACCTACAGCTAAGGGGGCGACGGCGCCGAAGCAACCGCCCTGAGCGCAGCGAAGGGAATCTCAGACTCACAGGTGGCGCGAGATGCTTCGCCTTCGGCTCAGCATGACGGCGTTTCGCCGTCATGCGTCTGCTTCCTTATACTTCGGATGCACTCGATGTCTGAGACACGAGCTGCGCCGGCCTGAGCCCATCGCCCCGTCCTCCCGTCAAGCTGAACCGCAGGCTCAACCTCTCGCCCGTCCTCAGCCCGCTAGCCGCGGAATCGCGGCTCCAGCAGGCCCTTGAAAGCGGTGCGGATGCGGAACAAGTCGCCCGCGCCCGGCCTGGCCTGTTGCTCCGCCGGCGTCATGCCATACCAGCCAGTGGTCACGTACAGCTCGTCCAAATCCTCGCCGCCGAAGGCCATGCAGGTCACGATGGGCACCGGCAGCTCGATACGGGTGTCCACTGCGCCGTCCGGGGTGTAGCGCGTGATCAGCCCGCCGCCAAAATGCGCTCTCCACACATACCCTTCAGCATCGACGATGAGCCCGTCGGGCAGGCCTTCCGCCTTTGGCCCCTGGGCGAAGACGTGCCGGTTGCTGAGTACACCGCTCTGTGAGTCGTAGTCGTAGCGCAGGATACGGCCACCGAATTGCTCCGTCACATACATGGCCGTGCCGTCCGGACTGAAACCGATGCCGTTGGCGACAGCAAAGCCATTGGCGAGACATTTGACCTCAAGGTTGGGGCCGAGGCGATACAGACAGCCGTCCGCTGCATCAAGCTTGCGGTGGTTCATCGTGCCAGCCACCAGGCGGCCCTGGCGATCAACCGCCCCGTCGTTGAACCACAGGTGGTCCGCAGCAGCCAGAGGATTGGCAATCAGCTCGCAGGTATTCGTGTCGCGGTCCCAGAAAGCCAGCCCACGCTTGGTGACCAGCACAAAGCCGCCATTCTCACGTCGAGCAATGGACACCACTGGTAGGCTCAGCGTCCAGCTCTCTTTCTGCCCGGTGCCGGGCTGGTAGCTCCACACCGTGCTCGCCTGGAAGTCAGTCCAATACAGCTTTCCTTCTTCGGGCACCCAAAGCGGCGACTCGCCGATCTCATTGTGCACGCTCAGGCAGTGCTCGACCTCAAAGGCCTTTTTGGCTGCGGCCTGTCGCCGCGGCGCACCTCCGAACGATTTGCGGATGATGTCAATGATGTCGTCCCTGCCGGGCATGGCCGGGTCGTTAGTAATGGAACCAGTCATATAACGGATCACGCCGTCAGCCGCCCGCTCGATGTCTTTCTCCTTCAGGCCCTGTTTGGACAGCGGCGTGTCGAGGCCAATGTCGCGGATCAGTTGCTCCACTTCCCTTACGCTATCCTCAACCTGATACGCTTCCGGACTGCCATATTCATCGCGCAGGAACATGGCTATCCGGCGGAATTTGTCCGGGTAGGCCTTCATGGAGAAGCGCATCGCATGTGGAGTCATGGCGGCCAGCGTTTCGCCGTGAGTCGTGCCGGCCAAGCCGCCGATGGAATGGGCCAGGCCGTGACAGACGGTTACAATACCCACTGAGATGGACATGCCAGCCAGGGAGTTGGCGTAGGCCATGGCGTTGCGCGCCTCGCGGTCCTGGCCGTTCTTCACGGCGCGGCGCAGGTACTTGCCGACCAGACGGATGGCCTGCTCGCAGTACAGGTCGGTGATGGGCGTGGCCAGCACGGCGGTATAGGCCTCGATGGCGTGGGCCAGCGTATCGAACCCGGTCGAGGCGGTGACCTTCGGCGGCATGGTAGCCATCAGCTCCGGGTCAACAATCGCCACTTTGGCAAAGGTGTATTCGCAGCCGATGCCCGGCTTCTCTTCGGTGTCCGGATTGGTGATGACCGCCCACTGCGTGCATTCGCTGCCAGTCCCGGAAGTGGTGGTGATGGCGATGATGGGGTAGGTCTTGTTCGTAATCGGCGGCACATCCGGCCCCATACAGAAATCCCAGACCGGTCGGTTGTGGCCCAGCACGATGGCCATGCCCTTGGCGGCGTCTATGGCGCTGCCCCCGCCCAAACCGATCACCAGGTCGCAGCCAGCGGCCCTGGCGACCTCCGCGCCTTTGTCAATTTGGGTGTGCAGTGGATTGGGCTGGACCTCGCCGTAATGGATGGATTCGACACCGCTGTCCCGCAGAATTCGCTGTAGACGGTCTACCAGGCCGCTGTCCTTGAACAGGTAGCCAGTGGTCACGATGATGGCTTTGCTGCCATAATGCTTTGCATATTGGCCCGCCTCGGCCAGTTTTCCTTCGCCGAAAACAATCTTAACGGGGTTGTGGTAAAAGAAATCCTTAAACATCTGAACTCTCCTTTTTCAATCTACGATCTTCTCTTTAACCAGTATGTCAATCACCAGGGCGATGATGAGCACCACGCCCTTAACCAACGATTGCCAGTAGGGTGGCATCCCCACCACTTGCAGCCCGGCCGCCAGGCAGGTCAGAATCAACACGGCCACAACCGTCCTGACCACCGAGCCTTCACCGCCGAAGAAACTCGTCCCACCCAGCAACACGGCGATGATGGCGTCCATTTCCATCCCCATGCCGGTTATCGGGTCGCCCAAGGAAAGGTAGCTCGCCCGGGCGATGCCGCCGAAGGCGGCGCAGAACCCGACCATGATGTACAGAATCCAGACGGTCTGCACGACGTTGACGCCGGCCAGTTCGGCGGCGGTTTTGTTTCCGCCTATCGCCGCCGTATACTTGCCCAGCACCATCCGTTTGTGGAAGATGACCAGCAGGATGGTGATCGCGATGGCGGCGTACAGGGCCGGCGGCATGTGCAGGAAGAAACGGCTGCGGGCGAACAGCTCGACGCCCTCGGGCAGGCCCTTGATCACGCCGATGCCTTTTGGGGCCAACAGCTTGCCGACGCCAATGCACAGGTTCATGGTCGCCAGGGTGGCGATGACTGGCACGATGCGCAGCCTTACCACCAGGAAGCCGTTGAGCGCACCGACCACAATTCCCAGCGCCAGCGTCACGACTCCGGCCCAAAACAGTGGCAGACCAGCCTTGCCCACCAGGGCGTAGGTCACTGTGGTCAGGCCAACGATGCCGCCAACCGACAGGTCAATGTTGCCGGAAATCATCAGCAGGGTGAATGCCCCGCCAATCATGATGGCCGGCACCGACTGGCGCAGGATGTTGATGATGTTCGGCAAGCCGACGAATTTCGGCGAGATCAGGGTGAATACCAGGACGATGATGGCGAGCACACCGATCACGTACAGATTGCTGACGACCGCCTTGACCGAGACTTTTCTAAGCATTGCGTTCATGACCTACACTCCTTCCCGTTACACGTTGCGCCGGTCGAGGGCGAAGCGTTGGGCGAGAATGGCGACGATGATAACCAGGGCTCTGACGAGCATTTGCAGCGAAGGCGGGAAGCCGAGCATG
>DAOTYC010000242.1:0-20960 GCA_034435095.1 Anaerolineae bacterium | reverse complement strand
CATAGGGCCTTGTGCCCCAAAACTAAGCCCGTGTCAGGTACTCGCCGGTCCGCGTGTCGACGCGCACGACGTCACCTTCCTCGACGAACAACGGCACCTGCACAATCAGGCCGGTGCTGAGTGTAGCCGCCTTGGTTGCGCCGGTGGCCGTGTCGCCCTTGACCCCCGGCTCGCACGACACGACCTGCAGGTCGACGGTGATGGGCAACTCGATGCCAATAGGCTGCCCTTCAAAACTCTCTAGCTCCAGGGTCAACCCTTCGGTCAGATAGTTCACCGCGTCGCCCAACATCTCCTTCGAGAGAGCCGGCTGTTCATACGTCTCCACGTCCATGAAGTAGTACGTATCGCCGTCATTGTACATGTACTGCACGGTCGCATGGTCAAGCCGAATATCCTGCACGCGGTCGCCGGAAGTGAACGTCTTGTTCAGCGTAGCCCCGGTCCGCAGGTCGCGGATCTTCGTCCTGATGGTGGCATTGCCGCGGCCGGGCTTGTTGTGTTGATACTCCAACACGCGGTAGATATTGCCATCCAGCTCAAAAGTCACGCCTTTTCTCAGTTGATTGACGTCGATCATACGCTTATTATTTTCCTCATCAGGTGAAATAATTGGCCTGTGGCCTGCATGAATACGCCCCTCGCGTGCGAGGAGCGTGTCAATATTATAGAGAATGTTCGTGCGCATGTCAAATCAAGACTGCATTGATTTGCCAAGAAACCAGAGTTGTGATATACTCTCTTCTCGTGTGACATTAACGAAAAGGTGGTAGTTAACGATGGCCGATCTCATCAAATCCGTCGAGCAAGCGTACCTCAAGGCCGAACCGCCCGAGATTCGGGTAGGAGATACGGTAAAGGTTCACAATCGTATTGTGGAAGGCAACCGCGAGCGTATTCAGGTAGTACAGGGCACGGTGATGCGAATGAGCAAGGGTGGCATTCACACGACATTTACCGTGCGGCGTGTAGCCTCTCACTCGGTTGGAGTGGAACGTACTTTCTTGCTCCATTCGCCACGTATCGAGCAAATTGAGGTCATTCGGCACGGCCACGTCCGTCGCGCGCAACTCTACTTCTTGCGTGGCCGCAAGCAGAAAGCAGCGCGTCTGAAGGAGAAGCGTTTCTAGGCCAAGGCGCCGATGCGCGCAAGCGAGGCAAGGAAGGGCGTAGGCGATGACCTGCGCTCTTTTTTGTGTTATGCCGGAAACGTGATTCCCGGACATACCCGTGTCGCCGGCAGAGAAGGGAACATCATCCTCGAAACCCGCGACCATGTAGGCGTAGTCCACGCAGCCTTACCGGAGGACAACAAATGAAGCTGAAGACCCAGAATCCCGCGCCTGACCTGTCAAACGAGGCGGCGCTGTGGGCGCAAGGCTACCGTCTGGTTGCCGGGCTGGACGAGGTAGGCCGTGGGGCATGGGCCGGCCCGGTCTTCGCTGCGGCAGTTATTCTCCCTCCCGACTTCCCCACTTTGTCAGAAGCCCTGTGCAACGTGCGCGATTCCAAACTATTATCCCCACACGAGCGCGATGAACTGGCCTGCCTGATCCGCGACGTCGCGCTGGCGGTGGGCATCGGCCAGGCATGTCACACCGAAGTAGACCAGTGTGGCATTGTGGCTGCCACGCAAACGGCGATGTGCGCCGCGCTGGCGCATACGGGTTGCTGCGCCGACTATCTGCTGATTGATGCGGTACATCTGCCCCAGGTGACAATCCCGCAGCGGCCCCTAATCAAGGGAGATATGACCTGCCTGTCCATTGCGGCAGCTTCTATTATCGCCAAAGTCGCGCGCGATACGTACTGCCTGGAAATGGAACGAGAATATCCCGGCTATGGTTTCGCCCGCCACAAGGGCTACGGTACAGCGCAACATCGCGCCGCCCTGCAACGGTTGGGTCCGTGCGTCGTTCACCGTCTGAGCTATGAACCGGTCCGGCGCGTATGCGGCGCGCGGGAAGACTCGCACCGCTGAGATGGAGAAATCATGAAGCGACAGGCCGTCGGGCAACGCGGCGAAGATATGGCCGTGGCCTTCTTGCAAAGCCAGGGCTATCAGGTACTGGAACGCAACTGGCGCTGTCAAGGATTAGGAGAGATAGATGTGGTGGCGCATCGCGGGGATTGCCTGGTATTTGTCGAGGTCCGCGCCCGCCGAACGGACGTCTATGGTGCACCGGAGGAATCGCTGACGCCAGCCAAACGGCGGCGCATGATCGCTCTGGCCGACGCTTATGTTGCGCAGCACGGCTGGCAAGGCGATTACCGTATTGATTTCATCGCCCTGGAAATGGACGCCCAGGGACGCCTGACCCGCCGCGAGCATATCGAGAACGCCGTCACCGGCTGGGATTGAGAGATGACTGTGCCCGAAGAATACAAGGGCTATTTTTTCACTTCGGGCAAACAATAGCCGCCCGTTGCGCTGATGCCGGATTTTGTCCTGTGGACGGGCATCGGATACGTCGCTTTCAACCTGTTGTTGTACTTCTCATTGGGGCACTCAGACCTGGCCAAGGTCGCCGCGTTGAGCGTCATCACCCCGCCGACGGCTATGCTCGGCGCGTATGGGGTGTTCGGCACTGTGCCCACCACACCGCAAATCTACGGCGGAGCGCTCATTCTGGTCGGGGTCAGCCTGATCTTGCTTCAGCCTTTGCTGAGGTCGCGGCAACTGATGCAGAAGGCTTAGACCATCTGGACATCATGGCCCGATAGTGCTCTGACTCCTCGAAGTCTCTCGCAACCATGAACACCTCGTCATGCGAGAACAACTGGGTGACGGTCGCCGCAATCTCGGCCCCCAGCGTGTCATGATACAGTTTCTGTGCGAAGTTGTCCACGCGCGTGTTGACCAGAACGTGCTTGAGGCGCATGCCCGCCTCGTGCATCTGCTCGATGACCAGAGGCAACGACTCCAGTATGAGGCGTTTGCCGATGCCCTGTCCCTGATAATCGGGAGCGACAGCCATTTGTTCCAGTTCGAGGACAACTTCTGCTCTGAAACCACTCTTGTAAGTCCAGAGGATATAGCCGACGATGCGGCCATCCTGCTCGGCGACGAAATATTGCATGCGTGGATAGGCGCGAAAGTTGCAAGCGACATAGAGCTGGCATTCTCGCTGGCGAGGAAACGCCCGCTGCTGCACATCGCCGGTTGGGTGGATGTCAGATTCAGCCATACGGCGGATGGTCACCGACATAGGTTCTCCTCATCTACGGGAATCTGTTCTGCGCAACAAGGAAAATGGAGTGATAAATCGATCTTTAGCTCCATCTCCGCTTGCGTATCCTGGCCTCCTTAAAAAATATGGCGTCAATTATACACTGAAGTGCCACATGTGTAAAGCGGTGGTAACGCACGGTACTGCACCGGATCCAGTGGAAATTTGATAAGGTCGCCCTACGTCATGCTGAGCTCCCCCACGGCGCGTGGGCGCGCCGCTCATTGGGGAAGAAACGCCGCCAAGTGTCATTGCAAGTCGCCCGCAGGGCGACGAAGCCATGTAGCATAGCCCCTTGTGGGCATAACGGGCACAAGGCACGGGCACGAGGCCCTATGCTACGGCCGCCAACCCGGAGATTGTTTCGCTGCGCTCGCAACGACCGGACGGGGCGTCCTCCGTTATGCTGAGCCACAGGCGAAGCATCTCGCCCTGGCAGGCGTTGAGGTCCTTCGGCGCTGCCGCGCCTCAGAATGACGGGGGGCGAGCGGCGGCCAATGGAAAACACCGCACGCGCCTGCTTCCTCAAACTTCGGATGCACCTCTATCTGTAAATCAAGGAGGTTATGGCAACCTGGCCAATGGCGGGCATTGGCTACAGGCGTAAGAGGTACGTTGTTTGCTCATGGAGGAAAACGAAGCCGTCTCAACATGGCAGGGCCTGGAGACCGCTACAGTCCAAGCGGAATGGCGCAGAACTGCGGCACAGCACCTCACGAGGAACGAGAAGTTGTCTCGTCTTCCACAAATTGGGTACCCCGCCGCATCTCCTCGGCAAGCGTCTGTACATCCCGACCTGTGAGCCATTGATGCCGCTCTTTGGAATAGTCGCCATGCCCGCTCTCGAACTGTTGGAGAAATCTGATCACCCCCACAGGTCCGAGCTCGCGAGCCAGGGCCTCCAGGCCCATTGTGCGGATTTCTTCTAGTGTCACTGGTTTCATGTTCATTTCTTTGTCATCCTCTCTAGTCAGGTCAAAGGGTTCTCGACTGCCACCCTAAGCTTTCCCGCGTTATGACGGGCGCATACGAGCAGTTGGTCATCAGTCGTCAACAAAACATCCGCTTCGCCATCTTCTGCGCAGGCCACGTGCAACGCATCAAAAGCGCCGAACCCCACTTTCTCAAGCTGCTGAGCGCGCCGCAGCACCGAGTGTCCAACAGCCACGCATCTGTGGACGCTCCGCACCAAGAGTAGGACACGTTCGCGCCGTTCTCTGTCCGGCGTCTGCCGGACCTCCAAGTCCAATACCTCGCTGCCAACCCATTCCCAGATACCTGCCTCCAACTTCTTCAGAATGAGAATAACGGCCTCGGACTCCAGGTGAATACGGTCCTGAGTTTGGTCATCGAAGGGCCTATTCAAACAGCAAACATCCAGGTATATTCTCAGAACCATTATACTTGTGCGCGCAGTTCTGGTCAATTCACCGTTTTCAGAGGGCAGGGCAAACGCATGGAGCACTTTTCAAGGGTCGATTCCCTAGAAGAATTTCTTTGAAGCGCTTAACACAAGTTCAAATGGAGCAACCTGCTATTTGCACACGTGTGTACTGATGTTTCCCTAAAATTCGTTGAGATGCGTTTGCCCTGATGGGACAATTCGCGCACTTGACAAAGCCCGTATTCCGTGATATAATGTATTTACAACGCTGTAAATCAGGTCTGGGAAGATTAACGGACTTCGTCCGTGCTGGCGATGAGGAGAATCCCCTGCGTGGTCTGTGAGCCTGCTGTCGGATCAGTTAATTTTTCATGGTCAAACGATGAGAAAAACAACTGTCCGGCGGCGGGTTTTTGTTTTGTGAAACTGCGCACAAAAACTTCCAACCCTGCCGCGGAGAGACGACTATGCCGGTGACCATCAACGACGTGGCGAAACGGGCTGGCGTCTCGCCAAAGACCGTGTCCAATGTCATACACGAATATCCCCATGTCCGCCAGGCGACCAGGGCAAAGGTCCTGGAAGCCATCGAGGTGCTGGGCTATCAGCCGAACATCGCCGCGCGCAGTTTGGTCACCCGACGGCACCATCTCATTGGCTTCGTGCTATGGGATATCTTGAACCCAGGTTACACCGAAATGGTGGATACGGTTGTCGGTAGGGCCCGTGAAGCCGGCTATACGGTCATCCTCGGCTCGGCTGGCCGCGACCCTGAAGAAGAAGAACGAATGGCAACCCTGCTGATTCAACAGCGCGTTGATGGCGTCATCCTGGCCTCCACCACGCAGTCTAGCAAAGTCCCCCAACGGTTAACCGACGCCGGCATTCCGGTGGTGATGGTCAGCCGCTATGTCGCCGACGCGCCCTGTGATTACGTCGTGGTAGATAACCGCCAGGGGGGATACCTGGTGACTCGCCATCTGCTCGCACTGGGCCATCGCCGCATCGCCTTCGTGCGGGGCACGCCGAATGCTTCGACCAGCCTGGACCGCGAGGCCGGTTACCGGCAGGCGTTGGCGGAATATGGCCTCGAGCCCGATGATACGTTGATCGGCCAGGGCAACTATACTTCGCGGGGGGCTTATGCCGCGGCGGTACAATTGCTGAGTCTGGCGGAGCGGCCGACGGCCATCGTATGCGCCAACGACCTGATGGCCATTGCGGTCATTGATGCCGTGATTGACTGCGGCCTGCGCGTGCCCGAAGACGTAGCCGTGACAGGCTATGACAACATCGCCTGGGCGGCCAGCCGCAGTCTGGCCCTGACCAGCGTAAAGGCGAGCCTCGATGTGATGGCGCATGAAGCGGTGACTTTGCTCCTGCAGCGCATCGAAGGGCAGCTCACCGGGCCGCCGCGCCGCGTGGTGTTGCCCGCCGAGTTGGTTGTGAGGCGCACGTGCGGTGCGCTGCTCACCCGGCAAGGGGCAGGCGGCGTCCTGCCGGCCGCGTGAGCCCAGACGGGCAAGCGGCACAGGCCCGTTCGGGCGTCGGACATGAGCCGGCAGCCTGGGAGCCCGCATAAAGTTCTTGTGTCAAGGAGGGACCAGTTTGGAACACGAACCGATTCTAACGATGGAAAAGATCAGCAAGTCGTTCCCGGGCGTTGTGGCGCTGAGCGACGTGGATTTCAGGGTCTACCCCAAAGAAATCGTGGCCCTGGTCGGTGAGAACGGCGCCGGGAAATCTACCCTCATCAAAATCCTGACCGGCGTGTATCGCAAGGACAGCGGGCGTATCCTGATGTACGGGCAAGAAATTGAGCCTCGTTCCCCTAACGAGGCGTTCGCCCTGGGGCTCACGGTCATCCATCAAGAATTCAACCTGGTGCCACAGATGATGGTCTTCGAGAACGTGTTTTTGGGCCGCGAGATGAGAAAGGCGGGCACGACGGGCAACGTCTTCTACGCGCTCAACAAAGAGCAGATGCGGGCCGAAACGCAACGCCTGTTGACGCAGCTGGGGGCCAATTTTGGGCCGGATGCAGTGGTCAAGGACCTGGGTGTGGCGCAACAACAATTGGTGGAGATTGCCAAGGCCCTGTCGCTGGACGCGCGCATCATCGTCATGGACGAGCCAACGGCAACCCTGCCCCAATCGGACGTGGAAGCCCTGTTCCAGGTGGTGCGGCGTCTGCGCGATCAGGGCGTGTCGGTCGTATTTATCACCCACCGCCTGGAGGAAGTGTTCGAAATCACTGAGCGGATTGTCGTCTTGCGCGATGGGAAGAACGCTGGCGAGCTCAGGACCAGCGAGGCGACCATGGATAAGGTCATTGCGTTGATGGTCGGGCGGACGCTGGACCAGATGTTCCCCAAGCAACAGGTGGAGATCGGCGAGGTGGTCCTGTCGGTCAGAAACCTGACACGGGGCAAGCTGGTGCGTAACGTGAGTTTTGACCTGCGTCGCGGCGAAATTCTCGGCTTTGCCGGCCTGGTTGGCGCCGGCCGAACCGAGACGGTACGCGCCCTGTTTGGCATCGACCCCAAAGACTCCGGCGAAATCCTGCTGAAGGGCCGGCCTGTGGACCTCAGCTCGCCGCGCGAGTCCGTGTCCTCTGGCGTGGGTCTGGTGCCGGAAGACCGCAAGAGGCAGGGCCTGGTGCTGGGCATGAATGTGGTCGAAAACGTCAGCCTGGCGACGCTGGACCGCCTGACCCGATTGCTGGTGGTCAACAGCAGGGCGGAACGGGCCATAGCCGAGCGGTTCGTCGATCAGCTCAGAATCCGCACGCCGAGCATCAGGCAACTGGTCAAGTACCTGAGCGGTGGCAACCAACAAAAGGTCGTGCTGGCGAAATGGCTGGCTGTCAATCCGGATGTGCTCATCCTCGATGAGCCGACGCGCGGCATAGACGTCGGGGCCAAAGCGGAGATTCACGCCCTGATGTGTGAGTTTGCGCGCGAAGGCATGGGCGTCATCCTGATTTCTTCCGAGCTGCCGGAACTGATGGGCATGTGCGACCGGATTCTGGTCATGTCTAAGGGCACGATCACTGGCGAGTTTGTGCGCTCCGAGTTCGACCAGGAAAAAATCATGGCCCGCGCCGTAGTGAACGTCAAATAAGCTATCCCAAGCGAGAACAGAGGGAGAACCGCATGGGCGATAATGGCAAGAGCCTGCTGCAAAAGTTGACAGGTTTTCGAGAATTCATGGTCTTGATGGCCGTCATCGTGCTGTCAATCATTATCTACGCTTTCAATCAGAACTTTTTGACCCCATACAACATTCAAGTCATCGTCCGCCAGGTCGCCATCTTCGGCATCTTGGGCATTGCCGAGACCGCGGTCATCATCACCGGCGGCATTGACCTGTCGCCCGGCTCCATGCTGGCCTTCAACGGCGTCATGGTCGGGCTGTTGATGATGTGGGGTGTTGACGCGCCGCTGGCCATTGCCATCCTGCTCGTGCTGTGCATCGTCATCGGCCTGTATCACGGGGCGATGATCACGCGCCTGGGGCTCGTACCATTCATCGTCACGCTCGGTTCGTTGTCCATTTTCCGCGGCATCGCCGTCGTCTCGACGCAGGGCTATCCGATACGCATCCAGAACGAGTTTTTCCTGTGGATAGGCCAGGGCCTGGTATTGGGCATTCCGGTGCCGCTGTTCATTTTGGTGGCCGTGGCCCTGACGATGAATTACATCTTGAACCAGACGCCGCTGGGTCGCTACATCTATGCCATCGGCGGCAACCGCGAAGCGGCGCGGCTGTCCGGCATTCCAGTCAGGCGGGTGCTGACCTTTGTGTACGTCCAGGCGACCGTGTTGTTCGGCATCAGCGCGATCATCCTGGCCGCGCGATTGGGTCAGGGCATGCCGGGCGTGGGCATCGGCTACGAATTGAACGCCATCGCCGCGGCCATCATCGGCGGAACCAGCATGTATGGCGGCATCGGCACGGTGCTGGGCACCATCATCGGCGCGACGATGATGGCGCTGATTGACAACTTGCTCGTGCTGCTGCGGGTCGAACCCTGGTGGAGCGAGCTCATCATCGGCATCGTCATCGTCACCGCGGTGACGGTTGACATGGTCACCACCCGCAAGCGGCTGGCCGATTAGGTTGCGTGCAGGAGGAAGAACGACAATGGCTGTAGATAAGAGTCGCACCTGGATTCAGAGGGTCGGAGATGTCCGAGAGATCAACGTGCTGGGCTTTGTCCTGGTGGCGGGATTGGTCATCTACGCTCTGAACCCGACTTTTCTGACCTTGTTCAACATTCAGGTCATCATGCGCCAGGTGGCCGTGTTCGGCATCCTGGCAATTGCCGAGACGTTCATCATCATCGCGCTGGGCATTGACCTGTCGGTCGGGTCTGTCGTTGCGTTCGTCGGCATCGTCACCGCGCTGATGATGGGCTGGACGGGCAACAACATCGCCCTGTCGGCCATTACAGTGCTGGCCATGTCGGCGTTGATCGGCCTGTATCATGGCGTGTTCGTGACCAAAGTGGGCGTTGCGCCATTCATTATCACGCTGGGTTCTCTCTCGATGTTCCGCGGTGGAGCGTTCGTGCTGACCAGGGGCTACCCGGTATTGATCCGCGACGAGTCGTTCCGCTGGCTGGGCCAGGGATTGTTGGGGCCGCTGCCGGTGCCCTTTGTGGTGCTGCTCGTCGTCGCCGTCATCACCACGTTCATCCTACAGTTTACGTCGCTGGGACGCTACATCTATGCCATTGGCGGCAACCCGGAGGCGGCGCGCATGTCGGGCGTGCCGGTGACGTGGGTGACCATTTTCGTCTATGTGCAGGGGACTTTCCTGGCGGGCGTGGTGGGCCTGATCATCGCCAGCCGCATGTCCGAGGGACTGGCCAGCGTGGCGGGCGGCTATGAGCTGACGGCCATCGCCGCGGCCATCATCGGCGGCACCAGCCTGGCCGGCGGCATCGGCACCGTGCGCGGGACGGTGCTCGGCGCAATCCTGATGGCGATGATTGACAACGCCCTGATCACTCTGCGGGTGAACGCTTACTGGTACAACCTGGTCATCGGCGCGGTCATCGTCGCCGCGGTGACGATTGACGTGCTGCGCACGCGGGATCAGAGGACGGTCTAGCGAGCAGCCCCCAGCCGAGACCGCCGGACACACCGGACGGCTATGGAAAGCTGCTGACTGTTCGTCGTAGCCGCCACGAGGGGTGGCGGATTTCCCAAATTGCACCATGAGCTGAAAGCTGCATCGAAAGGAGGTGAACAGCCAAAGGACAGAGGTTGTCAGGAAATCGCATGTAAGACGTGAAATGTCGGATGTTGTTTGCTGTCTGCAATGAGTGAATTTAAGGAGAGGAAAAACGATGAAACGCTTTGTAACTGTTCTGCTGCTGCTGTCTGTACTGGTTGGCCTGATCGGCGCGTTGCCCACGTGGGCGGCGGAGCCGGCGCCGAAGACCTCCGGCTTCACCTTCGGCGGACTGGGCAAGGTGGTACACCCATACTGGGATGAAGTCGGTATGGGCGTGAAGAACGCGGCGGCCATCACCGGTAGCCAGGCCATCTTCGAGAACCCGAGCAAGGAAGACGTCGCCCGCCAGGTGACGGTCATGGAAGGGTTCGTCGCCCAGAACGTGGACGGCATTGTCTTTGGCGCGTCCGATCCGGGCGCGTTCGACAAGGTGGTCAAGGACGCCCTGGCTAAGGGCATTCCGGTCATCACGTTCGACTCTGATGCGCCGACCAGCGGCCGCTATGTGTACATCGGCCCCAACAACTACCATTCGGGTTACCTGGCCGGCCAGGCGATGATCGAGCAATTGGACGGCAAGGGCAAAGTCGCCATCCAGGTTGGCTCGCTGACCGCGCTCAACGCCAAGGAACGCATCCAGGGCTTCAAGGACGCCATCGCCGGGTCCGAGATTGAAATCGTGGTCGAAGACGTGGATCAGGAAGACGCCCAGGTGGCGAACGCGCACTCTGAGGCCATCCTCTCGTCCAACCCTGACATCAATGGCTTCTACGGCGTGTATGCGTACAATGGCCCGGCACAGGTGCGCGCCCTGAAGGCCGCCGGCAAAAAACCCGGCGAAGTGAAGGTCGTGTGCTTTGACGCATTGGAAGAGACTGTCGAATTCATGAAAGAAGGGTACGTCCAGGCCATCATTGACCACCGCCAGTACAACTTTGGCTTCTTCGCCTCGATGGTGCTGTGGAACATGAAGGTCTACGGGGTGCGGGACACGTTGATTATGCTGGGCTTCGACCCCGACGCCGACCCGGCCAACAACATCCTGTTCACGCCCACTTACGTGGTCGGCCCTAATGACCTGGAAGGTTTCGCCGCCTGGCACGACACCATCATGACGCCACCTGCTCCGGCGCCGAAGACCGAGGGTTTCACCTTCGGCGGGCTGGGCAAAGTGGTCCATGCCTACTGGGATGAAGTGGCGCAGGGCGTGAAAGACGCCGCCAGAGTCGGCCGCTCCGACGCGCAGTTCGAGAACCCCAGCAAAGAAGACGTCGCCCGCCAGGTGACTGTGCTCGAAGGCTACGTGGCGCAGAACGTGGACGGCATCGTTTTTGGCGCATCGGACCCGGGCGCCTTCGACAAAGTGGTCAAGGATGCCCTGGCTAAGGGCATCCCGGTGGTTACATTCGACTCCGATGCGCCGACCAGTGGCCGCTACATCTACATCGGCCCCAACAACAAGCTGTCCGGCTCGCTGCTGGGCGCCCGCATGAAGGAGATCCTGGGCGGCAAGGGCAAGGTCGCCATCCAGGTCGGCTCGCTGACCGCGCTCAACGCCAAGGATCGTATTGCCGGCTTCAAGGAGGCCATCGCCGATTCCCAGATCGAAATCGTAACCGAGGACGTTGACCAGGAAGACGCGCAGGTGGCGAACGCACATTCCGAGGCCATTCTGTCGGCCTATCCTGACCTGAACGGCTTCTACGGCGTGTATGCGTACAACGCTCCGGCCCAGGCCCGTGCCGTGCAGGCGGCCGGCAAGAAGCCGGGTGAGATCAAGATCGTTGGCTTCGACGCCCTCGAAGAGACCATCGGCTTCATGCAGGATGGCTGGATTGATTCGGTGGTAGACCATCGCCAGTACAACTTCGGCTACTACTCGGTCATGATCCTGACCAACATGAAGATCTTCGGCCTGGATATGACCATGTATCTGCTTGGTTTCGACCCCAAGGCCGATCCGGCGAACAACATCAAGTTCACCCCTTCGTACCTGATCACCACGGACAGCCTGCCTGAGTTCCAGGAATGGCATAAGTCGGTGTTCGGCAAGTAGGGTCATCGCATTGGATGACGGCGAGGCTCCCCTGGCCTTGCGGGGAGCCTCGCCGCTCCATCGGTCAGCATTGCTGGTACAGGTGGGCAGCGTAGCCCTTGGCGGGCGTTTAAGTTGCTGGACGGTTTGCCACAGCCGCCAATCTTCCCCCTCCGCGGCCAGGATTTGACAAATCTGGTGCAATAATGTACATTCTGTACAGATATAGAAGAATTGAAAGAATGTATTAAACGCAGGAGAGTTGGGTGATATGGTGCGACAACTCGGCGTCACGCAAGCGCGAAAGGACCTGGCCCGCATTATTGATGAAGTGAGATACAAAGGAGAGAACTACATCATCGTTAGACATGGGCAACCGGCCGCGGCGGTCGTGCCCATTGAGGTATTTCGGCAATGGGAGAAGGAGAGAGAGGAGCTGTTTGCTACGATTCGGCGTATCCAGGCCAGCAACAGGGCTGCCGAGCCGGATGAAGTCATCCAGGATGTTCTGGAAGCGCAGCGTGCTGTTCGGCAATCCCCGTGCTGAGTGAAACCGTATGCGCGTCGTCCTGGATACCAACGTCTTCGTCAGCGCAATCATTTCGGCCAGGGGCGCCCCAGGCAGGATACTGGAGCTTTGGCAAGAAGCCAGGCTGGATATACTCATCTCTCTGCCCATCCTGCAAGAGTTAGACCGGCTACTCCACTATCCGAAACTCCAACATCGCTATCACCTCTCCGAAGAGGACATTCAGGTATTCCTGCTGCTGATCAAGAAACAGGCTATCCTGGTAACGCCGACAGAGCAGGTCACCGTCATCCACGGCGACCCAACCAACAACCGCTATCTGGAGTGTGCCTTGGCTGGACAGGCCGGGGTTCTGGTCACCGGTGATCAGCATTTGCTCGAACTGGGCGAGTATCAGGGTGTCCATATTCTTACCCCGGCCGGTTTTCTGGCCTTTCTCAGGCTGGAAGAGCGCAGTTGACAGGACAGTGTAATGAGCTATAATAGTAGGCAAACGATTGCCGATAACGTTTTCATATTCAGCAAGGAGGTTTCAAACGTGGCTAAGAGGACAAAAAACTATATCAATGGCGAGTGGGTAGCTTCCAAATCCGACCGCATCATCGAGGTCACCAATCCGGCGACGGGCGAGGTACTGGCCGAGGAGGTGCTCTCCACTCCGGAGGAGGCCGTCGCCGCAGTAGAGGCGGCGCATGAGGCGTTCTGGGAGTGGCGCGAGACGCCGCCCTACACCCGCGCGCGCTACATGTTCCGTCTAAAGGAAGCCATGGAGGAGCGGTTCGAGGAAATCGCGCGCATGGTCACGATGGAGAACGGCAAGAATATTGACGAGGCACGCGGCGAAGTGCGCCGCGCCATCGAGAACGTCGAAGTGGCCTGCGGCATTCCCTCGCTGATGATGGGCTACAATCTGGAAGATGTCGCCACGCAGATCGATGAGGAGTGTCTCCGCCAGCCGCTGGGCGTGTTCGTAGGGATCAACCCCTTCAACTTCCCGGCCATGGTGCCGATGTGGTTCATCCCTTACGCCCTGGCTACCGGCAACACATACGTGGTCAAACCCTCGCGCCAGACGCCGCTGTCCATGAACATCATCATGGACATTTTCGATGAATGCGACTTCCCGCCGGGCGTGTTGAACCTGGTCAACGGCACGCACGATGTGACCGACACGCTACTGACCCACCCTCTGGTCAAGGGCGCGTCGTTCGTGGGCTCGACTGCCGCCGGCCTCCACGTGTACAAGACGGCCACCTCGCACGGCAAGCGGGCGCAGTGTCAGGGCGGGGCCAAGAACTTCCTGGTGGTAATGCCCGACGCCGACATCCCCAACACGGTGGGCGCGCTGATGACCTCGTGCTACGGCTGCGCCGGCCAGCGTTGCCTGGCCGGCTCGATCATCCTGTCCGTCGGCGATGTGCACCAGAAGCTGTTGGAGGCTACCGTAAAAGCAGCTAAAGCCATCCGCGTTGGCTACGGCCTCGACGAAGGCGTGCAGATGGGCCCGGTCATTTCGGCCAAGTCGAAGCAAAACATCCTGAACTATATTGAGATTGGCATCCAGGAAGGGGCCGAGCTCGTCCTCGACGGGCGGGGCATTCAGGTGCCCGGCTACCCGAACGGCCATTTCGTTGGCCCCACCATCTTCGACAAAGTCACGCCCAACATGAAGATCGCCCAGGACGAGATTTTTGGCCCGGTGGTCGGCTTCATGAACGTAGGCAGCTTTGAAGAGGCCCTGGACATCATCCACGCCAACCGCTACGGCAACGCGGCGTCCATCTTCACCAGCAGCGGCAAATGGGCACGCGAATTCAAGTATCGCGTGCAGTGCGGTAACATCGGCATCAACGTGGGCATCGCTGCGCCGGTCGCTTCCTTCCCCTTCGCCGGCATGAAAGATTCGTTCTTCGGCGATCTGCACGGCCAGGGGCAGGATGGCATCAATTTCTTCACCGACCGCAAGGTCGTCATCACCCGCTGGTTCTAGCCGCGCGTGTAGGGAAGGAGACATATCATGGAGCTAGGCACATTTGGCGCAATCCTGAGCTTTGCCCTGGAGTTTGAGGAGGACCTCAGCAAGTTCTTCGCTGCGGCAGCCGAGAAGGCCAGCGGCCAAGAGGCGGAAGTCTTCGGCGACCTGGCCAGCGCTGGCAACAAACGGCTGAAAGCCCTGGAGCGCACCCGCCGTGAAAACGTGACCGAGATGATTCTGGAGCCCATCACCGGCTTTTGCAGCGAAGACTACCCGTGTGAGACGCAGGTGGCGGCCAACGCCGACAGCGCCGCGCTGGTCAGCCAGGCGATCCAATTGGAGAAGACGGCAGTCCAGTATTACACCACCGCCAGCCAGAAGGTGACCGTGCCGGAGGTGGCCCGCATCCTGAGCAAAATGGCCGGACAGCACGCCGAACAACTGGAGGCCCTGCAGGCCCTGGTGCGCTAGGCCGGCTCTGGCCTGTCATGGTAGACAAAGAGTAGAATTCACCAGGCCCTTTCTGTCGGGGCCGTGATCTCGGGCGCCAGCCGCCTGAGGCCTGGCGACCCCAACCGGCAACCCTTGCGGGAGTCCCGGACCTCTGCAAGGGCTGCCCTTTTCTTCTTACGCCCCACTCTTCTCCAAACGAATCTGGTAACGGTGCGGCAGGCTGAACTCATAGACGGTGATTTCCAGCATGTAGGGCGGTTTGGCATTGGGCAGCAGCTCAAACACCAAGGCGGTGCTGATGGTCGCATCGCGTGCAACGGACACGTTCTTCTCTGTCCACTCAGGCAGACCGCGGCTGCGACAGTACAGGCGCGTGTACTGCCGGAGGTGGTTCAGGTCATTGCGGCCCGCCTCCTGGCCGGACAGGTCCTTCAGCGAAAAACGGGTGTAGAAATCGGCGCGGAGCGTCTTGGTGGTCTGGCCGATGTTGTGTAGGACCAGAGGAATGGCGACGTAGCCGGCCTCGCTTTGCAGCGTCTGACCGAGATGGCTCACCACATTGAGCCGCTGCGGCAGCTCAGGTACATGGTATTCCCAGTTGGTGTAATAGTCGCGGACGGCCCAGCCCACGAAGAGCACGGCCGGCGTGGCCGTGGGGCGGACGCCGCTGGCGTCGGCGTCCTGTTGCAGGTAGCGTAACACCGTGTCGCCGGCCTCGTTCTGGGCTTTGATGTAGGCAACATCCAGGTCAACCAGGAATTCGTAGGTCTTGGGCACGGCGCCCTCCTGAAAACTGTAGCTCACCGTCCAGCGATTGTTGGCCTGCCTGGTCGCCTCCCACCCGCCGACGGTCAGCTCATGGCCCAGTTTCTGACTGGCCGCCTGGAGCGTGTTGATCAAGCTCATCAGGCTTTTCTGTTGGCCGGGGTCATATTTGAACCCCTGCACGAAGGCGATGGCCTGCTCCGCCGTGGTGTCGGGCCGCCCGACGGTAGGAGCAGCGGTCGGCCAGACCCACACAACGGTAGGTGAAAGGGGCGGCGATGGCGCGGTGAGCAGGCTGGACGCCAGAGGCCTGAGATCATCGGTCAGCAGGTCATGGCCGACGACCAGCGTCAGCACGCCGCATACGCCCATCACAGCCGCCACCAGCAGGACCAGGATGGCTCTTTGCGAACGGTTCATATCTTGCGCCTTGCCTTTCACCCGACTTTCTCTGGCCTGGTTCACAAATCCCGTTCGGATCAGACACCGCTTTCATACGGCAATTTCCAGCACACGAGCACCGTTGGTTACTTTCGCCTGGTCTATGTCCACTGCTAGGCAGCCTTCGACTGCTTCGTATAGGTTCTGGAGCAGTTCCTCCAGCGTGTCACCCTGCGTAGCGCAACCAGGTATTGCCGGCACTTCTGCCCAGTACCCTCCCTCTTCGGCGTCGTGTATGATAACCTTTAGCTTCATGTAATGTTTCTCCCTGGCGAAGTCACGCCACCCAATTTCAGGCCGCAGGCGACATGCCCTGCTGATATTATAGCACGGAAGGCAGGGTAAGGGAATTCCATCAGCGGCATCTTTCTCAAAATGGCCGCTCTGTGATACAATACCGTCCAGCAGTTTGCTCACACATCGCGACGGGTTCAAGGACATTGCAATTGGTCAGAGCCTTGTTGGGGACAATGAACGGCGGGTGGTGCCTGTCCATATTGCTGGCGTGCCTGTTGACGGGCTGTGCGTCGGTGTGGCCTTTTGTGCCGCCGACCGCCACGCCAACACCCACTCCGACGCCGACCGACACGCCGACGCCGACGGTTGTGCCAGCCACGGCAACGTTTACGCCTGTGCCGACCCGCACGCCGATTCCGGATAGCTGGGCGGCAGA
The DNA here is from genome assembly GCA_034435095.1 of Anaerolineae bacterium. Lineage (GTDB taxonomy): Bacteria > Chloroflexota > Anaerolineae > DAOTYC01 > DAOTYC01 > DAOTYC01. The sequence continues at coordinate 4,231 of DAOTYC010000242.1, read as the reverse complement.
CAGCCTTCCGACGCCCACCTGGACGCCGGTGCCCGGCAACCCCCGCTGGTCGTGGTGGAGTTACGAAGGAGTCGCGTTCCTGTTGCCGGTGGCCTGGCAAAAGGCAGCGCAAGACCCACCGGCCGGACGGCGATTCAGGGCGCCCGGTGGCAGCGAACAGCCGCAACTGCTGGTCGAGGTCGAGCCGGTCGCCACCGACACGCCGGTCTCCACCTACGCCGGGCTCAAACTGCAAGCAGTGCGGGCTTCGTTCAGCACGTTTGAATTGCTTGACTCTGCGCCCATCGCGATGGCCGGCGGTCAGGCACAGCGCGTCCTCTTCGCCGGCGCATTGCCCGGCGAGGGTGGCACTGAGCGCAACGTGCAGGGGCTTGCTTTCTATTTCGTCCAGGACGGGACGGCCGTCTCTCTCCGTTTTTGGGTGGCCGACCGCCTGTTCGATGAGTGGGTTGACACGTTTGAGCGCATTGCGGCCAGCCTGGAGTGGCCCAGACGCTGGAATGTGAACCCATAGGCCCGAGTTTTCGACATGCTCTTTTCAGGGAGGAGGATCAGACGATGGCTATGGAATCCGAACCGAAAGCAAAGAGGGACTGGCGTTCATATTGGCCGTGGGCGGCCACAGCAGGCTGGCTGGTCGCCATTTTTGCGATCGTGCTGGCGTTGGGCGGCTTTCGCGGGCTGGTTGTAGACCGCGGCGCCACGGCGACGGCCAAAGCCGAGGCGACCGGACAGGTGGCCGAGCAGACGAAAGCCGCCCAGCGGAATGAGATTGCGGCGGCGGTGCTGGCTACGCTGACCGCACAGCCCACCCCGGTTCCGACAGAACGCCCGACTGAAACGCCTACCGCCACCCCCACGGCAACGGCAACCCTCACGCCCACACCGGATGCGGCGGCCACGGCTGCGGCTTTGCAGGAGCTGGTGCTACAGGCGATGGCCGCGACCGAGGCGGCCAAACCGACCGATACGCCCGCGCCCACAGCGACCTCCACGGCCACACCCGATGCGGCGGCCACTGCTGCGGCGCTGCAAGAGCTGGTGTTGCAGGCGATGGCCGCGACCGAGACAGCCAGGCCGACTCATACCGCCACACCCGCCGTGACCTCCACGCCCACCCCCGATGCGGCGGCCACTGCTGCGGCGCTGCAGGAGCTGGTGTTGCAGGCGATTGCCGCGACCGAGGCAGCCAGGCCGACCGACACGCCCACGCCGATCCCCGCGCTCGCCTGGCCGTTGATCCTGGCCGACCCATTTGCGTCGGACGAGCATGGCTGGCCCGTCGAAGAGACGGATGACGCCAACGGCCGCGTGGTCCGTCGCATCGTAGACGGCGTGTATCGCTGGGAAATGGAGGCCAGACAGGGCCTTCTCGTATTGGCTCACTCCACCGCGCCCAGAGTATCCGATTTCTTTGCCGCTGTTGAGGCGGAAAAATCGAGCGGTGCGGACGAGGCCGAATATGGCCTGGCCTTCCGTGAGATTGACCGCGACAACTTTTACTCCTTCAGCGTGCGCGGCGGCCGCTTTGCCGTTTTCCGACACGTCAACGGGGAATGGAAGGCCCTGATTGATTGGACCGAATCCGACGCGCTGCGGGCCAACCAGAAGAACAAACTGGCGGTATGGGCGCAGGGCGAAGCGTTCACCTTCTTCATTAACGATCGGCTTGTCGGCCAGACGGAGGACGGCTCGCTGACGTTTGGGGAAGTCGGCTTGCTGGCTGAGGTCCCGGCTGGCGAACGGGCGACGTTTGAATTCGACACGTTCGAGTTGCGGGCCTCCGCAAAGCTTCGGCTGCCGACGCCGGTTGCCACGCCTGCGGCTGAGGTCGCAGCGCCAGCCGGCCCAGATGATACGTGTCTCGACGAAAGTTCACCGATCTTCCCGCCAGGCGAGCTGCTGGCGTGCGACTCCTTCAGCTCGTCCTGGAACATCAAAGACAGCGACCAGGAACATCTGCAGGAGACCAGAACGGTTGAAAATGGCAAATTCCGCTGGAGCATTGAGACCGAACACGGCGTGTTCTCCCAGGGCAGCCCCAGCATCGGGCCGGTGAGCGACTTCTACCTGAGCGTGCAGGCGCGACAGGTCGGCGGTCCGGGCGATGCCGAACGAGGGCTGCTCTTCCGCAAAACCGATGACGACAACCTGTACACGTTCAGCGTGCGCGAGGATGGCACTTTCGGCGTGTTTGGCCTGACCAACGGCGAATGGAACGCGCTCATCGGCTGGCGGCCTTCGCCCCTGATCCAGGCGGGCGAGGCGGTCCGCCTGACCGTCCTGGCGCGAGGGCGGCATACGGCGTTCTTCGTCAACGACGAAAAGGTGGCGGAAAGCGATGCCATTCCGCCAGTGAAGGGAGAAGTGGGCCTTACCGTGAGCCTGGGCGCAGGAACGCAGGCAGCCTTCGAGTTCGATGGCTTCGAGCTGCGGACGCCGGCCAACGAGCAGCCTCGCTTCCGGCCAGTTCTTGAGTCTAGCGAGGCGGCCTGCGCCCATCCCTCCCTGCTGGCGCCTGTCGGCTGGCCGGTGGTCGTCTGCTATTCGTTTGATTCAGAGCGCATACTCAACCGACTGGATTGGCCGGTGGGCGATTCAAGCAATGAGTACGCCACCACCGAACGCCGCATCGCCTCCGGCAAGTATGTCTGGGATGTGCAGGCCCATCAGGGCGTCTTCTCGCCGGCTGTGTGCAACATAACCGACCCGGCCGATTTCTTCCTGACCGTGGAAGGGCAGCTCCGATACGGGCCGCGCGATGCAGGGTATGGGGTGCTGTTCCGCTATGTGGATGGGCAGAATTTCTACTTTTTTGAGGTCGCCGACAACGGTTACTACCAGTTCGCTATGAAATCGAACGGGAGCTGGGAGGTGCTGATCCCGTGGACGGAGCATAAAGCCATCCGCAAGAACAGGCAGCTCAACCGCCTGGCCGTCAAGGCGGTGGGAGACCAGTTCAAGTTCTATGTGAACGACGAGAATGTGAGTCAAAGCGTGGACGACCGCCTGAAATCCGGTGGGCTGGGCCTGGCCATCGAGCTGTTTAAGAAGAACAACAAAGGCGGCTTCGAGTGGGACCATTTCGGAGTCTGGAAGTTGGCCGCAGAGACCCTGCCGCCGACCGCGACCCCATCGCCGAAGGAGGAGACCGAGAGACTGGATGTACCAAGAAGAGAGGAAGCGACGCTGACTGCCACGCCCTCTGAGGCATTGAACGACATGAGTCGGCCGCGGCCGGTGGCGACGAACACACCGGCCGGGTAGTCTACCAGGCGGGCGTCCGGTGTTGAGCCGGATTTGACTAAAATCGAATGTCGTGGTATAGTAGTCCCCGTCAACAAAACTGGGAGGCGTGGTGTAGTGGCCTAACACGTCGGCCTGTCAAGCCGAAGAACGCGGGTTCGAATCCCGTCGCTTCCGCTCCAAGCATAATTCATTCGTCGTCCGCCAGTGCATCACAAGCGCATGCGGAGGCTTGCAGCATGACTTATGCCGTCCTTTCAACAGGAAATCCTCGACTTGACCGACAACGAACAAATCCTGAAAAAAAACGGGTACCCAGCAGAAAGAAAGAGCGAGTTACAGGTGTTAAACGTATTTTTCTAGCTGCTGCGTTGGGCTTTGTTTCTTTAGTTTCTCCTGTAGCTGAAGCCTCTCTTCCTCAAATAGGAAGTGGGGTTGAAGGAGAGACTCCACCAGGTATTTGTCAAGTCTATCCTAAAGAGGGTATTCCTGCCGTAAATATAAGAGCTGATAGAGGAACTGAATATCCGGTAATAGGACAAATCACTAAAGCTAATCCAGGGAATGTGGTCGGAAAAACTGATGAAAGTAATAATCCATGGTATACTCTAATTACAAACGGTGCAGAAACTCCTGGTGCTGAAGATGACCAATATGGCGCCGTCACCTCAAGTGAAAAATATGTAGAATCAAACTGCCCACCTTTGGAAAAATTACCTGTATTTCCAATACCTAACTCAACTCAATCAGAACAACCTTCAATTTCTGTTTCTGAAATTACCCAGCCCTCACCTGAATTAATAGAATCCTCTGTTTTTTCATTTACCAATGCCTTAAATCAAGCTGGGATTACCGTATCAGCTGAACAAATAAAACAAGGGTTAACCTATCGGACAATTCAAGGGAAATATGGCAGTCCTTTTGTTGTTGCAACCTATGATCTTGATCCTTCCCTTTTACCTGAACAATACCGCTACCTTGCCGG
>DAOTYC010000241.1:0-2880 GCA_034435095.1 Anaerolineae bacterium | reverse complement strand
GTGATGACCGCCGGCGGCGGAACAGGCGTACCTGGTATGACAACGATGGCCGGCGTCTGCGCAGGCGGCCCGCCCGCGCTGCCTCCGCACAATTGTTGCGCTTGTTTGGCGGTGGTCAGCTCCGGCGCCAGACGAAGGGCCTGTTGAATGTGGGGCATGGCCTGAGCGCATTGTCCCATTTGGGCGTAGACCAGCGCCAATGCGCCCTGCCCCTGTGCATAGGTCGGGTCGAGAGTGACGGCGGACTGGAGCGCAGTCAGCGCCTGCGGCAACTGGCCCAGCGCGATGTAGCTCAGCCCCATGCCGGTATAGCTGACCATTTTAGGGCGCAGGTCAATGGCCCGCTGATAGAAGGTAATGGCCTGGCTGTGGTCGCCGATGAGGCGGAGCATGGTCGCCAGGTCATCGAAGCGCAGCCACAACATGGGTTCGAGCTGAGCCGCCCGTTCGGCCTCGCGGATGGCCCCTTCTAGGTCATTCTGGGCGGCCAGGATGAGGGCTTTGCTGCGGTGCGCTTCGGCGTTGTTGGGGTCGAGTTGCAGGGCTTTGTTGGCAGTGGCATCAGCCTGAACGACCTGCCCCAGGTCGAGGTACACTTCGGCCAGCAAAGCGTAGCCCTCCGCGTAGTTCGGGTCGAAGGTGACCGCTTGCTGGGCCGACATCAGCGCCTCGTCGTAACGTCCCTGCCAGTCGCGCGCCCGCGCCAGGCGGGCGTAGGCTTCGGGGTTGGTGGGCGCAAGCTGGACGGCCATCATTGCCCGCGCTGCGGCGTCCAGCGGCCGCAAATCAAGCGACAAGAGCCTGGCCCAACGGATATAGGGCAGCGGGTCTGCGGGATTTGCTCGCACCGCCTCGCTGTACTTGGCCTCTGCCTCCTCAAAGCGGCTTTGCAGGAGCAGTTGGTCGCCGGCTGCGACCAGACTGGCGATGTCCTGACCAGGCTGTACGCCGCCGGTCTGGGCCAGAGCCGGGAAGGGCGAGCTGTTGAGGATCAGAAACGCCACCGCTGCCAGCCACAGCCATGCTCGCAGCCGCCGGGAAAGAGATGCTTCGCTATGCTCAAACTGACGAATCGCCACCGTCTGTCTCATGGTCTAATCCTCCTCTGGCATGCAGCCAAAGCGCCGGGCGGGCGCAACCCACCTCGCACGGATGATTAAGGAGACAAAGCACCCCAACATCTCAATTATAGCAATGTTTTGGGCAACTGGCAATACAAAGGCAGAGGATTCGCATTTTCCCGTGTCAGCTTCTTGAAGTATAATATTACCAATGGATTGTTTCTCGCTTTTGTGATTTTAGGAAGGATGTCATAGTTTCCCATGGAGATCGTTTGGTACGGACATTCGTGTTTTCGCCTGAAAGATAAGAACATCACGGTGATCACTGACCCCTATGAGAAGAGCCTTGGCCTGACTTTGCCCAAAATGCGCGCCGATGTCGTTACTGTCAGCCATGACGAGCCCGGCCACAATTGCGTTCAAAATGTCAAGGGGGAGCCCGTAGTGTTGACCGGCCCTGGTGAATATGAAATAAAGGGCGTGTTTATTACCGGCATTTCGGGCGGCATCTTGAAGAAAGAGGCCGGCCAAGAGAACACGATTTTTGTCTTTGAGATGGAGGACCTCAATATATGCCATCTGGGAGACATTGACCACATCCCTGGCCAGGAACAGATTGAATCGCTGGGTGATGTGCACGTCTTGCTGATCCCCGTCGGTGGCGCGAATTCGCTGACCGCTTCCCAGGCGGCGGAGGTGATCAGCCTGCTGGAGCCTCGCATTGTCGTTCCGATGCACTATGGCATCCCTGAGCTGCAGATCAAGCTCGACCCGGTCAGCAAGTTGTTCAAGGAAATGGGATTGAAGGAGCCGCCAGCCCAAGAGAGCCTGAAAGTGACCGCCAGTGCGCTTCCCGAAGAGACGCAGGTCGTCTTGCTGGAGTACAAGCAGTAGCGCGTGCCCGACGCTCACCTGAAAACGACTCGAAAGAGCGCGGCCAGCACAATTAACGCCACGAAGGCCGTCAAAAAATACGCACCGATCCGGGGTATTATTGCGAGGTTGTAGTTCCAGTCCTCCAGTTTCATCTCTTGAACCTGGCCGACCGGCGCGAGCCAGACGCGCCTGACCGTCCGTCCGGTTGCAGGCTGCCACTCGACGGAAAAAACGGCACGGCTGTTGTGCAGCAGCCTGGCCCAGCCGTTGCCGTATAGTTGTAGCAGTTGCGCCTTGATTCTGGAGACCAAAGTGGTTTCATCTTCTTCGCGCGTGTCATCAGCGGCTCGCGCGGCATATTGAGCCGCCCCGGCCTCGCAAATCTTCTGTCGCTCAGCCCAGCTCGCCCCGCTGGGGAACAGGTCAATGACTTCGATGTAGGATTCTTTTCGGTCCCACCAGGACTCAGACGTGCTGCGGGCCATATTTTGCGGGATCAAAATGTCTCGCACGAAGTTCAGTTCAATCCAATCAGGCAGAGCGCGCGCCACCGCCGCCTGTTTCTGAAGCAAGTCCTCGTAACTCAGCAGAGGGAAACTCAGCGACCATTCCAGGCGCGTGCCGCTGTCAGACCATTCACTCCCAATCCCGACCCAGTCAGCCGTCGCCTGCTTAAGCTGCCTGACCACCGACTCGCTATCGGCGGCCAGCGGAGACAGCGCAAAGATAAAGGCGATCCGCCGCTCATCCGCGTCGGTCGAGACGATGGCTTGCATGGACTCGAACTTGGGCGCCAGCGAACTGTCAGCGGCTATCGTGTCCACCAGGCCGGCCTGAGCAGCCAGGGCCATCGCCCGCTCGACATCGCCCTCGGCCAACATCTGCGCAATCCAGGCCAGATAGCACAGACGCCGTTCGCCAGCCAGGTCCGTCTCATGGCTGA
>DAOTYC010000240.1:0-42526 GCA_034435095.1 Anaerolineae bacterium | reverse complement strand
TCGCTGCCGTTGTCAGAGTCTATACCCAGCAAGGGCATGGGCAACTGCTCTCGAATCTGGAGCAAGCCGGCAAAGGTGGCCGCCTGGCCTTTGTTGGGCAACACAACCGTCTCCGTCCAGCCGGTGGCGAGATCGACCGCGTTTAGACTGAACAGGAACTCGCCTGAGGTCGAATCGCCGCCGTGGCCAACCAGGTCGACCTCGATAAAGCCCGGCCGTTGTTCATCCCACGGCGTGTAGGTGCGCACTGGAATACTGTTCTTGAGCAGCGAACCAGGCTTGGTCGTGCCCCCGACTGCGGCGCTGAGGACGCTGACGAGCCTGCCGCAAAGCACGGTCGATAGTCGAGCGACTCATGCGCAGCAGCAAGTCTTTGGTCTCGGCGTCCAAGTGCAATTCACCATGCCGCTCCAACACGGCCACGATCTCCGGCAGGTACGGTTTGAGTCGCTTACCACAGGGGCGGTCCAGTATCTCCCAGATGGTGATTAAGGCGGCAATGACCTGCGGGGTGTAGGTGCGCCGCCGTGGTCTTCTCTTGCCCTTAGGTTGCGGCGCCCCGTGGTTCAAAAGGTGAATCGCATACTTGCGATGGTAGCCTGTAATGGCCACAAATTCATCCAGGATGCGCTGCTTCTCTGCCAGACTGGCCTGGCGGTAGCGAGGGCGCATAGCCTTCAACACTGCACGTCTTGCTTGAGGACTCATTTACAGTTCCTTACCCTTTCTATGTGGGCATGAGAGTAAGATTGTAATTTGAGTCACCGTCTCCTCCAAAGTAAGATTTTTAATGAGGCAATTCGGGTTGTTGACATCTGTCCGTATTTGTGATAAAACAGTACTAGTAAGCGATGGCGCAATGCGCCGCGCCGTCGTCTTGTGCTGTTTAACAGGCCCCATCAGTATCACCGGAAGGAGATGACCTCCGTGGCGGATGCGTTGAACTCATTACCTCTGTACATCAGAAACCCGGATGTGGTTCTGCGTGAGGAGGACCAGGAAGGGGGACTGCTGTTCAACCCCGATACCAATCAAATCAGAGTGCTGAATGCGACCGGGCTGCTGGTCTGGCAGTTGTGCGACGGCAGCCATGCCCTGCCCGACATTGTGGCCGCGCTGAAGGAGTCGTTCGACGATGTGCCCGAAGAGCGGGTGAGCAGCGATGTGGAGGCGTTCGTGCAGGACATGCAGGCCAGTGGCTTCATCGGCGTGGTGGAGGCGCCGGTTGGGACATGAGCCAGGCACAGTTTATGAGCGCGCCGCGTTCGGTTGATATTTCCATCACCGGGCGCTGCAATTTGCAGTGCAAATACTGCTTCTACGCCAATGAGATGACCGCGCTGGGCGACCTGCCGACCGAACGCTGGCTGGCCTTCTTCGAGGAGCTGGGCCAGCTCGGCGTGATGGACGTCTGCCTGACCGGCGGCGAGGCATTCACCCGGCCCGACCTGTTCGAGCTGATTGACGGCCTGATCGCCAACCGCATGCGCTACAACATTCTGAGCAACGGCACGTTGATTGACGAGAAGATGCTGGCGCGGTTCGAGGTGGGCAAACGGCGACTGCGCCTGAATTACATCCAGGTGTCCATTGACGGCTCGTGCGCCGAGGTGCACGACCTGAGTCGGCCGCACTCTTTCAAGCGCGCCCTGCGTGGGCTGCGCCTGCTGAAGGAGGCCGGCTTCCCCGTCGCCGTGCGGACGACCATCAACCGGCACAACCTGCACGACCTGGAGAACATCGCCCGGCTGCTGCTGGAGGATGTCGGTCTGCCGTCGTTCGGCACGAATGATGCCATGCCGGTCGGCTCCGGCTGCCAGAACGCCGAGGAGGTGGCCCTGACCCCGGCCGAGCAGGCCGAGGCGATAGAGATCATGGCCCGCCTGCTGGAGCGCTATCCGGGCCGCTTGCAGGCCCAGGCCGGGCCGCAGGCCAAGCTGCAGGCCTACGCCGAGATGGAGCACGCGCGGCGGACGGGCGAGAAGACGACCCGCTGGGGCATGGGCTACCTGACCGCCTGTGGCTGCGTGTTCTCCAAGCTGTCGGTGTTGCACGACGGGACGATTACGCCGTGCACCATGCTGCCGGGCCTGTCGCTGGGCAAGGTCGGCGAGGTCTCCGTCCGCGAGGTCTGGCACAACCACCCGACGGTGCGCGCGCTGCGCGAGCGGCGCAGCATCTCCATGCGCGAAGTGCCGGGCTGCGAAGATTGCGAGTGGGCCGACTTTTGCAACGGCAGTTGTCCGGGCCTGGCCCACCAACTGACCGGCGACTTCAACCGCGCCAACCCGCAGGACTGCTACCGGCGGTTTCTGGAGGGGACGGCGGTGGCGTACGCGCGGGGATGAGGCGCTGTCAACGGGTGTGAAGATCTGTCAACGCATTATTTGGAACGGATTGAACGGATTCCGCGCCATTGCGGCTGATTTGGCGTCAGGCAGCGAACCGTGGCAAAATAGGCTTTGGCGAGACTAAAATGAGGTCGTGGATGCAACGCGAGGATCGAGGGGCAGGCCATGTCAGTTGTGGACAGTTTGGTGGACATCGTGCGACGGCGATTGGCCGACCGTCGGCGGGAGGAGGTTGCGCGCGATGCCGCCGCCGCGCTGCAAGCGGTTTGTGAAAACAGACTCTCAATTGAGTATGGAGAGCCAAGAAATGGATGAGATGGTGACGGTGCGAATCCCTGGCGAAATCCAGAGAATGCTCAACCGGACCACAGAAGAAATGGGGCGCGATTTACGCTTGTATGCCGCGTTAATGTTGTTCCGTTTAGGCAAACTATCTTCTGGAGCGGCGGCAGAGCTTGCCGGCGTGCCTCGCGTGATGTTCCTGGACCTTTGTGCGGAGTACGACATTCCGGTTTCTCAGATCACTCCGGATGAGTTGCTGCAGGAACTCTCCGATGCGTAGGCCCGCGCTGGTTTGCGATACATCCCTGCTGTTATATCTAGGGCGGATCGGCCACGAAGCTCTTCTGAACAGTCTGTTTGAGCCTGTCTACGTGCCAGAGCCGGTTAACATCGAGCTGGCTATGGGTCGATTGTTGCGCCCCGATACAATAGACCCCGCACCACTGGGCTGGATAGCCTTGACCACAGTATCACCATCAGACGTGGAGAAGCTGCCTTCAAACCGACTGGGGTTTGGCGAACGTGCTGTACTGGCCTATGCCTACACCCATTCGGGTTGTTGGGCGGGCCTGGATGACCGTCAGGCCCGGCTCTTGGCTGTAAGTCTCGGCGTCAAGGTCGTCGGCACTGTTGGCATCATCATCAGAGCAAAACGAACGGGCCTGATCCCGTCGGCGCGGGAGTTATTAGGCCGGATTCGAGAAGAAGGGTTTCACCTGAGCACTGAAGTTTATGTTGAAGCCCTGCGTTTGGCAGGTGAGGAACGTGCTGCGGAAATTTAGGCCTGCGAATCGGCGAACCAGCCGGCTCAATCCGCTCCAATAATCCGTTGACAGCGTTGCCTGTTTGTCGCCCGCATTTTTATCAGGAGGATCATTTCAGATGGTTTGTGAACCTGTCGAAACCGCCGCGGCTGCGGCGACAGAGGCCCGCCAGCTCGATCTGCCGGAGGGCGTGCCGGTGCTCAATTCGTTCTACCTGTACCTGGTGGCCGGGTGTAACCTGGCCTGCCGCCACTGCTGGATCACGCCAACGTTCGTCAACGGCGAGCCTTCGCCGGGCGAGTGGCTGTCGCTGGAGCTGCTGCGGCTGGCCGTGGACGAGGCGAAGCCGCTGGGCCTGAGCAACGTCAAACTGACCGGCGGCGAGCCGACGCTGCATCCACACTTCGTCGAGGTGGTGGACTATCTGACGTCCGAGGGGCTGGGCCTGACGATGGAGACCAACGGCACGCTGATTGACGCCGGCCTGGCCCGGCACCTCAAGGAGCGGACCACTATGAACTTCATCTCGGTCAGCCTGGACGGGGCGCGTCCGGAGACGCACGACCGCTTTCGCGGCGTGCCGGGCGCGTGGGAGGCCGCGCTGCGCGGCCTGGGCCATCTGGTCGAGGCCGGCTACAAGAACGTGCAGGTCATCATGAGCCCCCATCGCGGCAACATCGGCGAGGTGGAGGATTTGGTACGTCTGGCCGTCGAGCGGGGGGCCGGCTCGGTCAAGTTCAACCCGGTGTCGCGCTCCGGGCGGGGCATCGCCATGCACGAACGCGGCGAGGCGCTGGACTATGACGAGACGCTGGCTCTGGTGCGCCGGGTCAACGGCGAGCTGCAGGATCGCACGCCCATCCGCCTGCACATCATGCTGCCGCCGGCGATGATGACCGTCAAGGAGCTGTTTCGTTCCAATGACGGCGGTGGGGCATGTCACGTGCGGCACATCCTGGGCATCCTGGGCACGGGTGAGATGGCTCTGTGCGGCATCGGGCGCAGCGTGCCGGAGCTGTGTTTCGGCCGCCTGGGACAGGACAGCCTGCGCGAGGTGTGGGTCTCGCATCCCATGCTCCAGCAGTTGCGCCGCGACCTGGATAGCCAGTATCCGGGCGTGTGTGGCGATTGCATCCACGCCCCGCGCTGCCTGACGCACTGCGTGGCCCAGAACTACGTGGACAGCGGCCGTCTGGTCTGGCCGTCGGACATGTGCGCCGAGGCCGTGCGCCGCGGAACATTCCCCTCTTCCCGCCTGCGGAACGGGTAATTGGTTCATTGCTGGAATCGCCTTGAACCGCCGATAAACGCCGATAAACGCCGATAAACGCCGATGCACACAAATTCCAGTTCTTCATCGGCGTTCATCCGCGGTTGCGTTTATCTGCGGTTTCTTTTCGCCGTCCTTTGGACCAGTAGCTTTTTTGCTCACCTATCTTGTTTACGCAAAATCTGCACAAATTCCTGGGCGCTCACGATGGAGAGCGCACCTGCCTTGCCCAGCGCCAGGAGGTCCTCATCCCCCGTAACGAGATAATCAACCTGTCCCACCAGCGCGTAGGCCAGGAGGTAATCGTCTTTTGGGTCTCGGGTCACGGCTGGAATCGGTTCTTTGATTCTCGGAATCCGCTCTGAAACACTGGCCAAGACATCAACCAGGTGTCCCAGCTCCTCAGGTGTTATCCTTTCGGCCAAGTATTTCTTCTCCCGCGCCTTCCGTTTCAGCTCCTCCAGCAAGTCCTCTGGAAAGAGCAAAACAAAATCCCCCAACAAGCCCTGGCTCACAATCTGAATAGTCGGACTGTCTTTTCCCGGCGTTAACAGGTAGCTGATAAGAATGTTGGTGTCCAGAAGCACGCGCATGCTGTTTTATTCGCCTTAATATCTTATTTTCTTCTCTTGGACCATATCGCTGATGACGTCCCTGGTGAATCGGTCGGCCAGCGACTCGGCCTGTGCCTCATCCAAATCTTGGTTGCGAGCCAGGACTTGTTCTCGCAGGTTTTCAAGGAGAACCAAAGCTTCCCTTCGTCGGGCTTGCTCGCGTAAATCAAGCAATTTTTGGTACTCTCCGAAAGGCATAATCACTACTGTGGGCTTACCGTAACTTTCGACAATGACGTCATCATTGGACTCAAGTGTCCAATCCACTATGGCGCCGAATTTGGTTTTAGCTTCACTGGCTGAAACTCTCCTGGGCATTTCCTCACCTCAACTTGGGTAGCGTTACAAAATCGCAATGTTGGTCAAATTCTTAACTAACTTTATAGACATTATACCGATTAAAATGCTCTTTGTCAAGAGCCTGCCCGTCCTTGAGTGCGTTCAGAATGAGGCGAGTTAGCAGAAACTTCAACTGCGTCATGCTGAGCCAAAGTCCTTCGCTGTTCCGCAGGGTTCAAAAGATGTGATTCTTGACCGTCTGATGCTTTTCTATTATACTGAAAGTCAGATAATCAGTCACAACAGGAGATGTGGCCTATGGGCAGTATCACTGTGCGGATGGCTCAACGTGGTGTGGTCACGATTCCGCAGTCCCTGCGGGAATCGTATAGGCTGCGGCCCGGCGATACGTTCACGCTGTTAGACCTCGGAGGCGTCTTCGTATTGAGTCCTCGTCGGTCTGAGGTTGACATACTGGCGGAGCGGGTCGCCGCGCAGTGGGCAGAAGACGGACAGACGCTGGAGACGATGTTGCAGGCTCTGCGAGAGGAGCGCGACCGGCGTGCGCCTTAAGAAGCGCGTGTTTCTGGACACGAGCGTCCTGTTTGCGGCGGCGTGGTCGGAACAGGGAGGGGCACGTCTAATCCTGAAGCTGGGTGAGGCCGGCGCCGTATCCCTGTGGGTAGGGCCGTGGGTTCTGCGAGAGGCAGACGCGGTCTTGCAACGGAAGTCTGCGGCCAGCCGCCCGTATCTAACGTTGTTGCTCGACCGCGCGCAGGTGCAGGTTGGCGACGAGGCTGGGTCGGAGACGCTGGAACGGTCGCTGGCCATCGTGGGGTATTTACCTGATGCACAGGTCTTAGCCGAGGCGTTAGAGATAGGCGTAGGCTATTTCGTTTCGCTCGACCGTAAGCACCTGGTGGGAAATCCGCAGGTCGCTGCCCTGCCTTTTGCGCTGGGCACGCCAGGCGAGTTCCTGAATTGGTACCGGCGGCTATTGACAGATGACGAGTAGACAATCGCACCCCAGTTCGAGAGATAATCCACTACAGAGGGCACGGAGAAGAAAAACAGAAGTCTCCGTGCCCTCTGTGTCTGTGCGGTGAGACACGTTCGACTTGACTTCTCGGCGAAGCGGCGATACAATTCTCACCTGTGGAAGCGGATGGCCTGTTGCAGCGGCAGACGGGGTTCCTGTTGAAGAAGATGAACAAGGCGGCGCGCCTCTACCGCCTCATCGGGGACGGCGACCGGATTTTGGTGGCGGTGTCTGGTGGCAAGGACAGCCTGACGCTGCTGCGGCTGCTGTTGGCGCAGCGCGAGACCCAACGGCTGGACGTGCACGTGGTCGTCGGGCATGTGGTCATCGAGGAGGCGGTCGGCGCCGCTGAGCGGGCCGCGGCGCTACAGGCGCATTGCCGCGAGCTGGGCGTGGAGTGCATCGCCACGCCGTTGCCCATGAACGAGGACGAATCGTGGCCGCTGTCGTGTCAGCGATGTGCCTGGAACCGGCGTAAGGCGCTCTTTCTGCTGGCCGACCGGTTGAGGTGCAACAAGGTGGCGCTGGGCCACCATGAGGACGATGCGGCGCAGACCGTGCTGCTGAACCTGTTTCACAGCGGGCGGCTGGCCGGTCTGCCGCCAGCGCGGTCGTTTTTCGGCGGGCGGTTCACCGTGATCCGGCCGCTGATCCTGACGCCTGAGAAAGAGATCGCCGCCTTCGCCCGACGCTGCGGCTATCCCATCGGGCATGTCGAGTGTCCCTCGCAGGAACGGTCCAGGCGCGTGCAGGCGGCTGCCCTGTTGCGGCGGATCGAGAAGCTCTTCCCGGGGGCCAGGCGCAGCCTGTGGCGTGCCGCTGAGCGGTCGGCATTGTAGGTCAACTCTAGTCGGTCTTCATTTATGGTTGGATAAAGAATCGCGGGGTAAAATGGCATGGTAAGGATCGACAGCTTTGCGGTCATGATGGAACAGGCCCGGTCGTTGGGGCCATTGCCGGTCGCGGTGGCTGCCGCCGATGAGACGGAGACGCTGGCTTCGCTCGTCGAGGCGCAGGCAGAGGGCATCATCACGCCGGTTCTGGTCGGGAACACGCCGGCTACCGAGGCCATCGCCGCGCGCGAGGGCTTCGACCTGAGCGGTATGACGCTGATCCACGAGCCGGACTATGTGGCCGCCGCCCGCAAGACCGTGGCGCTGGTGCGCGAAGGGACGGCGGCGATTGTGGTCAAGGGTCAGACCAAAACCGCCGACCTGTTGAAGGCGGTGCTGGACCGTGAGACGGGCCTGCGCGACCGGGGGCTGCTCTGCCATGTGGCCGTGTTCGAGACGGCGGTCTGCGACAGGTTGCTTTACATCAGTGACAGCGGGGTCGTCCCTCAGCCCACCTGGGAGCAGAAGTTGCAGATCATTGACGCCGCAGTGGATGTGGCCCATCGCTTTGGCGTGGAACAGCCCAAGGTCGCCATCCTGGGGGCCAACGAGCGCGTTGATCCGGCCATGCCAGTCGGTCTGGAGTCGCTGATGGTGGCGCGGCTGGCGCAGGAACGCTGGGGCGAGCGGGCTATCGTGGAAGGGCCGATGGCGCTCGACCTGGCGCTGCGGCCCGATGTCGCCGCCAAAGAGGGTGTCCGGTCGGCCGTGGCCGGCGCGGCTGACATCCTGATCGTGCCCGGCGTTGAATCCGGCAACATCATGTGCAAGGGCATGCAGTATTTCGCCGGCGCGAAGCTGGCCGCCGTCATCGTCGGGGCGCGCGCGCCGGTGCTCATTCCCTCGCGCGCGGACGACGCCGAGACGCGGCTGCATTGTATGGCGATGGCCGTCGTCTGGGCCGGAGCGCGCTGAAGCGGGCTACACCTCGAAGTGGGCCGCCTCGTGCGTCGCCGTATCGTACACGGCGTAGGTAGACGGCCCGAAACGGCCCATGACCTCGCCCGGGTTGACCAGCCAGGTCTCGCCCACCCGTTCGGCGGCGCGCTGGTGATCGTGGCCGTAGAACACCACGGCGTAACGGTCCGACGCAGCCAGGGCGCGGCCCAGCTCCGGGAAGTGCACCATGGCGACGCGGCGGCCGTCGAATTCCGCCTCGAAGAACGTGTCGTGTAGGGTCACGTGGTCGGCTTTGGCGGCGACTTTGCTCAGCAGGAATTTGTCGCCGTCGTTGTTGCCAAAGACCAGGTGCACCGGCCCCGTGGAGCTGTCGGCGATCTGCTTCAGAGTGAACGGCGAGCACAGGTCGCCGCAACACAGGATGACATCAGGCTTCCTGGCGTGGATGCTTTCGAGCACCTTTGCCAGTTGCCAGATGTTGTCGTGGATGTCGGAAATGACCGCGATTTTCATCGTCTCACCTCTCATGGAAAGTTGACTGTGAACTCCACCCAGACGGTCTTGCCGTCGAGCACCTCTACCTCGCGCTCGTAGAGCACACCGTTCAGCGAGAAACTGACCTTGTAAGGGCCAACCGGCGCATCGGCGGCCAGGAAATTCTCCTGCCAATCGTCATCACCATTGAAGTTGCCCGGCAGGTACGTGTACACGTCTTTGACCCGCCCCTGGCCGCCGTCGGTCCGTTCCACACGCAACAGCAGGCCGGAGACCAGACAGCCGTCGGCGGTCACCACCCGGCCGGCGATGGTGCCGTAGCCGCGGAAGGGCTTCAACCACAGTTCCGGGTTGCGCGTGTCCTGGTAGCTCAGGCCGCCAACCCGCACCTCGAAGTGCAGGTGCGGCCCCAGTGCGACGCCCTCCATGCCGACCAGGGCCAGAGGCTGGCCGGTCTTGACCTCATCGCCGACGTTGACCAGAATTCTGGACACGTGGCCGAGGAGATAATAGACGGGCCGACCACGGTATTGACGGTTCACCTCGACGACGACCAACTGGCCGTAGAAATCTTTCATCAGCCCCCAGGTTTCCGACAGGTCATCGCCGGCGTAGATCACCCGCCCGTCGGCCACGGCCAGGATGGGCGTGCCCATGGGGTTCATCGTGTCCACGCCATAATGCGGCAGATACTCGCCGTTGCCGTCGGAGCCGTAGGGGTAGTAGTGCGAGACGTCCTGCTTGAACTCAGCGGAGAACGGTCGCTCGAACCAGTAGTGGTCAATGGGCGTGGTCACCCGCTCCCAGTTGTGGCGGCAGGGGCCCAGCGCGATGCCCAGCTTTTTGGCTTTGGCTATGGCAGTTGGCTGGGGCTGCGGCGTCGGCGTGGCTGTGGGCGTGGGCGTATGGGTCGGCGTCGGGGTTGGCGTGAAGGTCGGCGTCGGCGTGTTGGTGGGCGTGGGGGTCATGGTGGGCGTGAACGTGGGCGTGCCCAGCAGCTCCCGTTTGGCCGGCGGCCGCCAGCCGAAGGAGATGACGCCCAGTGCCAGGGCCAGAAAGATGGCGACGATGACGTAGAATGGGAGCTCCCACGCGGTATCTCGTTCGGGCATGATGTGTCTGTTCTCCTGTGTGCAGCGGTCAGTTTTCAGCCATCAGCGTCTGGCCTCTTGTCGGGTTGTCGTCGCCTGCCGGGCCGTCGCCCTTGAGCGTGGCGGCCATCTCGATGAATTGCTGCGGCGCAGGCTGGCCGGTCCGCTGCCACACGTGCATCGCCAGGTCGGCATACCGGGCCGCGGCGGTGAGGTCGCCTTCGCGCTTGAGCAGAAAGCCCTTTTGGAACAGGGCGAGCGACCAGGCCCGTCGGCGGCCGTGCTCGCGAGCGACACGGATGGCGCGGGCGACGGCGGCGTGTGCGCTGGTCAGGTCGCCAGCATCGGCGCACAGCAGGGCCAGGTTGCAGAGTGCGCCGCAATAGCCATCGTAATCGCCGATAGCCTCGCGCTCACTGATCAGCGCCTCGAAAGTCT
Source organism: Anaerolineae bacterium (assembly GCA_034435095.1). Taxonomy (GTDB): domain Bacteria; phylum Chloroflexota; class Anaerolineae; order DAOTYC01; family DAOTYC01; genus DAOTYC01. Next base: position 32,110 of record DAOTYC010000240.1, on the reverse strand, counting down.
GGCGGGCCTCGTTTGTCTTGCCGATGTGTCCCTGGGCGAGGGCCTTCATGTTCATCTCGGCGGCCTGATGGAGTCGCTGTCGGAAATCGCGCAGGTGCGCCATGACCTGCGGCCCGCGGTCGTCCATCGCGGCCAGGTAAGTGGCCTCGAACTCGGCCCATACTGCGGCCGGGTCGGCCCCGCCGCGGTGGGCAAACACCAGTTGCATCAGTGGCGTCAGGTTGCGGGCCAGCTCGTCCGGCGCGGCGCGGTAGGTCAACGCCTCGTCCATTGACGGTCGCCGCCCGAACTTCACCTGATCGGTGGCCGGGTCGTAGACGACGTGCCCCACGTCGTCGAGGTCCGGGCGGAGCACGTTGGCGCGGTGCAGCGCGGCCACAGCGCGGCTGAACGCGCGCCAGGCTTTGAGTTTCATGTCCGGCGATGAGTAATCTGAGTGGGTCACGAGTGTTTTTTCCCGTTCGGCGGCTGAAGCAAGCCATCTGCCGCCGGTCAGTTTTGTGGGCTATTGTATCACGATGTCAGCAAACGGTCAACGGGGACAGGCCTGAGGTATTGTACCATTTTCGGTGGAAGTTTCCGACCGTCATTCTGAGCGAAGCGAAGAATCTCAACGCCTGCCAGTGCGAGATGCTTCGCCTTCGGCTCAGCATGACGGAATGGGGCTGCGTTCATTAAGAGATGTCCCGGTCATGACACCCGGTGGCATACGCGGCGCGTGGGCGCGCCATGGGGAAGCGCTGCCGGCGGATTTTCTGGAGTGGATTGAACGGATGACGCTGCTGTGGGGCGAGGGTAGAAACGTTGCATGGCAACGTCTCTACCCAATCCTCGTTATACCGTCATGGTGTGTACGCCGACTTTAGAACAGGCCGACCACTTTGCCCGTGTTCAGGTCAATATCAACGTCCACGGCAGCCGGCCGCGATGGCAGGCCGGGCATGGTGCGCATCTCGCCGCACAGCGGGTACAGGAAGCCGGCGCCGACGCTCGCCCGAATGTCGCGGATGGGCAGGGTCCAGCCGCGTGGCGCGCCCTTCAACGTCGGGTCGTGGGTGAAGGAGAGATGGGTCTTGGCCATACAGATGGGCAGGTGGGCAAAGCCGGCCTCGGTGTAGAGCCTGATTTTGGCTTCGGCCTCCGGCATGTAATCCACGCCGTCGGCGCGGTAAATCTCGCGGGCGATGGTCTCGATCTTCTCTTTGATGGACATCTCATCGGGATAGAGCAGCTTGAAATTGGAAGGTTTCTCGCAGGCCCTGACTACCGCCTCGGCCAGGGCCGCGCCGCCCGCGCCGCCTTTGGCCCACACTTCGCTGAGCACGGCGTCCTCCGCGCCGGCGGCAATGGCCGCTTCGCGGATGGTCTCAATTTCCTGCTCGGTATCTGAGTTGAAGCGGTTGACGGCCACGACCACCGGGATGCCGAACTTGAGGGCGTTCTCGATGTGTTGGGTCAGATTACATAGGCCCTTGCGCAGCAGTTCGATATTTTCTTCGGTGTAGGCTTTGTCCAACGGCCGGCCAGGCACCACCTTCGGGCCGCCGCCGTGCATCTTGAGCGCGCGCACCGAGGCGACGATCACCACGCAGTTGGGGATCAGCCCGGAGGCGCGGCACTTGATGTTGAAGAATTTCTCCATGCCCATGTCGGCGCCGAAGCCCGATTCGGTGACAACATAGCCATCGGCCCCCACCAGCTTGAGCGCGATCTGGTCAGCGATGATGGACGAGTTGCCATGAGCGATGTTGGCAAACGGGCCGGCATGGACGAAAACTGGCGTGCCCTGCAGGGTCTGCATCAGATTGGGCATGATGGCGTCTTTCATGAGCACGGTCATCGCGCCAGCCACTTTCAGGTCCTCCGCCGTCAACGGCTTGCCATTCTTGTTGGTCCCCCACACGATGCGCGCCAGTCGCTCGCGCATGTCGCGCAGGCCCTTGTAGCCGTCGGTCAGGGCCAGGATAGCCATAATCTCCGAGGCGACGGTGATGTCGTAGCCCGTCTGGCGAGGTCGTCCGTCCGCCTTGGGGCCCAAACCGATGATGATGTTGCGCAGGGCGCGGTCGTTGATGTCCACCACCCGATTCCACATGATGGAGTACGGGTCAATGTTGAGGCGCGGGATTTCCGGACAGGCCTGTGCCAGCTTCTCGTCCGACAGGCTATCCTCGTGCAGGATGCGGGCGTCAATGGCCGCCGCCAACAAGTTGTGCGCCACACCCACGGCGTGGATGTCGCCGTTCAAGTGCAGGTTGAAGTCCTCCATCGGCACGGCCTGCGAGTAGCCGCCGCCGGCTGCCCCGCCTTTGATGCCAAATGTCGGCCCCATAGACGGCTGGCGGATGCAGGTGATCACCGTCTTGCCGATGTAGCCCAGCCCCTGGCTCAGGCCGAGCGTGGTCACCGTCTTGCCCTCGCCCAGCGGGGTAGGCGTGATGGCCGTCACGTCAACGTACTTGCCGTTGGGCCGGTCTTTCATGCGATGGAGCACGTCCAGATGGACCTTGGCCTTGTACTTGCCGTACAGGTCGAGGTCATCCTCGGTCAGGCCCACGCTGGCGGCAATCTCCAGGATGGGTTTCATCTGGTGCGCCTGTGCAATCTCGATGTCACTGGGGACGTGTCCCGGTAGGGGGGGTAATGCCATGGTATTCAATCCTCCTTGTTTGTCTAAATTATGAATTTGCGAACCACTGTCCGTGTTCTCAGCCGATGCTCTTGGATGTCGCTCGCAGTTGGCGTTCTGCCGCCGCGAGCAGATTTTTCATCAGCATCATGTTGGTCATCGGGCCGGTGCCGCCGGGCACGGGCGTCAGCCAGCCGGCCACCTGCACGGCCTGTTCATAGTCCACATCGCCCAGCATGTTGCCGTCGGCGTCGAAATTCACGCCAAAGTCAACGACCGCCGCGCCGGGCTTGATCCAGTCGCCCTTGATCAGTCGGGCCTGGCCCACGGCGGCGCACAGGATGTCCGCGTTGCGGCACACTTCGGCCAAGTTGGGCGTGCGCGAATGGGCGATGGTCACCGTGGCGTTCTCGCGCAGCAGCAGCAGGGCCATCGGCTTGCCGACAATGCTCGACCGCCCGACCACCACGGCGTGCTTGCCGCTGATGGCAATGTTGTACCGCTTGAGCAGCTCCAGGCCGCCGGCCGGTGTCGCGGGTACAAAGTAGGGGCCGACGCCTTCCGGCCGGCCGACCGGGGCGACCTGGGCCAGCCGCCCGGCGTTGACGGGATGGACGCCATCCACATCCTTATCGGGCGAGAGGGCCTCTTTGACCGCCGCCTCGTCAATGCCTTTCGGGAATGGCTCTTGAATCATGATGCCGTGCACCTCGGGCGAGGCGTTGAGCGACTCCACCAGGGCGACGATTTCGGCCTGTGACGCGCTTTCGGGCAGGGTATGCAACTGGAAGGCCATGCCGCGGCCGGTCACCGTCTTTTCAATCGCCCGCGCATAGCTCACCGAGGCCGGGTCTTCGCCCGCGCGGACGATGGCAATCGAGGGAACTGTCCCGTATGTTTCCTTGAACTGCGCCACGGCCTGATCGATCTCGTCGCGCATCACTTTGGACGTTTCTTTGCCGTCCAGGACAATCGCAGTCATGTGGCCCCTCCTCACTTCAGCTTCTCGACGACGAGCTGGTACACTTCTTCTTTGAGCTGTGGCCTGCCATCCAACAGTTGGTCGAGCCTGGTCTTTTCGGCGGCGACGAAGGCCTGGTCTTCAATCCACGCCAGGTTGATCAGTACGTTGAGGGCCGCGGCGCGCAGGCCGGCCTCCGCAGCCAGAGCGGCGACGCCGGCGTCGCTCACGGCGTTGAGGTTGCCCTTCTCGCCCACCGGCCTGGACAGGTCAATGACTTTGGCGCAGGCCTCGGCGACGCACATGGGCACGTTCGTCGCCTCTTTCAGGGCGGCCTGCAGGCATTCCTGGCGGGCAGCCTTTTGTTCTTCCGTGTCGCGCGGCATCTTCATCGCCTCGGAGACCCGTGTGAAAGCCGCCACGTCGTCCTCCAGCAGTTGGGCCAGGTGTTCGCGCAACGCCTCGGACTGGGCCAGGATGCGCTGCATCTCCTCTTCCACGTCGGCGTACTTCTTGCGCCCGATGGTCAGATTGCAGACCATGCTGATCAGAGCCGCGCCCAGCGCGCCCGACAGGGCGGCGACGCTTCCGCCGCCGGGTGCCGGCGCCGCGCTCGCCAGCTCGTCCAGAAATTCGTTTACCGATTTTTCGGTCAGGGCCATGACGTCAATACCTCCTCGTATCTACTAATCTGTTTCAACTCGAGACTCAGTTTTGGGCGATTGCCTGCGGCCTGGGCAGCAGGCCCGCCCGTTTGGTGATCTCCGGTATGGTCTCTTCCCACTCGATAGCCATGATGTGCACGCCGGCGACGCCCGGAATCTCCCGACATTGCTGGATGATCTCGGCGCAGATCTGGATGCCTTCCTCTTGCCGCTTCTCCTTCGGCGCGTCGGACATGCGCTGGACAATTTCGTCGGGCACATCCATGCCCGGCACTTTGCTTGCCATGTATTTGGCCGCGCCGAGCGACTTGATCGGCCCGACGCCGGCCATGATGTAGACTTTCTCGTGCAGGCCCAGGTCGCGCACCCGCTTCATATACTCTGCGAATTTGGGCACGTTGAAGATCATTTGGGTCTGAATGAACTGCGCGCCGGCCTTGACCTTCTTCGCCAACCGCAGCGGACGGAAATCGAATGGGTCGCCGAAGGGGTTGGCTGCGCCGCCCACAAAGAAACGCGGCGGTTCGCCCTCTATCGGGTCGCCGCACTGAAACTGCCCCTGCTCGCCCATCGCCCGCACCATCTGGATCATCTGCACCGAGTCCAGGTCGTACACGTTTTTGGCGGTCGGGTGATTGCCGAAGGACTGATGGTCACCGGTCAGGCAGAGTACGTTGCGGATGCCCAACACCCATGCGCCGAGCAGGTCGGCCTGCATCGCCAGGCGGTTACGGTCGCGGCAGGTCATCTGAATGACCGGCTCCAGCCCCATCTGTACCAGCAGCGCCGCCACCGCGATGCTCGACAGGCGCACTACCGCCGTCTGGTTGTCGGTCACGTTTGCCGCGTCAACATGCCCTTTCAGGTAGCCGGCCTTGCGCCTGACGACTTCCAGGTCGGTGCCTTTGGGAGGGCCCAGTTCGGCGCAGACGGCAAAATGGCCAGCGTTGAAAACATTCTGCAGGTTGCTGACGTCGGTCATAGTTTCAAATCCTCCCGCACAATTTTTCGCTGTCCGCCATCACGGCTGGTTGACCAGTCTTTGGGCGGCTGTATCTCCAGGATCAGGTCGAGCATGTTCAGCGCAACCAGGCGGTCGTAGATCAGTTGCCAGGCGCAATCGGTCTCCGTGTTCACCTCGCACTTGCCGCCCTGCGAGCCGCCGCATGGCCCGTTCAGCAGGCTTTTCGCACACCGGGTGATGGGGCAGATGCCGCCGGTCAGGTTCAGGACGCAGTTGCCACACGCCTGACAGCGTTCCACCCACACGCCCTGCTCCAGCGGGCGTCCCAGGAACGTTGTGTTTAAGCCGGGCACGGTCTGCTTGCCCGGATACTGTTCGTTCATCGTCTGCACGCCGATGCCGCAGGCGATGGACACGATCAGGTCGGCCCACTCCACCAGCTCGGCGGCTGCTTCGTTGTATTCAAATTCGCATTGACGTTGCACGGTGAAATCGCGGATTTCTTTCTCGTCGCCGTCAATTTTGGTCGCCATGCGCAGCGCGGAAGCCAGCATGGCCGCTTCTTTTTCTCCGCCGGCCATGCACACGGCGACACATGTGCCACAGCCCAGCACCAGCACACGTCGCGCTGAGGCGATCATCCCCTTGATTTCGTCAATTGGTTTCTGTTGTCCAATGATCATGAACCTTCCTCCACTGTTCCCGTTCCATGAAACCTGCCATTCAACGCAGCGGGCTGGGGCCCAACTGTCGGATCCGTTCGGTCACCTCTTCGGCGATGCGGACGAACTCCTGAGCCTGGCCCAGTCCCACATGAAAGATCTCCAACCGTTCCGGCTGTAGTCCAATCTGCCCCAGCAGCGCTTTGGTGTAGACGACCCGCTGGGCGGCCCGTCGGCTGCCGCTGATGTGATGGCAATTGTCCGGCGCACAGGCAAAGACGACGACCCCATCCGCGCCCTGCTCGAACGCCGCCAGCAGGTAGAGGGTGTCCACCCGGCCAGTGCAGGGCAGGGCGACGATCTTGATGTTGAGCGGGTAGGTCAATTTTTGGCTGCCGGCCATATCGGCCGGGACGCCGCCGCAGTAGCGGCAGGTAAAAGCCGTGATCTGAGGTTCAAAGGCATCGTTCATGCTTCCCATCTCCCCAGAGCAATCATAACTTGCTCATCGCGGTAGTAGTTCAGGCTGATGGCCTTCCCCGGGCACTCGGACGGGCACAGGCCGCAGCCCTGACAGTTGACCGGGTCAATGTACGACGCGCCTTTAATGCCGCCCTTGCCCTCGCGCTGTGGGTCAATGGTCGGCACGCCATACGGGCAGATGCGGACGCAGGTGAGGCAGCCCATGCAGTGGCTTTCGTCCACCACAGCCACCACACGCCGCGTCGGTATGACGCCGGGCGCCAACAGTGCGGCGGCCTGCCCGGCGGCCGTCAACGCCTGGGCGATGTTCAACTGGCTGGTCTTCGGCCCGTGGGCCAGCCCGCACAGGTACACCCCCGGCCGGTGGAACTCGGTCGTCCGCTGCTTGGGCTCGGTCTCCTCGAAGAAGCCCGCGCCGACCAGATTGACCTTGAGCAGGGCGGCCAGCCGCGCATTATCCGGGTTGGGCAGCAACGCCACGGCCAGCGCCAGGCGGTCGGGCCGCAGCTCAATATGATGGCCGAGGCTCAGGTCATCGTGGGCCACCACCACCTGGCCGTCCTCCAGCCTGACTTGCGGCGCCTTGTCCGGCGCGTAGCGCACAAACAGCACGCCCTGTCGCCGCGCCTCGGTGTACAGCTCCTCAAAGAACGCGGTGGTCATCGTCTCCCGATAGAAGACCACCACCTGACAATCGGGGTTCAGGCTCTTGATGCGCAGCGCGTTCTTCATGATTTGCAGGCAGCAATTGCGGCTGCACCGCCACGGCTGCGACAGGCCCTCGTTCCACGGCCCGACGCAACTGATCATCGCCACGCTGCGCCACGTTTTGACGCGCTCCGGGTGGCGCACCAGCTCATCCTCCAGGTCGAGCTGGGTCGCTACGCGGTCGCTCTGGCCCAGACCAAAGGCCGGGCCGCGATATTCGCAGCCGCCCGTGGCGACGATGGTCGCCCCATGTCGGATCTCTTCGTCGGCAGGCCCGTGGCCGTTGCCCCGCTTCCGCAGGACCGAGCGGTAATCGCCCACGCGGCCGCTGGTGCGGATGACCTCGCTCTCCAGATGTACGGCGATGCGTTCATGGCGTTGCACCCGTTCGATGAGGTCGGCCAGGAACGGCGCGGGCTGCGCGCCATCGGGCAGATAGTGGATGCGGGCGAAGTTGCCGCCCAATTGGCCGGTCTTTTCGACCAGATGCACAGCTATCCCGCGTTCGGCGAGATGCCAGGCGGCGACGAGGCCGGACAGCCCGCCGCCGATGACCAGCGCCTCGGCCCGACAGGGCAGCTCATCCTGGGGGATGGGCTCCAGCGCCTCAGCCCGGGCGATGGCGCGGCGCAGCAGCTCGCGGGCCTTGCGCTGCGCTTCCGCCGGCCGGTCGCGGTGAGGCCAGGCGCAGAACTCGCGCAGCGGCGCAAACTCCACCAGATTGGGGTCGTTGTCGGTGTGCCGCAATATCCGTTCGAAGATGGGCTGGTGGGTGCGCGGCGTGCAGGCCCCCACCACCAGTCGGTTCAGGTCGTGCGCGGCGACGGCACGCTCAATTTCGGCCTGTCCCTCGGCCAGGCAGGCGAAATCCACTGCGGCTGCGTGCACCACGCCTGGCGCATCGGCCACCGCGTCAATCAGCGCGTCTACGTCAATGATGCCGCCGATGTCGTCGGCGCAGCGGCAGATGAACACGCCCGTGCGCGGCTCCTCGACCGGGACCGTGCGGGGGCCGTCCTGATCGCGGGCTGGCGGGGCCGCGCCCAGAAACGCCAGAACCTGCGCGGCGACGCCGCCCGCCTCGACCGTCGTGTCGCACAGGTCTTTCGGGCTGGTGCTGTTGCCGCAGGCGAAGACGCCCGGCCGCGTGGTCAGGCCGGGCCGGAATGCCTCGGTCTTGACGAAGCCGTGTGCGTTGAGCTCCACGCCCAGCATGTCGGCCAGGGCCTTCATCTCAGGTGTCGCCTCCGCTCCGACCGAGAGCACCATCAGGTCGAAGCGCGCCTCTTGCAGCGATTGGCCGTCGGCCAGGTAACGAAAGACCAGTTCGCCTGTCGCCTTGTCGGCCTGCACATCGAACAGTCGGCAACGGGTGTACTGGATGCCGTATTGGGCGCGCATGGACTCGTAGGTGTCGAGGAACTGCTTGGCGAACACCCGGTCGTCCATAAAGAAAACACTGCATTCCGCATCGGGCAGGGCCTGCCTGGCCAGGACCGCCTGCTTGGTGGCGTACATGCAGCAGAAGGCGGAGCAATAGTCATGGTCTTTGTCGCGCGAGCCGACGCATTGCAGCCAGGCGATGCGTCGCGGCGGCTGGCCGTCGGACGGGCGGACGATGCGCCCTTCGGTGGGGCCGCCCAGGCTCGCCATGCGTTCGAATTCGAGGCCGGTCAGCACGTTGGGCACACGGCCATAGCCCAGTTCGACGCTGGCTGTCGGGTCGTGCAGCCGATAGCCGGTCGCCAGCACCACCGCGCCGACCTGCACGCTGGTCAGCCGCTCGCGTTCGCTCAGGTCAATCGCGCCGGTAGGACAAATCTCCTGGCACTTGCGGCAGTCCGCACACTGTTCCACCCAGTCAATGACGTAAGCGTTCGGGATGGCCCGCCAATCGGGTTTATAGGCGGCCTTGTGGGTCGGGTGGTCGGGCAGGTAGCGGTCTTTGACTTCAACCGGGCAAACCTCGGCGCAGCGGTGACAGTTGATGCACAGGGCCGGGTCCACATAGCGGGGCCGCACACGTAGAACCGCCGTGAAGCGGCCGGGCTCACCCTGCAAGTCAACCAGTTCGGTCAGGGTGAACACATGCAGATGGTCGGGCCGGTTAAAATCGAGGAAATCGGGGGAAACAGACGGGCGGGTGCAGCCAAAGCCATGATCCGCGCTGCCGCGGCACAGGACACAGTTGTGGTGGGGAAACATATAGCCCAACTGAGAAGTAATGCCGCCCAGCGAGGGCGTCTTCTCGGCCAGATAGACGGCAACGCCCTGTGCGGCCAACTGTTGGGCGACCTGGGCCCCAGCTACACCTCCACCGATCACCAACACTGCGTTGTTTTGAGAGGTTGTCATACCTTTTGGTCTCCTGCATCGGTTTCCTGAATGAGAGCCTGTTCACGGGGGATGTCTTCCCAAACGGGCTTATTATACAAGATAACCCTCAAAAAGTGCAAACTGCCACAACCCCATGGGTGCATCCAGAATTTCAGGCGAGTTAGCAGAAGCCTCAACCGCGTCATGTTGAGCGCAGCGAAGCATCTCATTTCACGATGTACAACGAGATTCTTCGCTTCGCTACTAAGAAACTACCCTGTCCCGTCATTCTGAGCCAAAGCCCTGAACGCAGTGAAGGGGCAGCGAAGAATCTCAACGCCTGCCAGCGCGAGATGCTTCGCCTTCGGCTCAGCATGACGGAATCGGGCGGCGTTTCTTCCCCAATAAGCGGCGCGTTCACGCGCCGTGGGTGAGCTCAGAATGACGGCCAAAGCCTTTCGGCGGCTATCGAAAGCGGCGTAAACACCTGTTCCCTTAAATTTCGGATGCACCCCAACCCCGTCATGCTGAGCCGAAGCCCTGAGTGCAGCGAAGGGGCAGGCGAAGCATCTCACCCCGCACGACAAGCCGTAGCATGGGGCCTTGTGCCGGTTACGCCCAAACCGCGCGACAAGCCGTATTCAGCGGATGGCCTTCCAGTTGACTTCGAAGTAACACACCTCCACGCCGGGTGGGCGGATGACCTCCGCTTCCGGGCTGATCGGGTTGTTGGCACCGTCTACCACGACCACCTTCCACTCCTGTGGCTTGGGGTTGATGATGAAATCATAGAACCCGGCGTCTGGTGCAGTCAACGGTTTGGATGGCGCGGAGAAATCGCTGATGTACTCATTGTAGACCTTGACTCTTATCCCTTCTACGGGTTTTCCGTCTATGTCGCGGATGGTGCCATAGATGGCGCCGCCCAGGCAGCCGCGGTCCCGGTCCATGCGCACATCGCCATCCTGAATAAACCGAATGTTGTCGGGGTACGTCGGTGTGGGGGAAGGCCCTTCGGTTGGGGTTGGCGTTCTGGGCCGCGGCGTGGGAGGTGACGTGGGGGTGTTGACCGATTGGGTTGGTGTCGGCGTGATGATGACCACGATGCGAGTTGCCAGGGACAACGAGTCGTCTCTCAGGGCCGGCCCGGTCGGCGCGAGCAATGTGGGGAACAGCGGCGGCTTCAGCACGATGGCCGTATGGGTCGGCGTAGGGCCGATCACCAGCGGCGGCGCCACCGTGCGGATGACCAGGGCGGGCGTCGCCGGCCGGGGCAGCGTCAAAAGTGGCCGGTCGCGCATCACGACCAGGGCGATGACCAGCATCGCCAGGCAGGCCACCAGGGCTGCCAGAAAAAAGATGATAGCCAGGTAAGTGGAAGATTCACGCCAATTCATCTGATTCACCTCAAGGCCACAAACTGGCCTATCATACCATCAATGACTGTGCAGCGCAAGTCGCCCCCTTTCCGGGGTAAAGTCGAGATTTGACTCAATTCATATTCCAGGCTATGATAGTAATGTATCTCCCCCAGTTCCGCAGCGTTGCGACCCATAGGACAGCCTGGGTCAGATCAGCGACGATAGCCCGGCAGGATTGATTAGTGACGGTTGGTGTTATTCTGGTGCCGTTGGATCGCTATGAATTGGGAGGTAGCGCGATGTCCGAGAATCCTTACCAACACATTCAGAAACTGCTGGCAAGTACTCGCCCCGAGAACCTGCGTGAGGGCCTGGCAATGGTGAAACAGGAAATTGCCCGACTTGGCTCCCAGGACGCCCGCCCACTGTTTGAAATGGTCGCCGCCATCTTCTACATTGACCCACTCGACCACCCGGAACTTGTCCCAATTTTGGATGAGGCTGTAAGCCTTGTAGTTGGTTTCGGCGACTGGGTGATTGCGGCCTTGCTGGAGAACCTGGACGCCGGCGACTTGAAAGCGCAGCTCGCGATTGGACACGCCCTGGGCCGCATTGGCGCAGACGCCATTGAGCCATTGCTGGCGGCATACGCGGCTTCGCAAGACGCAGAAAAGCGGCTCTTCATCCTGTACGCCCTCGGCAAGATCAAGAGCCCCAAAGTCGTGCGGGCCGCCCCGGTCGTGCTCGAGGCCGCGCAAGCCGAAGACCGCGAAGTGCGCGACACGGCCACCCGCGCTTTGGGCAAACTGCTCGAATCCATCCGGCCCGAGGACCTGCCGGAAGATACCCGCCGGGCGTTCATCTCGCGCCTGCAAGCCAACCTGGCTGATGCCAGCCCCAGCATCCGCTCCAAGGCCGTCCGCAGTCTGGGCAAAATGGCGCGCTTCGGATTTCTGACCGAGTCTGAGCGTGAGGGACTGGCCGCCATTTGCCGCCGCCTGCTGGGCAAAGATGAGACGTTTGACTGGGACCGGGCGTATGTGGTGCGCAAGGAAGCAGAGGAAGCCCTGACCTATTGCACTGCGGGATGAATACGTTGGCCTGAGAGACCTCTTCACAGCCGCAGGTCGGGTTTCCATACCCCGACCTGCGCAGCATGGCGGGGGAGAGGCCGGCGTGCTGTCAGCGGATGGGTGGCGTAGCCAGTTGTGGGCGTAACGGGCACAAGGCCCTACGCTACGGCTTCTCGTGCGGGGTGAGATGCGTCGCCTGCCCCTTCGCTGCACTCAGGGCTGCGGCTCAGCATGACGGGGGCGGGGCTTCTGCTAATTTGCCTGAAATTCTGGATGCACCCCCGGTGACGCGCGATTTTGTAGGCGGCTTGTGGTCTGGTATAATGTGCAAGTGCAGACAATCGGGCTGTGGGTTTGTGTCTGGGGAGCAACGACATGGCACAAGTGCGAATTGCCGTCAGCGATAAGCATTACCAATATCTGCGACAGCGTGCTGAACACCAGGGTGTGCCATTGGACCAATTGGTGTCAGAGATCATTGAGGCCGACATGTCCTGGCGACTGAAGCTGGAAAATGACCCGATGAGCAGGCTCATTGGGCAAGTTGATGACCTGTTTGACACTCAAGATGCCGACAAAGTCGTCTACGGACTTCATGCAGAATGAACACCATTGAACTGGAACAGGCTGCTTTTGACGTGTTTCGTCGCCACGCTGACAAAGAATGGTCTTACGCAGACTGTGCATTGTTGGCAACGGCAAACATCTTAAACGCCTCGGCGATTTTCTCTTTCGATCATCACGTTGACCAGATGGGTTTGCAGCGTGTGCCGCTCCTGTCCTCGTGATTGGGCCCATCATGCTGAGGCGCGACAGCCTCCCGGCCGTCATTCTGAGCTCCCCCCACGTCGCGTAGGCGCGCCGCTCATTGGGGAAGAAACATCAGTTGAACCACGAAGACCACGAAGGACACGAAGAATTTGGGCAAACATTGATTCTCCTCGTGCTCTTCGTGTGCTTCGTGGTTTGAGATTCTTCGCTGCCCCTTCGCTGCGCTCAGGGCTTCGGCTCAGGGCTTCGGCTCAGAATGACGGGACAGGCTAGTTTCTTAGTAGGAGCGAAGCGACGAAGCTGCGCCCTGAGTCACAGCGAAGGGAATCTCCGCTTCCCACGCCGGGCGAGATGCTTCGCCTGCGGTAGATGCTTCGCTTTGCTCAGCATGACGGAGTTTGATTCTCGAAGTTTTTTCGTCTATAATGTGATACAGGTGTAGATTCCCGAGACGTCACAATCGAATCGCATTGCTGCCCTTGAGGAGGGTCAGTATTCATGGATGAAGCAATCGTTCACGGACAGAGTGGTTCTCCACCAGAACGACGATTATCCAGAAGGCCGGAACAGAGGGACTGTCCTGCCCCCAGGCGGTTCCTGTTGTTGACGGCCGACACGGGCCTGGGGCACCGCATCACGGCGCAGTCGCTCGCCAGCGCGTTGACCGACCTTTACGGCGATTGCTGCCAGGTTGAGATTGCGAACCCGATGAATGATGCGCGGACGCCTGAGTTTTTGCGAGAGGGCCAGGCTGACTACGACAAGGCTGTGCGCGAGATGCCCGAACTCTACCAGCTTGGGTATCAGATGAGCGATGTGCCCCTGGCGGCGGCTATCATTGAGACCGGTTTGACCGTGATGCTGTCGGAGGTTGTGCGCGACCTGCTGAACCGCTGTCAGCCCGATGCCATTGTCACCACGCACCAGAACTATCTGGCGCCGCTGAGAGCCGTGTTTGAGGGCAATGGCCGGCGCATCCCTCTCTTCACCGTGGTGACAGACCTGTCGAATGTCCATCAGATGTGGTTCAATCCCGTCAGCGACCTGTGCTTTGTGCCCAACGAGTTGGTGCGCGAGCAGGCCCTGAAGTACGGCCTGCCGCCGGAAAAAATCCGGGTGACCGGCATCCCCGTTTCACCGGAGATGGCCAAGCAAGAGGAAGATGTCGCCGCCATCCGCGAGAAGCTGGGCTGGCGGACGGACCTCAAGACCGTGCTGGTGGTGGGCGGCAAACGTGTGGCGAATCTGCCCGACGCACTGCGCGTGTTGAACCATTCCGCCTTACCCCTGCAACTGGCTGTTGTCGCCGGCGGAGACAACGAGCTGTATCAGACCCTGCTCAATACCAAATGGCATCTGCCGGCGCACCTGTACAATTTTGTGGACAACATGGCGACCCTGATGCATGCGTCCGATTGCGTCATCTGCAAGGCGGGTGGGCTGATCGTGACCGAGTCGCTGGCTTGCGGCCTGCCGCTCATCCTGTTTGGCGTGATTCCGGGCCAGGAGACGGGCAACGCCAACTATGTGGTTGACAGCGGCGCGGGCGAACTGGCCCAGAGCGCCTTTGATGTGCTGGAGATTCTGCTGCACTGGCTCGAGAACGGTGGCGAACTGTTGGCCCGGCGGGCGTCCAATGCCCGTCAGCTCGGCAGGCCGTATGCGTCGTATGAAGTGGCCGAGATGGTGTGGGCGGCGGCCCAGGAAGGGCCGTCACGCCAGCCCAAAGGGATTCTCAAAGGGCTGGCCGGTTTGAACAGTTGGCTGGAATACCTGGATTCGCTGCTCAAGCGAGAGTTTCGCCTCAAAGAGACAGGCAAAACGGCTCACCTGGGCAGCGAAGAAGGCTAGGAGGGTGGCGCGCCTGTGGCCGGCGCGCTTAGCGTCTGCCCTGACCCTGGCCGCGGGCTTCACCTGTGATGTTGCTTTCCTGTTGCTGGCCCGTAATGGCCGATGCGCTTTCATTCCAACGCCAGCCCTGGCCCCGGCCGTGGGTCTGGCTGTCATCCCAGCCGCGGTGCTGGCCGGAGCCGCCCGTATATAGCATGTACTGGCCCGTCGCCAGGCCGTATACGCCCAAACCAAGCGAAACCAACGAAGAAGTTGCATCTCATGACAACTTGCGGATGACCAGGAAATGTGACAGGCCCAGGGCCCGCAGGGGGGTGCGTTCCAGGGCGTAGGTGATGCGCCGCAGCCAGCGGCCCAGGCGCGGATGGCGGGCGATGATTTTGTCGTAGCCGGGGTAGATTTGCAGGTGATGTTCGATGCGACCCGGCAGTCCGTCCAGCAGGTGTCTCAGGTCGGCGGCGGTGTAGGCGCGCACATGGGGCGCCAGTTTCTGTCGCCAGCGGTCAGGCAGATAGTTGATGAGCGGGATATTGCCTTCGTGGTAGACCCCACGCCAGTAGAAGCCGTGCGTCTCAAATGGGTAGAAGCGGTTGGGTACGAAGACAACCAGATAGCCGCCGCTGACCAGGACGCGCAGCGCCTCGGCCAATGCCTGACGGTCATCGCGCACATGCTCGAGCACCTCATGCGACAGGACGACGTCGAAGGTCGCGCTGCGAAACGGCAATTCCTCCGCCGTGGCGACGAGAAGCCCCGGCAGGTCCTGGCTGGCCTGGGCGACCTTTTCTTCGTCAAGGTCTACGCCGTAGACCTGCGAGCTGAACGCGCGGAACTGGCGGACATACATGCCCAACCCACAGCCCACATCCAGGATGCGTCTGTTCTCCAGCGGCGCGTACCTGCGGATCAGGTCGAGCCGGCGGTCCTGGCCGAAACGCCAGACGTAGGACGGGTGCCCCAGCGTGATGGCTTTGTCGGCGGGCGCGCTCTGGGCGGCGGTGCGACTGGCTATCGGTCCTTCTCCATATACTCCTTAATTTTCTTATCTTCCCAGTCTGTACCGAGGAATTGGATGCCGCCAAATACGGTGAGCGCGTGAATGACCAGGCCAATCCCCCAGAAGATGGTCACCCAATAGAACCACCATGAGCCGGGCGAGGGCAGAAGGTCAATGAAAAACAGCCCGCCATTGACCAGCACAAAGGCTATCAGGTTGGTGTAGAAGGCCTTCAATTCCTTGACTTTGCCTTTGGCGCGTTCGTATCGTTCCTGGTTGTCCATAAAGTTTTTCCCTCCTTAATACGATGTGCTGAAGTCCGATGGTCACGGGTTGGCTGGCGTCGCATTTGGGTGCGAGGTGTCTTTCAGGAGCATGACCAGTAATGAACGGACGAACCTGACCCGGCGCGTTCCCTTCCATGCTACAAGTATAACGCCGCATAAACGGGTTGTCAAGAACATCAACGCACCCGGGTGTCGTGATGAGAACGGCGGATGCGCAGGATGCAACGGATGCGGCCCTGACTCTCCCCTTTCCACAACATCTTGTGGCAGAAGGGAGGCTGACGCACTACCGCTAATACAAAAGAGCCACCCATCGGACTTGAACCGATAACCTGGCGCTTACGAAGCGTCTGCTCTGCCGATTGAGCTAGGGTGGCTGGAATACAGCTACATCGCCAATTGGACACATTATAGCACGCCGCCCACTTTTTGGCAAATATGCCGCGTGCGGCGGGTGCATCCGAAATTTTAGGCGAATCGTAGGGCAGGTTTTCCAAACCTGCCGCCGCAGGTCGGGTATGTAAACCCGACCTACTACGTCATGCTGAGCGCAGCGAAGCATCTCATTTCACGATGCACAACGAGATTCTTCGCTTCGCTCAGAATGACGGCCAGCCGATTCGGCGGCTGTGGGAAACGCCGTATACATCTGCTTCCTTAAGCTTCGGATGCACTCGTGCACAGCGGTGCGTTCAGGATTTCAGCGGGCTACAGCTTGACATGGTAAGACTTGAATCTATAATTATCTTTACAGGTAGTTCTTTGTGTACAAGAGTCGGAGTTATCGGGTGTTAAGGAACGACGAATAGAAAAATGGACAAGAAACCGAACGCCCCAGAAATCTATCAGGAAGACATTCGCCGCGCCGTGAAAATCCTCAAGGATGCCGGCTGCACGGACATCTTCCTTTTTGGTTCTGTCAGTCTGGGCCGACCCGGGACAGATATCGATCTCGCCGTCCGGGGCTGTTCGCGCGGGCAGTTCTTCCGTGTCTTGGGCAGGCTTCTGCTAGAATTGAACTATCCGGTGGACCTGGTTGATTTGGACCGACAGGACGCGTTCGCTCGCTACCTTGAAGAACAGGGAGAGCTGCTCAAAATTGCATGACAAGGTTATCTCCCAAGTAAACTTCGAGATCGAACAGGTAGACCAACTCTTGATCTCCTATGCCGACTTGCTCAATAGAGTCCAGACACGCGTACCCGATCTGGTCGAGTTGACGGCATTGGCCTCTATTTTACATTCGTTTTACAATGGGCTGGAGAATATCTTCCTGTCCATAAGCAAAGGAATTGATGGTGATACCCCTCAAGGGTCACATTGGCACCGCGACCTGCTGACTCAAATGAGCAAGCCGACGCCTGGCCGGGCAGCAGTCCTGACAGAGGAGACAAGTCGCCAATTAGCCGATTACTTGGCCTTCAGACATTTCTATCGGCACGCATATTCGTTCTTTCTGGAATGGGATGAAATAGCAAATCTGGTTGCATCTTTGGCTGACGTTTGGGCTTTGGTAAGGGCCCAACTGATACAGTTCATTGAAGAACTTTGACGCCGAGAATTTGTGTCGTTGGCATTTTTTGACAATCATCGGAAGGTGTAGTACAATAGTATTGTACCCAGGCTGATGGGTGTGCGACCAGCCGTTGACCGTTTGGCGGGGTGACTGGCGGGCCAGGATGATGTTGGAACAGACATATCGGACAGAAAAGGGAAAGAGCGTCTCATTCGGGGCTGCATGGTTTGTCCAGCCGGCGGCTGTGTTCTGCGGTGAAGCCTATTATTACGGCTATTATTACGCCTGCGTGCCAGGCCGGTCGCTTCACGCGCAGAAGGGGTCATTGGACTGAAGGGACGCGCCAACAGAGGCGCATCGAGGATCGAGGATACAGAGCGTGGGGCCGACCAGCCCCACGCTTTTGTGTTTATAAATCAGCCAGCGGACCGCGTCCGCCCACACACTCAGGAGGGGACATGTATTGTAGAGGTATTCGCGGCGCGACCACAGTCGCACAGAACGACGCCAACGCCATCATCGCCGCCACTCGCGAGTTGCTGGAGGCCATCATCACTGCCAATGGCATCCGGCCAGAAGATATCGCCAGCGCGGTGTTCAGCGTCACGCCCGACCTGAACGCCACCTTCCCGGCCCAGGCAGCTCGAGACCTCGGATGGACCCACGTAGCCCTGTTTTGCTGCCAGGAGGTGGCCGTGCCCGATAGCCTGCCATCGTGCATTCGGGTGCTTATCCACTGGAACACGCCCAAATTGCAGCACGAAATTAGCCACGTCTATCTTGGGGAGGCAAAGAAACTGAGGCCGGACCTGTCAACTGACTTTTCTAAAACCGACCCACTCCAACCTATGGAAAGGAGTACGTGAGCTATGATTGTTGTAATGAAACCGTATGCCAGCGATCTGCAGATCGAGGCCGTTGTGGGCCGGGTCGAGTCCTTGGGCTTCAAGGCTCACCTGTCACGCGGCGAGGAGGTCACCATCATCGGCCTGATCGGCGACGAGCGCAAAGTCGAACCCCACATCCTGGAATTGATGGACGGGGTAGACAAAGTCATGCACGTCTTGAAGCCCTACAAGCTCGCCAGCCGCGATTTCAAGCCCGAAAACACAGTGATCCCCATCAACGGCACGAAAATCGGCAGCCAGGAGATCGTGGTCATGGCCGGGCCGTGCGCTGTGGAAAGCCTGGAGCAGACCCTGGAGGTCGCCTGGCTGCTCAAGGAAGCCGGCGTGCACATCCTGCGCGGCGGGGTATTCAAGCCGCGCACTTCGCCCTACAGCTTCCAGGGACTGGGGCCGGAAGGGCTGGACATCCTGGCGCGGGTCAAAGCGGAGACCGGCCTGGCCGTCGTCACCGAGGTCATGTCGCACGAACAGGTCGCCGCAGTGGCCGAAGTCGCCGACATCCTGCAAATCGGCACCCGCAACATGCAGAATTTCAGCCTGCTGCACGCCGTCGGCGAGTCCGGCAAGCCGGTCTTGCTCAAGCGCGGCATGATGTCCACCCTGGAAGAGCTCATCATGTCGGCCGAGTACATCCTGTCCCACAAGAACTACCGCGTCATCCTGTGCGAACGCGGCATCCGCACCTTCGAGACGGCCACCCGCAATACGTTGGACATCAACGCCGTGCCCGCCCTGAAAGAGATGACCCACCTGCCTGTGATGGTTGACCCCAGCCACGGCACGGGGCGTTGGGAGCTGGTGCCGGCCGTCGCGCGGGCCGCTGTGGCCGCCGGCGCAGACGGCCTGCTCATCGAAGTTCACCCCAACCCGGAGATGGCCCTGTCGGATGGGGCGCAGTCACTCAAGCCGGCGCGCTTCATCGAGCTGATGGCCCAGCTTCGTCGCGTGGCCGCCGCGGTGGACCGGACGGTGATTTGATGGAAGGCCTGACCATCGCCATCGTCGGGCTGGGCCTGATGGGCGGCTCGCTGGCAGCGGCTCTGACGGCGGCGCGGCAGTCCCCATCGGTCGCCCCTGCGCCGTCGTTCACCGTCAGAGGCGTGGCCCGCCGCGCCGAGAGCATCGCCGCCGCTCTGGAGCAGGGCTACATTGACGAAGGGACCACCGACGCCGTCGCCGGCGTCCGCGACGCCGATGTGGTCATCCTGGGCGCACCCGTGCGCGCCACCATTGACCTGATGCAGGGGTTGGCGGGCCACTTCAAGCCCGGCTGCATCGTCAGCGACCTGGGCAGCACCAAGGCGGCGATTGCGCAGGCCATGGCCGACCTGCCACCGCATGTGGACCCCATCGGCGGGCACCCCATGTGTGGCAAAGAGGTCTCCGGCTTGCAGGCGGCAGACGCCGGCCTGTTCCAGGGGCGGGCTTATATCCTGACCCCGCTGCCGCGCACTTCCGACCGGGCCATCGCCACCCTGCAAGAGATGATCCGGCTCATCGGCGCGCGCTGCGTTATCCTGGAGCCGGACCGCCACGACCGGTTGGTGGCGGCCGTCAGCCACCTGCCCTATGTGCTGGCGGCCTGCCTGGTCAACGTGGCCGCTGGCCTGTCGGCTGAGGACGAGATGCTGTGGGAGCTCGTGTCGTCCGGCTTCCGCGATACCTCCCGCCTGGCCGCAAGCGAACCGACCATGATGCAGGACATTCTCATGACCAACCGCGAGAACATCCGCCAGATGATCGGCCGCTTCAGCCGCTGTCTGGCCCAATGTGATGAGTTTCTCGCCCACAACAACGAGGCGGCGTTGGCCGAATGGATAGGCACGGCGCGCCGCCGACGGGAGGGGATTTTCCAATGAACCAGGGTTCGCCCACCGGCTTTTCGGAACCTCAAGACTGCCCAGGCCGGCCCGTCCACCCCATGCAGCGCGATGGCGTTCAGCACCTGCGGGTGCGCCCTGTCCGCTCTCTGCGGGGCGACTACCGCCTGCCCGGCGACAAGTCTATCTCGCATCGCGCCCTGCTGTTGGGCGCCCTGTCGGTCGGCGCGACCGACGTGCAGGGCTTCTTGCCCGCCGCTGATTGTCTGGCGAGCCTGCGCTGCGTGCGCGGCCTGGGCGTGCGGGTGGATGAGCTCTCGGCGACCCACCTGATCGTGCACGGGCGGGGGCCAGATGGCCTGCGCGAGCCCGAAGATGTGCTCGACTGCGGCGGATCGGGCACGACCATGCGCCTGCTGGCCGGCATCCTGGCCGCGCAGCCGTTCTTCTCCGTCCTGACCGGCAACGCCCAGTTGCGGCGCCGGCCGATGGACCGCGTCGCCACGCCTCTGCGGCTGATGGGCGCGGTGGTGCAGGGGCGGAGCGCAGGCCGGCTGCCGCCGCTGTGCATCGCGGGACGGCGGCTCACGGGCATTGACTACCGCCTGCCCGTCGCCAGCGCGCAGGTCAAATCGGCCATCCTGCTCGCCGGCCTGTGGGCGGCCACCCCCACCACCGTTCACGAACCCGGCCCGGCGCGCGACCACACCGAACGGATGCTGCGCGCGCGCGGCGCGGCCCTCGAATGTGACGGCTGCGGGACGGTCTTCCTGACGCCCGGCCAGGAACTGAGGGCGACCGATGTGGTCGTGCCGGCCGACATGTCCTCGGCGGCCTTCCTGATGGTCGCCGCCTGCCTGACGCCCGATTCGGAGATCACCCTGCACGATGTCGGCGTCAACCCGACCCGCAGCGGCATCCTGGACGTCTTGCTCGAAATGGGCGCGGACATCACGCTGAGCGGCCAGCGCGAGATAGGCGGCGAGCCACTGGCCGACATGGTGGCCCGCTCGTCTGGCCTGCGGGCCGTGGAGGTTGGCGGGGCCATCATCCCCAGGCTGATTGATGAAATCCCCATCCTGGCCCTGGCCGCCACTCAGGCCGAAGGGCGGACGATCATCCGCGACGCTGCCGAACTGCGCGTCAAAGAGACCGACCGCATCGAGACCACCGCGGCGGAGCTGCGACGGCTCGGCGCGCACATCGAGACGCGGCCCGATGGCCTGCTCATCGAGGGGCCGACGCCGCTGCACGGGGCACAGGTGAACAGCCACGGCGATCACCGCCTGGCGATGACCCTGGCTGTCGCAGGGCTGATCGCTGCCGGCGAGACGCTGGTGGAGGACACAGCGTGCATCGCCGATTCGTTCCCCGGCTTTGAGGACGTTTTGCAGGAGGCAACTGAGACCCATGCCCACGATTGACGGACACACACGCCTGGTCGGGCTGATCGGCTATCCGGTGGAGCATACCCGCTCGCCGGAGATGCACAACGCCGCCTTCGACGCGCTGGGCCTGAACTACTGCTACGTGCCCCTGCCGGTTGCGCCGGCAGACCTCGGCGCAGCCATCGGCGGGCTGGCCGCGCTGGGTTTCGTCGGCGTGAACGTGACCATCCCTCACAAGCAGGCGGTCATCGCCTACCTCAACGAGCTGTCCGCCGAAGCGCAGGCCATCGGTGCGGTGAACACCATCCTTTTCGCTGGCGGGCGACGGATCGGGTATAATACCGATGGCGCAGGCTTTCTGCGCGCCCTGACCGACCGCGGCTTCTCGGCCGCCGGCAGGCGCGCGCTGGTGCTCGGCGCCGGCGGAGCGGCGCGGGCGGTGGTGTACACCCTGTCGCAGGCCGGGGCGCAGGTGACGGTCCTGAACCGCACCGCGGCGAAGGCAGCGTCGCTGGCCGCTGAATTGCGGCGCTATGCCGGCGGCCCAATCGAGAGTGGCGCGCTGGCCGCCGAACGCATTGCCGCCCTTGTCCCCAGTGTGGACCTGGTGGTCAACGCCACTTCGCTGGGCATGGGGCCGCACGTGGGTGAGACGCCGTGGCCGGCCGAGGTGGCTTTCCCATCCGCGGCCATAGCGTATGACCTGATCTATTCCGGCGCCACCGGCGCGAGGCCGACCGCCTTCCTGCGCCAGGCCGAGGCGGCCGGCGCGCAGACATTGGACGGGTCGCACATGCTGGTCTATCAGGGCGCCCTGGCCTTTGAGAAATGGACGGGGCAGCCGGCGCCCGTCGAGGTCATGATGGCGGTCCTGATGGGACAACACCGATGAAAACGGAAGCTGAGAGGAAAACACAGCCATGACATTGCGATTTCTGACGGCCGGGGAATCTCACGGCCCGGCGTTGACGGCCATCATCGAGGGCCTGCCGGCCGGCCTGCCGCTGTCCGCTGAGGATATTGACCGTGACCTGGGGCGGCGACAGAAGGGCTATGGGCGCGGCGGACGCATGGCGATTGAGCGCGACCGGGTGCAAATTACCGGCGGGGTCATCGCCGGACAGACCATCGGCGCGCCGCTCTCCCTCGTCGTCGAGAACCGCGATTGGGCCAACTGGCAGGGCCGCGAAACGCCCGCCTGGACCGTGCCGCGGCCCGGCCACGCCGACCTGCCCGGCGCCATCAAGTATGGCCTGAACGACATGCGCTGGGTGGCCGAACGGGCCAGTGCGCGAGAGACGACCATGCGCGTGGCCGTCGGCGCGGTTTGTAAGCAGCTCCTCAGGGAGTTGCACATTGAAATCGGCAGCTATGTCGCCGGGCTGGGGCAGGTGAACGCGGTTGTGCCTGACCGGCCCTGGCCCGAGCTGTGGTCGCTGGCCGAGGCGTCGGACGTGCGCTGCCCCGACGCTGCCGCAGCGGAGCGAATGAGTGCCGAGATTGACGCGGCACGTCAGGCCGGCGATTCGGTGGGCGGCGTGCTGGTTGTCGCCGCCATCGGCGTGCCGGTGGGGCTGGGCAGCCACGTCCACTGGGACCGTCGCCTGGACGGGCGGCTGGCGCAGGCCATCATGAGCATTCCGGCCATCAAGGGCGTGGAAATTGGCCCTGCTTTTGCCAATGCCCGGCGGCCCGGCACCGAAGTGCACGACGCGCTGTATCCCGCTGAGTCAGGCGAGGCGCCACGGGCCGCGGGCGGCATCGTGAGGCGGACTAACCGCGCCGGGGGCGTGGAAGGCGGCATAAGCAACGGCGAGCCGATTGTCATCCGCGCCGCCATGAAGCCCATTCCCACCACGCTCGCGCCGCAGCCTTCGGTCAATCGGGCCACCGGCCAGGCCGCGGAGACCGAGTACCAGCGCTCCGATGTGTGCGCCCTGCCGGCGGCCTGTGTCGTGGCCGAGGCCATGCTGGCCTGGGTGTTGGCCGATGCCGTGCTGGAGAAATTCGGCGGCGATTCGATGGCCGAACTGCGGCGGCGGGTAGGGCCATGACCGCCAAAGTGCTGATGCTGCAGGGCGCCAGCTCGTCGGTGGGCAAGAGCCTGCTGACGGCCGCGCTGTGTCGCATCTGGGCGCGGCGGGGCGTGCGGGTCGCGCCGTTCAAAGCGCAGAACATGTCCAACAACGCCGCCGTGTGCGCCGACGGCTCGGAAATCGGGCGCGCTCAGGCGGTGCAGGCCTTCGCCGCCGGCGTCGAGCCAACCGCCGACATGAACCCACTGCTCCTTAAACCGGAAGCCGACGCCCGTTCGCAGGTCATCCTGCTCGGCCGGGCCTGGGCGACGCTGCCGGCCGGGACGTTCTATCAGCACAGGCACGAGCTGTGGCCGCAGGTGACCGCCGCGCTGGACCGCCTGCGGGCGACCTTTGAGCTGGTCGTCATCGAGGGTGCGGGCAGTGCGGCGGAACTCAACCTGAAAGCCGGCGACCTGGTGAACATGGCTGTGGCCCGTTATGCCCAGGCCCCGGTGCTGCTGGTCGGCGACATAGACCGCGGCGGTATCTTCGCCCAACTGCTCGGCACGCTGTGGCTACTTGAGCCAGAGGAACAGGCCCTGGTGCGTGGTTTTCTAGTCAACAAATTCCGCGGCGATATTGAGCTGTTCGCCGAAGGCGTGCGCATCCTCGAACAGCGCGGCGGTGTGCCGGTGCTGGGCGTTATCCCCTACCTGCGTGACCTGGGTGTCCCTGAAGAAGACGCGGTAGCCATCGAGCAGCTCCGCGCCGCCCGCAGCCCTGAAAAAGTTCAGGACGGCCCCGCGCCCGAGGTGGACATCGCCGTCATCGCCTTGCCGCGCATCTCCAATTTTGACGATTTCGACCCGCTGGCCGCCGAGCCAGGCGTGCGCGTCCGCTATGTCTCGTCCGTGTCGGAGCTGGGGCGGCCCGATGCGGTCATCCTGCCCGGCTCCAAGAGCACCATGGCCGACCTGAACTGGCTGCGCGAACGCGGCCTGGCCGCGGCGATCCAGCAGCTCGCCGGCCAGGGCCTGGCCATCGTCGGCATCTGCGGCGGCTACCAGATGCTCGGCAGCGTCATCCGCGACCCGCTGCACATCGAATCGCCGTTGGATCAGGCGCCAGGTCTGGGCCTGCTGCCGACCGAGACCGTCTTCGGGGGCGACAAAGACACTCATCGCAGCCGCGCCCGGCTGTTGTGGGGGCCGGGCTGGATGAAGAACCTGGCCGGAACGACGGTGGAGGGGTATGAGATCCATCTCGGCCGCACCCATTCTGTGCGGCCCTGGCTGGAGATCATCGAACGCCGCGGCCAGCCGACCCATGCCCCAGATGGGGCGGTGAGCGAGGAGGGACGGGTGTGGGGCTGCTACCTGCACGGCCTGTTCCACAACGTCGCCTTGCGGCGCGCCTGGCTGTCGAGCCTGGGCTGGCGCGGCGCGCCGGGAGCGGCGTCCTCGCACGACGTACTCGCCGCCCTCGACCGCCTGGCCGACCATGTGGAGGCGGCGATAGACATGGAGCGGCTGGAGCAGATTGTGGGCCTGTCAGCATGACAGGAGCGGCACAGCCCCCGGTGGGCGTCACGGGCACAAGGCCCTGTGTGTCGCCCTTCAAGACATCGTAGACAAGGGATAGCACCTTCCGCTCCAGATACCCCACGCCCCGCGCCGATTTGCCGAATACGCGGTTTGGTGATACGATTGCTACCGCTTTGCAGACATATCCCAGGATGAAAGGAGATTTCTCAGTTGACGTCGCTGTTGCAATCTACCATAGAGCGGATCGGCCCTCTGGACCGGGAGATGATGGCGCAGGCGCGAGCGCGCCAGGATACGCTGACCAAGCCGCGCGGCAGCCTGGGCCGCTTGGAAGACCTGTCCGTGCAAGTTGCTGGCATCACCGGCCAACTCATCCCGCCGATGGACCACAAGGCGGTGCTGGTGATGGCCGGCGACCACGGCGTGGCACGTGAAGGAGTGAGCGCGTATCCGGCCGAAGTCACGCCTCAGATGGTGTTGAACTTTCTGCGCGGGGGTGCGGCCATCAATGTGCTCGCCCGTCAGGTCGGGGCGAGGGTGGTGGTCGTGGATGTCGGCGTAGCGTTCGATTTCGAGCCTTCGCCCGGATTGTTGAACTACAAAGTGGCCCACGGGACGCAGAACCTCGCCGCCGGGCCGGCGATGACCCGTGAGCAGGCCATCCAGTCCATCGAGGCCGGCATCCGCGCCGTGCAGCACGAGATGGCGCACGGATTGCACCTGGTCGCCACAGGCGACATGGGCATCGGCAACACGACGCCCTCCAGCGCGATTACGGCAGCGATTACCGGCCGGCCGGTCGCCGCGGTCACCGGGCGGGGCACCGGCTTGAGCGACGAACAACTGGCGGCCAAAGTTGGCGTCATCGAGCGAGCGTTGGCCGTCAACCGGCCCGACCCCGCTGACCCGCTCGACGTGCTGAGCAAGGTCGGCGGATTTGAAATCGGCGGCATCGCCGGTGTCATCCTGGGCGCAGCGGCCCACCGCCTGCCGGTCATCATAGATGGGTTCATTTCTGGCGCCGGCGCGTTGATCGCCGCCGGCCTGTGTCCGCGCGCGGCGGATTACATGATCGCCGCCCACAACTCTGTGGAAGTCGGACACCGCGCCATTCTGTCTCATCTGGCGGTGGAGCCCATTTTCGACCTCAACATGCGGCTGGGCGAAGGCACCGGCGCAGCCCTGGCGATGAATGTCGTCGAGGCGGCGGTGCGCATCCTGAAAGAGATGGCGACGTTTGCCAGCGCGGGAGTATCGGACCGGGCCTGAAGGCGGCCTCGTCATGCTGAGCCGCAGGCGAAGCGTCTCGCGCTGACAGGCGTGGAGATTCTTCGTCGCTTCGTTCCTCAGAATGACGGATGGGGGCCTGGAGGAGAAAAGGAGTGAGGTCCATCGCACAGTGAAAACACCGGAGGCGAAACATGTCTGAATGGGCCGGTGCGTCTCCCTGTGCCTCAAGCCGCAGCTCCGTGGGTCTGGCAGCGACGTCATTGTTGCTGCTCGTGTTCGGCAGCTTCTTTGTCCTGAGAATCAGAGCCGATAATTGGGATGCGCCGTTCGCCCCTGTGTTTGGCTATGAAGTGCGGGGCGTGACCTACAGCGGCTTTGATGGCACAAGGCTGGAAGGCGCACACATTGATTGTGGAATCGCCCAGACATCCAGCGATGCTCAGGGCAGGTTCGTGGTTGATTTTGGATTCAGACGCGGCTGGCTCTGTCGTTTCAGCGCGCCTGGCTTTGAGCCGCAGGAGGTGCGGGTGAGCAGCGGCGACATATTGGCGATGCACCTGGTGCCCGACCCGGTGTGGACCGTGTCCAGGATCGTCGAATGGGAGCGAACGGGCCAGTTCGATAGCCAGTACGACCTGCTGCACCCGGACGTCAACCGCTCCTGGACGCGCGAGGAGTTCGTCAGGCTGCTCACTCTGACTGAGAATCAGCCGCTGCTCGAATCTGAAATCGGGCGGCCCTATTTCCTGGAGCGGTGGGACCACTACGGCGAGGTGTACCATCATGTGGCCGTAGTGCCGACCTGGCTGACGTTCGAGGAAAAGGGCAAAGCCCAGCGGTATTACTGGGAGGCGCACCTGGTCAAGCATGATGGGCTGTGGCGTTGGTTCAGAGAAACGCCCGTCAAGCTGCCATCTGGCAGTGGGCAGGTTGCCCATGAGGTGGAATATAGCCGGTGAGCCTGGAATTCCTGGCGGCGCTACATTTTCTGACGATATGGCCCGTCCCGCTGCGGGCGGACCTGCCGGCCGACATTTGGGGGCGGTCGCTGGCCTTCTTCCCGCTGGTGGGTGCGGTGGTGGGCGCGTGCCTGGTGGTGGCCCAGTTTGTAATGGGCATGTTCTGGCCGCCCGTCATCGTCGCGGCGGGCCTGTTGGTCATCTGGATTGTCCAGACCGGTGCATTGCATCTGGATGGCTGGGCCGACTGCTGCGACGGCCTTCTGGTCGCCAGGCCGCCCGAAGAACGGCTGCGCATCCTCAAAGACACGCACATCGGCGCCTTCGGCGTGGTGGGCGTCGTCGCGCTGCTGCTCTTGAAATTCGCCTGCCTGCAAGGCCTCATGGCTGAGCCGGCGCAGATGCGGGTGGCGCTGATGCTGTCGCCTATCCTCAGCCGTTGGGCGATGGTCTGCGCTGCCGTCGTGTACCCGTATGGGCGGCCGGGGCGGAGCCTGGGGGCGATGTTCGCCTCCCATGCTTCACGGCGCAGCCTGTGGATCAGCACGCTGCTGGCCGCTTCGCTCAGCGTGTTGCTGGCCGGCTGGGCTGGACTGGCCTCGTTGATCCTGGTGGGCCTGTTCACCGTGATGGTGGCAAACTGGACGCTGAGCCGCATCCCTGGCCTGACGGGCGATGTCTACGGCGCGATCAACGAGCTGGCCGAGCTGTCCGTGCTGCTGGTTTGGGCGGCCTCTTGAAGGGCGGGGGGAACGTGCCTGTGCAGGTGAACGCTACAGCAAATCTGGCGGGACTGACATTCATACTGGGCGGTGCGCGCAGCGGCAAAAGCGCGTTCGCCGAAACGCTGGCCCGGCAATCACGGCGGCCGGTGCTCTACGTCGCCACGGCGCAGGCCCTGGACGATGAGATGAGAGAGCGCATCCGCCAGCATCAGCAGCGACGGCCAGCGGACTGGCGCACGCTGGAGGCCCACTTGCAGGTGGGCCAGGCGGTGCAGGCCATGGCCCGTCCCGACGAACTGGTGCTATTGGACTGTCTGACCTTGTTGGTGTCGAACGTCATTTTGGCGGCGGGCGAGGACGTTTCTATGCAGGAGGCGCAGCCCCGCGTCGAGTCCGAAGTGAACAGCCTGCTGGCGTTCGCTCAGGCCCATCCCGCGCCGGTCATCATCGTATCCAACGAAGTGGGCCTGGGTGGCGTGCCACTCTACCCGCTGGGGCGCATCTACCAGGATGCGCTGGGTTGGGCCAACCAACGGGTGGCCGCCGCAGCGGCGCAGGTCTATTGGGTGGTGGCCGGCCTGCCCATAGAGATCAAGAAGCTGGCGCATGGCGCAACGTGAGGAGGAGCAATGGACCTGTACCCTGTCTCGTTTGAACCCATTTACAAGGAAAAGGTCTGGGGCGGACGCCGGCTGGAATTGCTGGGGCGGCGATTGCCGGTCGGCCAGCCCATCGGCGAAAGCTGGGACGTGGTCGAGGAAAGCGTGGTGCGGAACGGCCGCTGGGCCGGCAAGACGCTGGCGCAGCTGGCCGCTGAGCTGAAATCGAGCCTGCTGGGCGAACGGGTATACGACCGCTGTGGGCCAACCTTTCCTTTGCTGCTGAAGTTCATTGACGCTTCCACAGTTGTGTCGGTCCAGGTGCATCCGGATGACCTCTACGCCCACAGCCACGGCGAGCCTCAGGGCAAGACCGAATGTTGGTACGTGATGCAGGCCGAGCCTGGCTCGCAGCTCATCCACGGCTTCGCCAGGCCCGTCGGGCGAGAGGAGCTGGCTGAAGCGATTGAGCGCAATCAGCTTGAAGAGCACCTCTATTACCTGCCGGTCAAAGCTGGCGATGTGGTCTTCGTGCCGGCCGGCACGGTCCATGCCATCGGCGCGGGACAGTTGATGTACGAGATCCAGCAAAAAAGCGACACCACCTACCGCCTGTACGATTGGGGCAGGTTGGGCCTGGATGGCCGGCCGCGCGAGCTGCACATCGCCCAGTCGCTGGAAGTGCTTGACTTCACCATCTGGCCGGATCATCTGGCCAGGCCGGTCCCTGTGCCCGGCGAGGAAGGGCGTTTCTATCTGGCGGCATGTCGGCACTTTGCGCTGGAGCTGTGGGACATCTCCGGCACGCAACGCTGGCAGACCGACGGCGAGAGCTTCAGCCTGATGACCGTCGTCCAGGGCACGGCCAGACTGCGCTACGGAGAAGACGGCGAGGAAGAGGTCGAAGTGGGCTATGGAGACACCGTCCTGTTGCCGGCCGGTCTGGGCTGGTGCATGTGGGAGACGCCCGCTCGCTGCAAGGTGCTGCGCGCCTACGTGCCGGACCTGTGGATGGACATCATCAGCCCTCTGCTGACCGCCGGCCTCCAGGCTGAAGACATTCTTCCAATCGGCGGCTATGGGCGGGACAACCATCTGAAGCCCTTCTTCCCCAAATCACCGACACACGCGGATCGATAGAGCAAACGAGACAACGAATTTATTGAGGTGACAGCCGATGCAGCCAACCGACGTGATCTTGCAGATCAAGAACATCCAGGAGGCGTTGGAAGAGATCAGGGATGAATTGGGCGACCCGTCCGCCGACCAGGTCATCGCGGCGGAGACGGCGATAATCCTGGCGCTCAACGCCCTCGACTACGCGATTGCGGAGCTGGAGGAGCTGGTCGGCTGATCGCCCCGCCGCGTCAGAGCACAGCGGATACGCCGGATGTGATGGATCAGGCTATCCGTGCCCTCCTGCTCATCCGCTGTTCTCCGCGCCCTGCTGAGCACAGCGGGTGCGCGGGATGCGGCGGATCAGCATCTCGCCCGCCCCCGTCATGCTGAGCCGCAGGCGAAGCATCTGCCGCAGGCGAAGCATCCCGCGCATGGAGCTGCTGGTATAGCCAGCGGCGGTCGGCGCCGGTGCGGCGCGCCGCCTCGCTGGCTGCCTGGCGCGTGCTGAAGCCTTCGGCGCACAACTGGCGCGCCAGCTCCAACGCATGGTCTGCTTCACAGACTGGTTTGTCCAGATCCGACAGTGCGCCCTGCACCACCAAGACAAACTCTCCGCGCGGGGCAAACTCGGTAAAATGGGCCAGCGCGCCGGCTACCGAACCGCGGTAGACCTCTTCGTGGAGCTTGGTTAGCTCCCGCGCCACGGCTATCGGCCGGTCCCCCAGCACCTGCAATATGTCCTGCAAGCACGGCAGCAGCCGATGGGGCGCCTCGTAGGCGATCAGCGTGCGCCTCTCTGCTCTGACACCTGCCAACGTTCGCTGTCGTTCCTGGCGCCGGCGCGGCAGAAAGCCCAAGAAGACGAAGCTGTCGGTCGGCAGGCCAGACACCACCAGCGCGCAGAGCAAAGCCGATGGGCCGGGGATCGGCGTGACCGCGAAGCCGCGCCGTATGGCCTCTTGAATCAGTGGGTAGCCAGGGTCGGAGATGCCGGGCATACCGGCTTCTGAGATCAGCGCGACATCGCCCTGTTCCAGGGCGGCCAGAATCTGCTCCTGACGCGCCAGTTTGCTGTGCTCGAAGAAGCTGATGGTCGGCGTGGTGATGCCGTAGTGCGTCAGCAGAATCCGCGCGCGGCGGGTGTCTTCGGCGGCGATGAGGCTCACTTCTTTCAACACGCGGATCGCCCGCAGGGTGATGTCCTCCAGATTGCCGATGGGCGTCCCCACCAGATAGAGCGTCCCCATCGCGCCGTCCTCACCCTTCAGGGCCGGGCGCGCCCGCGCGATGGGTCAGGAACAGCACCAGCGTGCTGCCATACCGCCGCTGGTCAGAGACGGCCAGGTGGGGCAACTCGAACGGTGTCAGCTCTTTGGGGAAGATTTGGACGATGACCTGGCCGCCGGCTGCCAGCCAGGCTGGAGCGTCGAGGGCCTGGAGCGTCTTGAGCCAGAGGCCCTGATACTGCGGCGGGGCAATGTAAATGAAATCGAACGGTTCGGCCGGAGCGTGCTTGAGGTAGGCGAACACATCGGCCTGGCGGACCTCCGCGCGGGCCGCCAGGTTCGTTTCACGCAGGTTGCGGCGGATGGTCTCAATGGCACGGCGGCCCTGCTCGACGAACACCGCGCGCGCTGCGCCCCGGCTGAGCGCCTCGATGCCCACCCCGCCTGTGCCGGCGAACAAATCCAGGAAAGAGGCGTCCACGACCGCATCGCCCAGAATGTTGAACACCGCCGACTTCACCCGGTCGGTGATCGGCCTGGTGGACGTGCCCGGCACGTGCGCCAGCGGCTTGCCTTTGGCCAGGCCGGCGATTACCCTCATGGCGACTCCTGCCTCCGGGCCGCCGTGTCGCGGTCAGCTCCGCCCGGCTGCGCCGCTGAAACGGTGGTCCGTACCAGGCAGGCCTGCGCCCCGGCCGCCTGCTGGAATCGGCCGCTCCGCACAAAGCAAAGCAGCCCTGGCCGGCGGTAGAGCTGATAATGGACCACGAAGAAGGCGAGGACCGCCAGACCGACCACTTCGGCGATCCAGATTTGGGGCAAGAGAAAGATGTCCCAGTATACGGATGCCATAGCCTGCGGGGTGCCCATAAATTTGTACGGGTCGAACTGCCATCCCATGAACGGGTAGAACAGCGTCGCCGGGTGGCGCCAGATTTGATCGAGCACGAGATGGCCGCTGAAGGCCAGCAGGTAGGGCAGGGAACGGCTTCGCCACAGCAGCCAGGCGATGGCGGCGACGATGACGTGCACGACGAGCGCGTGCGCCAGGCCCTGGCTGGTCTGCGAGTCGCGGAACACCGTCAGGGCCAACGGCTTGTCCAGCACATCCGGCAGCAGCGCCGCCAGGGCCAGCCAGCGATAGTCGGCATCGAACCGGCCCGCGAAGCAGCGGCTCAGGACGTGGACAGCCCCGTAGCTGTAAGCGATATGTCCGACAGGAAACATCTGGGCTCCTTCCTCACCATCAATATGGTCTGGCCGGGTAGTATACCGCCGATGCGCCGCAGCGTCAACACCGCCAGCCCCGTTCGGCGGCTAAGGCAAGACG
>DAOTYC010000239.1:0-5755 GCA_034435095.1 Anaerolineae bacterium | reverse complement strand
CGGTGCGGACGGGCTTCTTGCAAACGGTCTTGACCAAACAGAAAGATTTTGTCCGGGCAGTAGACGGCATTGATTTCACTGTCCGACGGGGCGAAGTGTTTGGTCTGGTCGGCGAGAGTGGCAGCGGCAAGACGACTACAGGGCGTCTGATCTTGCGCCTGGTTGAGCCGACGGCTGGTAGAATTGTGTTTGATGGCGTCGACGTCACCCAAATCAGCCCAGAAGAAGTGCGCCGTCTGCGCCGTCGAATGCAGATCATCTTTCAAGACCCTCACGCCTCGCTCAACCCCCGCATGACAATCGGGTACAGTGTGGGGCATGGCCTGCGCATTCACCGCCTGGCGCAGGGCAAAGAGCTGGAGGCGCGCGTGCTGGACATTTTGGAACGGGTGGGCCTCACACCGCCGCAGTTGTTCTACAACAAATATCCCCATCAGATCAGCGGCGGACAGCGGCAGCGCATTGTGATTGCCCGCGCGCTGATCACCCATCCGAGCCTGGTTGTCGCCGACGAGCCTATTGCCATGGCGGATGTCTCGGTGCGTGCCCTGTTGTTGGACCTGATGATGCGTTTGAAAGCACAGTTCAACCTGACCTACCTGTTTATCACCCATGATCTGGCTACGGCCAAGTATATTTGCGACCGCCTGGCGATCATGTATCTGGGCAAAATTGTGGAAATTGGCAAGCTGGAAGACATCTACCGTCGAGCGCAACATCCCTATACTCAAGCCCTGCTGGCTGCCGTGCCGGTGCCTGATCCGCGCGCCAGGAGGCAGCATCCCATCCCGCAGGGGGAGATACCCAACCCTATCCACCCGCCATCAGGCTGCCGATTTCACCCCAGATGCCCGTATGCAATGGATATTTGCTCTCAGATTGAGCCTGATCTGCTGGCAGGCGAAGGCGGCCATCTGGTAGCCTGTCACCTGGTCAATCGCCCTGGCGCAGCGCCACAATAGAGTGTGCGCCTGCGGCAGGCCGTTTCACAAATTGAGCAATCTGTAGTATTATCTCCACGCACAGCAAGTGAGGCGCATTGGCGATGAAGGAGAAGGAATGCGTGAATGATGAAGGATAAGCCTGGAGGAGGCAAAGCCATACCGATAAACTGGACCAAAGTGCCGTGGTGGGCGGTCATTGTGGTCGTGGCTTTGTTGTTGGTGGTCAACGCCGTCAGAGTGAGTCCCGACTATCGTGATACACTCGCCTTCTTGTCGGGCTACACCCTATGGATCTCGCGGAATGTCATTACAGGCGTGGTATTGACGCTGCTCATCACCGTCATCGCTTATGCGATTACGCTGGTCATCGGCCTAATCGCCGGCCTGGCGCGCCTGAGCAAGAATCCCATCATCTATACGATAGCCACCCTCTATGTGGAGGTTGCCCGCGGAGTACCCATGTTGGTGCTGTTGTTGTACGTGAGCTTTGTGGGTATTCCGATGGTGATCGGTTGGGCGAACTCGCTGGGCGAAGCCATGTCCTCCTGGACCTGGCTGCCGACCTGGTTGCAAGGTGTTTCCTCTGCTCTCAAAGAGTACAACATCCGCAACGTGAATGAAATGGTCCGCGGAGTAATTGGCCTGTCCGTCGGATACGGCGCATATTCGGCGGAGATATTTCGGGCGGGCATTCAAAGCATCGAGAAAGGCCAGATGGAGGCGGCCCGTTCGCTGGGTATGAGCTATACCCAGGCGATGCGCTACATCATCCTTCCGCAGGCCATCCGCCGAATTTTGCCCCCTTTGGGCAACGATTTTATCGCCCTGCTAAAGGATTCATCGTTGGTCTCAGCTCTGTCCGTCCAGGAGCTGACCATGCTGGGCCGCCAGAACGTGGCGCGCACATTTAGAACGTTCGAGACCTGGAACATGGTGGCGCTGCTCTACCTGCTCATGACGTTCGTGCTGTCCTTTCTGGTGCGGCAGTTGGAAAGGAGAATGAGCATTGAAGGCAGATAACAAGATGCCGATTAATGAGGATGCGATTATCCAAATCCGGAATGTATACAAGTCTTTCGGCCACGTTGAGGCAGTGAACAACGTCAGCCTGGATGTCAACCGGGGCGAGGTGGTGGTCATCATCGGGCCGAGCGGGTCGGGCAAGTCAACCCTGCTGCGTTGCATCAACCACCTGGAGGCGGTCGACCGCGGGACCATCATCGTGGATGGCATCCCACTCAATTCCAAGACGAACATCAACCGCGTGCGCGCTGAAGTGGGCATGGTCTTTCAGCAATTTAACCTGTTCCCGCACCTGACCGTGATGCAAAACATCACGCTGCCCCAATTAGTGGTGCGCAAGAGGTCTCAGGAGGAAGCGACACGTATCGCCACTGATTTGCTGGAAAAGGTCGGCATACCGGAGAAAGCCAACAACTATCCCGGCCAGTTATCCGGTGGGCAACAGCAGCGTGTGGCAATCGCGCGGGCCCTGGCTATGCAACCCAAGATCATGCTCTTTGACGAGCCGACATCGGCCCTGGACCCAGAAATGATCAAAGAAGTCCTGGATGTGATGTTGGATTTGGCTAAAGAAGGCATGACCATGGTAGTGGTGTCCCATGAGATGGGCTTTGTGCGCGCCGCAGCCGACCGAATCGTGTTTATGGACATGGGTCGGGTGGTGGAGGAAACCACACCGATAGACCTGTTTGAAAACCCAAAGGAGGAAAGGACTCGGCTGTTTCTCAGCAAGATCCTGCATTAGGCTGATGATTTCTCTGACTGACATTCTGGCAGCTCGCCGCACCATTTCTTCGCAAGTGTTTCGTACCCCCTTGCGCCATTCTTTTGCCTTGAGCGACCAACTGGGCGCAGAGGTGTACCTGAAGCTGGAAAACCTGCAAAGGACCGGTTCGTTCAAGGTGCGCGGTGCCCTCAACAAGGTCTATCATCTCTCAGACGCAGAAAAAGCCAAAGGCACAGTGGCGGCCTCATCCGGCAATTTCGCCATCGGCGCGGCTTACGCGACCCACGTGGCTGGCGGCATTCCACTGTGTCTGTTCATGGCTGAAACCACGCCACAGTCCAAACTGGACAAGTTGCGGCAATACGACGTGGAAATCGTCTTGACCGGGCAAGACTATGAGGAAGCACACGAAGCCTCGGTCGTCTATCAACAGCAGAATGGCAAGGTCTATTTGCACACATTCGATGATCCGCTGGTCATGGCCGGACAGGGCACGATTGGCGTTGAAATCATGGAAGACCTGCCGGATGCGGACATGATCCTTGTGCCGATTGGTGGCGGCGGGCTGATTTCGGGAGTGGCGGTGGCGGCCAAATCGATCAAGCCGAACCTTCAGATCATTGGCGTGCAGGTCTCGGCCTCGCCCTCGGCCTATCTTTCTCTGAAAGAGGGGAAAGTCTATGAACACTACAGGTCTGCGCCGACCATTGCCGAGGGCCTGGCTGGTGGCTTCGGCCGTCTGCCCTATCAGGCGGCCGGCCACCTGATCGACGAGGTCGTTCTGGTTGATGAAGATGAACTATATGAAGGCATCTACACCGTGCTCGCCAGAGAACAACTGGTTGTTGAGGCGTCGGGCGTGGTGGGCGTCTCCGCATTGCTGGCAAACAAGGTCAACGTCGAAGGCAAGAAGGTGGTGGTCATCCTCTCTGGCGGCAACATTGATGCCAGCCTGCTGTCTCGGATCATCAAACATGTCGAAGCCAGGTCGGAAAAGGCCTGAAAAAGAGCCGCCGGTATGCCAGGGGCGAAAAGTTCTCTACATCATCTCACCCGCCGATTGGTCAGGAACGAGCCGGGTGATTTTGAGCTCAGCTTTGTCCAGAATTTGGGCACAGTGACTGCCCAGCCTCTGCCCTCTTTCAAATAACGCCAACGAATCATCGAGGCTCAATGGCTCGTTTTCAAGCCGATTGACAATCTGCTCCAGCTCTCGCAAGGCTTCCTCAAATGTCATCTCTTCGATCTTCTTAGGTTCGGGCGATTCTTCTGCCATACCTCTCGCTCCTTGAGACTGATCCTCCCCATCCTTTACTCCACAGTTGCCCCAAACTGCCCGTCGCTCACTCTGATCGTGAGAGACTGGTCAGGGTTTACCTGTCGTACACGACAGATCACCCTGCCCGATTCGCGGTCCATCACGATGGCATAGCCCCGGTCCAACGTGGCCTGTGGACTCAGGGCAGCCAGCCGACCCAACAGGCTCTCGACCCGATTGCGCTCGTGCCCGATGCGCTGCGCAGCGGCCATCGCCACACGCTGGACGAGCCAGTCTACGTGCTGCTTTTGCGTATCAACGTAAGACCGGGGAGAGTGAAGCTTCAGGATACGCTGTTGGTGGCTCAGCCGTTGGCGCAGGCCTTCCAAACGCTGATCCATGAGCTGGCGCAGACGTCTTTGCCATGCGCCAATAGCGGCTGTCAGTTCCTGCAGGTCTGGCGTAGACATTTCGGCGGCCGCCGATGGCGTAGGGGCACGGACATCGGCCACAAAATCGGCAATCGTGTAGTCAATCTCGTGGCCTATCCCGCTCACTACGGGGACTTTTGAATTGAAGATAGCGTAGGCGACCGCTTCATCATTGAACGTCCATAGCTCTTCCGGCGAGCCCCCGCCTCGCGCCACAATGATTACATCAATGTCAGGCAGACGGTTGAGGGCCTGAATGGCCTGGACGACCTGAGCCGGCGACTCCGCTCCTTGCACCGACGCCGAGGCGAGCACCACTTCGGCAATGGGATAACGTCGCCTGAGAACTTTGAGGATATCCTGAAAGGCGGCGCCGGAGGCCGAAGTGACGACGCCTATACGTCGTGGAAACGGTGGCAGGGCCCGCTTCCTTTCGACCGCGAATAACCCTTCGGCCTGGAGTCGCGCTTTGAGCCGTTCGAACTCGATGTAGAGCTGACCTGTTCCGACGGGCAGCGCGTCATCAACATAGAGCTGGTAAACCCCGCGCAGTTCGTAGACTGACATACGGCCGTGGGCGATAACTGCGCTGCCCGTCTGGAGCAACTTGCCCAGCCGCCAAGCGACGTTCTTCCAGACCACACAGTTCAGGTTGGCGCTGTCATCTTTCAGAACAAAATAGATGTGTCCACTGTCCGGCTTGGAAACGGCGGAGACTTCGCCCAGCACCCACACGTCCTGCAAAACGGGGTCGAGTTCAAAAATCTCTTTGATTCTGGCCGTAAGTTGCCCGACGGTAAGATAATAGTCCAACTACGCTACACTCTTCGCCTTTACCCTTTCCATCACCTCTTGCAATTGTCGCGTGTTAAACTGCGGGCCAACGTAGACTTCGGTCTTGATCGGCACCCACACCGGCCAGGCGCGCCAGAACAAATCCTGCGCGCACGAGAACACGGCCACTCCAACCGCCTGGCGGTTACCGTTGGTCCGCAGATAAATCTGAATAAGGTCGAGGTCTTCTTGAATTGCTTCCCAGTCTTTCTCGCTGCATTTCATGTCTTCCAAGCAGCGACGGACCAACGAACGGACCGTGTCGATGGCTTTTTCTTTTTGCTGCGTCGAACGCAGGTCAATGTAGACGCTCAAAGCCAGCCCGCTGTCGGAGCGAAACGAATTGAGGGCCTCGATTTCGGTTGTCAGCAATTGGTGATTGGTATCGCCGTTGTCCACTTTCACCATTCTATCTCCTCACATTTATTGCCCGGGCGCAATTGGCCCAGTAGTCAAGATTGACCATAAACGGATGTCGGCGCTGCACTGGCGCAAGCGACAAGAAAAAGGTCGACAAATTTCCCCATTGCTGCACTTA
>DAOTYC010000238.1:0-6200 GCA_034435095.1 Anaerolineae bacterium | reverse complement strand
GCCCGATTCGGCGGCTATCAGCTTTCTTTCCACTCAGCCTGTCGGCACCACAGCAGACGAGCGGGGTCGGCGTTGAAGCGGCGCACCAGGTGGAACTCCAGGTCGTAGCGGTCGCCTTCTTTGACGAATTGGGCGGCGACGACCGACATTTTGCCCCTGCGCGCGTCGAAACTGAACACCACGCCGCGGTAATCGTCCCACGTGCGGCGGACGCAGCCTGGCGGCGTCTGCTGACACGCGCCGCGCCTGCCCGGATTGTGGTTCCGTTCGGTGCAGAAAATGTGCGGCGGTTGCTCCAGCCCCTGGCGCAACAGGTTCAAGGCCTTCGCCTGGGGCAGGTCGTGGATTTGCCCCACGGAGATGATGGCGTAGCGCGGAGCGATGGCTCGCAAAGCCTCAGCCGTCAGGCCATTCTGCGCGCTGCCGTGATGGGGCACTTTGAGAATGTGGGCGGACAGCTCGCCCGCCGAATAAAGAGAGACCATGCGTTGCCAGCTCTCGCTCTCCGCGTCGCCGGTCAGCAGCACTGCCGGCCACAGCGCGGCCGGGCCGTTCCATTTCGTTGGGCGCACGCGGACCACAATGCTGCGGTTATTGGCCTTGCGGTCCTCTGCCTGAGCCAGACGTTCCTGGTTCTCCACCACCCGCGCCAACAAATCGGCCAACGTCATGGGAAGGAGCGTCCGTTCGGCCGGCGCGACGGCCGACCAGGGCCGCGTTGGGGCGGAGGCGACGTTCACCGGCCGGTAGAGCGCGGCGCGCACCATGGTATCCGGTATCTGTACATCAGGCCACAGGAAATCAATGCGCACCGCCTCGAAAGGCTGCGCCGGCGGGCGGGCCAGGTCTGGGGCGAGAATGTCGCGCTGCGGGTCGGCGACGTGCGGCTTGAGCACTTCGCCAAGCGCATAGTTCTGGCGGATGCTCTGGATGAGCACAGCGCGCGCATTTCGGCCACGCAGCAGGTCGTCCAGCCGAACGCGCAGCCGCTCAATCTCCCGCTCCAGCCGCTCAATCTCCTGCTGATCCTGGCTGGTCTGCACCTTTTTGAGCTTCAGCGCAACCAGCAACTGCATCATTTTGTGGTACTGCTCACGCGCTGCATCGCCCTCATGCTGGCCGATAAGCCCCCAATAGGCGTCGCGCCACGGCCCCCAATACTGCCCGATGCAGACCACGCGGTCGTTCCAGAAGCGGTCGCCCTGCCCGTCGGCCTTAGCCGTATGGTCTTTCAGGAACGTCAACAACCCGCCGATGTGGTCGGCGTCGAGGTGGGTGCCGATGAGCAGGTCAATGGTACGCACCTGGCGGGCCTGCAGGTATTTCGCCAACCGCCAGGCTGCGCCGGGCGCGTCCGGCTGGAGGCCCTGTACCCCCTTGTTGCCCTCGTCGCCGCCGTCAATGACGATGCAGCGTCGCCGCTCGCCATCTGGACGGCTGTCGTCCGGCCCGGTGAAGGTGATCACCGTACAGTCGCCATGCCCAATGTCCAGGAACGCCACATCGAAGTCCATATCGGTTCCCCCTCATGCGCTCTGGATGAAGTGCAGCACGTCAATCAGGCCGCTGCCCTGAAAATTGCGGTCACGGTTTAAGTCCACACAGGTGCGCATCAGCAGTTGCTTCACCTGGCGCGGCAGGCCAATGAACTCCGGCTTGACCGACAGGAACTGCGCGATCGCCCCGGAGACATGGGCCGTCGCCATGCTCGTCCCGCTGAGTGCCACCAGGTCATCCAGGCTCTTGATCTCTTTGGTGCCGGGCCAGGCCGAGTAAATCTTCTCGCCGGGGGCCAGCACATCGGGCTTGAATCGCCCGTCGCCGGTCGGCCCTTTCGACGAGAAATACGACGGCCCGTAGCGATGCGGAAATTCGCTGTGCGTCGAGCCGACGGTGATGACCTCCTCGGCGTTGCCGGGGTCGGTGATGCCCATGGTCATGTACGTCGAGAAATACTCGAGCTCATTCTCATCGGTGATGGTGGTCAGAATCTTGTAGCCATCGTTGGAAGCCGCCGCACAGACCACCACGCCGGAATTGACCAGCGCGTTGGCTTCCTGACACTCAGGCGACCAGCCACACCCGTAGCTCTTCACCGGCACCGGCCCACCGATGCTCAAATTGGCCCCCTGAATCTTGATGTAGCCCGCTTTCATGTTTTCCATGCGCACGTGGTACATGGCCTTGATCAGCGAGAAGCTGCTGCCGCCCGCTTTGGCGACTGCTTTGTAGTTGTGCAGGGTCACTTCAGGCGCGATCAGCTTGATGACGCCGGCTACATGCGTGCCGTGCCCCACCAGGTCTTCGGTCGTATTCTCGCCGGAGAAATCCTGATTGGTGGTCTCGTCCCAGGTCTGATCCTTCCACCAGGGGTGGTTGATGTCCATGCCGGTGTCAATCACTGCCCAGTGGATGCCCTGCCCACGCGCGTCGAACAACCGCTGTGCCGCCAGCGCCTTGATGCAGGTCAGGTTCTTGAAACTGCGCAGCTTCTCGTAGCTGATGCCCGGCAGGTACTCGGCCTGCGGGTTCAGCGGCGCATCAGGCGAGTCGGCGTTCTGCGGCGTGAAGGGCTTGTCGTACCAAATCTTGAACAACAGGTAAGGCTTGTTGAAGGCCTGGCGGTTCTTTTCTTCTTCCAGGCGCAGCTTCTCAATCTGCGCCTGGCTCAACTCCATTCGGATGAAGCGGTCGGTCTGAGCGTCACGGCTGGGCTGAATGCCCGTGACTTCTTCAACGAACCTGGCCAGTTCAGAGATGTTCCGCCCCCAGACGGCCTCCAGGATGACCGGCACCGGCCTGCCCGGGCCACTCTTGACCTCAATCGCCGCCAATGCCTCACGCACTTCGTCGGTGACGATGGCCTCGCCCCAGAACCGGTCAAAATTGGGCCTGGGCGGCGGCTGATGTTTGTAGTCTGCATTCTCGCTCATGCTTACCCACTCCTTAACGCTCTTTACATACTCGCAGCACTCGTTCCCCGTCCTGCCCTACGCCTCTGCTGTGGCGGCGGCAGGTTTGGAAACCTGCCCTACGGCCCCTGTCGGTCGGGTTTCCGTACCCGACCGATGGCAGCGGCCCGCCAACCCGGAGATTGCTTCGCTTCGCTCGCACAGCATTTACTTTACTTTTACCACAAAACGCCCAAGAATGCAAATCAGGCGTATACCAGTTTTTGACATTGTGTGCTATAATGGCCGTGAGAAAAGACGCGCTGCCAGACGACGTGCCGGATACGCATAATCGCTTATCACAGGCGCGGAGGCCTAAGCCAATCGGGCAGTGCGGTTAAGTGGTTTGGCAGATGCGCCTGTCCCCAGAAGCTGATATACTGGCTATGTTGTTCGGACAGGCGTGGATTGGGAGCTGTCTCGATGGGTGACAACCCCGCTGACCGACAGAGTTTTGGCCGCCTGTGGCTCAATCGGGGCATCGCGGCGGCCCGCGCAGGGAAGCGCGCCGAAGCTCGCGAAGCCTTGTTTCGCGCCCTGAACGATGAATCACAGCGCGAAATGGCCTGGCTCTGGCTGGCGGCCGTGGCGGACGACGCGCGGCAAGAGCGCATGTATCTGGAGAAGGTCCTGAGCCTGAATCCAGACAATCGCTATGCCCGGGCCGGTCTGGCCCAGCTTAAGGAGAAGGGCCGCGCGTCAGCGGGCCCGCCCGCCGAACTTCCCGGCGGAGCGGCGTCCCAACCGAACGCGCCCACCGCGGCGCAAAGCGACAGCGCGACGGCGTCCGCCTCTGAGGTGGGGCAGCCCGCACCAGGCGCGGCTTCGGCCCGCCAGGCAGCCACAGAGGTCGCGCCCCAGGCCAGGCCCGGCGGGCCGGCAGGTCCGTCCCGGCCAACCGCGCCGCCTGCGCCTGCGCAGCCGGCCAGCCGGGCAGTGCCTGCCGCCGAAAACAAGCCCAAATCGCGACAGCACCGGCCTTCAACGGGGCCGACGGCCGCCGTTGAGCAAGAACCTACCGGGTGGACCACGGATTGGCCCGTTGCTCCGCCGCGACAGGACAGGCCGCAACCGCCGCCCGTGGCCAGGTCGGCCGAACGGTGGGATGACTGG
Source organism: Anaerolineae bacterium (assembly GCA_034435095.1). Taxonomy (GTDB): domain Bacteria; phylum Chloroflexota; class Anaerolineae; order DAOTYC01; family DAOTYC01; genus DAOTYC01. The sequence continues at coordinate 2,136 of DAOTYC010000238.1, read as the reverse complement.
CGCGACAAGCTGCTCGCGCCCCAGCAGCCGCAGGTGAGGGCCATGCCCGCGCCGCGGCACCGCCGGCCGCGTTCTGTGCCGCCCGATACGTTGCTGGACGGACATGGACGGCTGGCTTCTATCGTGAATGAGGCGTTCAACAGCCATGAGATGTGGACCATTTTGGCCTCCGCTCTCAGCCTGGTTCTGCTGGGTTTTGTGCTGGCTTTTTTCTTCGCCCTTTCTTTGTTTACTCCCTGAGTTCCACGCGGCGAAGCAGGTGAAATGCGGAGGGAACACGCTCCGTTTGTGCACTGGGAGGAGAACAGGGTCGCAAACAGGAGGTGTCTATGTTTACCGTTATGCTTGTCGTGGTGTTGGTTTTCTTGCTGATCGCCTTAGGCATATTTGGCGCCAGAACTGCACACCACAAAACGTTGGAGATTGTCGAAGTGGACGAAGACGACACCAAACAACTCCGCAAACTGATCCGTCCGCGCTGACCGGCGCGGCACTTCAAGGAGCAAGGCCAATGTCGCCAAAGTCCATCATCATCATTGGCGCCGGCATCGGGGGGCTGTCGGCTGGCATCTACGGCCAGATGAACGGCTATCGCACCCAGATTTTCGAGATGCACTCGCTGCCCGGCGGCCAATGTACCTCGTGGCAACGCCAGGGCTACACCTTCGACGCCTGCATCCACCATCTGCTGGGGTGTAGCCCCCAGACCAGGCTCAACGCACTGTGGCGAGAGCTGGGGGCCATGCCCACTGAGCTGGTCTACCCCCGGGAATGCGTCGCCGCCTGCGCGCCGGATGGGAAGCTGTTCCGCGATTACTATGACCCCGACCTGTTGGAAAACCACCTCAAGGAACTTTCGCCGGCCGACGCACGGGTCATTGACGACTATGTGGCGGGCATCCGCTTCTATGCCCCCACCGACCTGTGGGGCAGGTTGATGGTGGGCACGCTGGCCGACAGGCTCGGCGCGCTGCCGACGGTGCTCGGCTCATGGCGGTGGGTCAGGTCGACCATGAAACAGTTCGCCGAACGGTTCAGCGACCCATTCCTGCGCCGCGCCTTCCCTCTGCTTGAATACTCTTTCCCCGACATGCCTTTTATCCTTCACCTGCAAAAACACGGCCTGGGCGCCATTGGAGACATCGCCTGGCCGATCGGCGGCTCCCTGGCCTTCGCCCGCTCCATCGAGCGGCGCTACGTCGAACTGGGCGGCGAAGTGCACTACCGCCACAGGGTCGAGAAAATCCTCACCGAGAACGACCGCGCCGTGGGCGTCCGGCTGGCCGATGGCAGCGAACACCGCGCCGACATCGTGATTTCCAACGCCGACGGACGCAAGACCATCCTGGACATGCTCGACGGACGTTATGTTAATTCTCGCATCCGCCGTTACTGCGCCCCGCCGCCCGACGAGACCAACTGGGCGGTGCATGTCTTCCTGGGCGTGAACCGCGACCTGTCGGGCGAACCCTCCGCACTGGTGATGCTGCTGGAGCAACCGGTCACCATCGCTGGCCGAACCATCCACAGCCTGGAGATGCAAATGTACGGTTTCGACCCCACAATGGCCCCGCCAGGCAAAGGCGTCATCAAAGTCGAGCTGGTCTCCAGCTATTCCTATTGGCAGGCCCTCCATGCCGACCGCAGCCGCTACAACGAGGAAAAGGCGCGGGTGGCCGAGACGGTAATCCAGGTGCTGGAAACCCGTTTCCCCGGCATTAAGAGCCAGGTCGAAGCCGTTGATGTCCCCACCTTGCTGTCGTGGGAACGCTACATGGGTGGCACGCATGGCTTTAACAACGCGCCGGCCAAAAAGCAGAACCTCATCCTGGCCCTGTTCAGCGCAGGCCTGAATATGGAGCTGCCCGGCCTGCAGAACTTCTATTTCGTCGGGATATGGGCCACCTCAACAGGCACGCTGTTTGCCAACGCCCTGTCCGGCAAGAAAGTGATCCAGGCCATCTGTCGGCGCGACGGCAAACGGAAATGACCCCCTCGCGTTCCCCCCGCCGGGTGTTATGGCGAGTCGCCCGCGGGGCGACGAAGCCATGTAGCATAGCCCCTTGTGGGCGTAACGGGCACAAGGCACGGGCACGAGGCCCTGCGAGTCGCCCGCGGGGCAACGAAGCCATGTAG
>DAOTYC010000237.1:0-7465 GCA_034435095.1 Anaerolineae bacterium | reverse complement strand
TCGTTGAAGCGGGTGCCTTTGTACAGCGGCACGCCGCTGAAGTAGGCGGCGCGGCCGATCATGTGTGCCGAAATTGGCGCCGTGAGCAATAAGAATATCACCGTCGCCAGCGCGCGAACGGCCACGTCGAGCTCCCCGAAGTGAATCGCCAACGCCAACAGCACACCACCCGACCCGACGGTCGCCGCCTTGGTCGCCGCCGACGTCCGCGTATACAGGTCAGGCATCCGCACCAGCCCCAGCGCGGCCAACAGCATGAACAAGGCCCCGCCTGCCATCAGCACAGCAGCCAACACCTCTGCAATCATCCGCCAGCCCCCTCTCCCTTTTCCAGGTAATAAGCGAAGGCGATCATACCCAAAAACGAAATCAGGGCGGTCACACTGGCGATGTCGAGCAAGACGGCCTGATCGGCCAGCACAGCGTAAGCGGCGATAAACCCGATGCCCAACGACGACATCAGGTCGAGCGCGACGACCCGGTCGGGCAGGCTCGGCCCTCGTATCAGCCGCGCGACCGTCAGAACCAGCGCCAGGCCCAATATCGGCAGAACCACCCACGTCACTACGGCATCCAGACTCATGTCAGCAATTCTCTCACCCTTCGTTCGAAGTTTTGCTTGACCTCACGGCAGAATTCGTTGGGCTCCGGCGCTTCGAGCGCGTGGACGTACAGCGTGCTGCGGTCGGAGGCCACGTCCAGGCTCAGCGTGCCGGGTGTCAATGTGATCACGTTTGTCAACAGGGCGACCTCCGCATCGGTCTTGATGTCGAGCGGCACGGCTATCACGCCCGGCCGCAAGGCCGACGGCGACAGGACGATGTATGCCACCCGCAGGCTGCTGATGATCAGCTCCCACAGGTAGAAGCCGATGAAACCGATGACCTGCGGGATTTTGGCGAAGTAACGCGATGGCCCAACCGCCCGCCAGACAAACCAGAGGATAAAATAGCTTATGGCGAAACCGAACAGGGCGTTCAGCGGCGAGAAATCGCCCGTCAAGGCCATCCAGGCTGCCGCCATCAACACGTTCAACAACAACATAGATTCAACTCCCCTTTTCACCCCTGGCGGCTGCCCAACACCGCCCGAATATACTCCGTCGGGTGCAACAACTGCTCCGCTGCACGCATGGACAGTTGGAGCACCGGCTCAAACGCCAGGCCGAACAGCACGGTCAGCGCGGCCAGGGCCACGATGGGCACGATGAAAGCGACCCACTCCGCACGCCGCAGCGGAGACTCCTCAAGGGCCTTTGGCGGATCCTTCCAGAAGGCCTGCGCCCAAATCTTGGTCATCGAGTAGAGGGTCAGCAGGCTGACGACCAGCGCGACCGTCACAATCCCGTATTGTTTTGCCTCCAGGCCGGCCTGTACCAGGCTCAGCTTGCCCCAGAAGCCTGACAGGGGCGGTATCCCGGCCAGGGCCAGGGCGGAGACGAGGAACAACAGCGAGAACAGCGGGCGACTGCGGTACAGCCCGCCCAGCTCCTTCAAATATTCAGTGCCATACAGCCGTCGCACCACGCCGGCGACCAGGAACAGGTTGGTCTTGGCGATGATGTTGTGCACAACGTAGAACACCGCGCCGGCCAGGGCCAGGGGCGTCCACAGCGCCAGGCCCATGACCATGTAGCCGATCTGGCTGACGATGTGGAACGACAGCAGCCGCCGAAAGTCGTTTTGCGCCGCCGCACCCAACACACCGGTGACCATGGTGAAGCCGGCGATGACCATCAGCAGCGTGTGCGTATAGGCGACATCCTGCACAAACAACAGCGTGAACATGCGGATCAGCGCGTAGACGCCGACTTTGGTCAGCAGGCCGGCGAAGATGGCCGAGACCGGCGTCGGCGGGGTGTGATACGACGCCGGCAGCCAAAAGAAAAATGGGAAAATGGCCGCCTTGATGCCGAACGCCGCCAGAAACAGAACCGCCAGCGTCATGACCAGGCCGGGCTGGCTCACCTCGCCGAGCCGCTGAGACAGGTCGGCCATGTTCAAGGTGCCGGCCGTGCCATACAGGATGCCCACCGCGGACAGGAACAGCGCGGAAGACATCAGGTTGAGCGTCACATACTTGAAGCCGCCTTCCAACTGGGCGCGCGCGCCGCCCAGCACCATCAAGACGAAGGACGCGATGAGCATCACCTCGAACCACACATACAGGTTGAACAGGTCGCCGGTCAGAAACGCCCCGTTCACGCCCATCAGCAAAATGAAGAACAGCGGATAATAGCCGAATGCCTTGCGTCGTTCGTCCATGCCGGCCAGGGAGTATATCGCCACCGTCAGGCCCATCAGGCCGGAGATGGCGACCATCATCGCGCTGAACGTATCGGCTACCAGTGTGATGCCGAAAGGCGCCGCCCAGCCGCCGATCTGTGTCGCCTGCACCCCCTCGCGCCAGACGGCTTGCAGCAGCGCCAGGCTGCCGGCCAGCAGCACCACCGCGCCCACAACGCTGAGCGCGGCCTGGAACTGCCGCCGTCGCCAGGCAAACAGCGCCATCAGGGCCACAGCCAAAGGCCAGACAACAGGCATGACCAGCAGCGCGTTCAAGCCGACCTCCTGTGCACTCTATTCATGTTCACGGTCTGTCCCCCTGAGCTGATCCAGGTCGTCCGTGTTCGCCGTCTGATAGGTGCTCCTCATCAGCACCACCGCAAAAGCCTGCACGCCGAAGCCAATCACGATGGCCGTCAGAATGAGGGCCTGCGGCAGCGGGTCGGCGATGGGGCCAGGCGGCGGCTGTGTGGCGCCGACCGGCACCAGGGGTGGGTTGCCGTGAACCAGCCTGCCGTCGGCGAAAATCAGCAAATTCGCTGCATGGCCGAGCAACATCAGCCCGATCAGCAGCTTGACCAGGCTGCGCCGCATCATCATGTACAGTCCGCCGGCGTACAGCGCGCCGACCAGCAGCGCGACCAAAACATTCATCTCGTCACTCCTCGGCCATCGTCAGCAGGATCAGCAGGGCCACGCCGATCACCGTGAGATACACGCCGATATCGAACAGCACTGGCGTGCCCAGTTTGCCCAAAATCGGCACGCTCTGTTCCAGCCACAGGCCGGTCATAAACGGGCGGCCAACGGCCAGGGAAATGAGCCCACTGCCCAGAGCTACCGTCAGGCCGACGCCCAGCAACACGCGCGGGCTGATGCGCAGCACCTGGCGCGCATGGGCCGGCGTATAGGCCAGGCCATACAAGATAAGTGCGGCCGCGGCGATCAGCCCGCCGATGAACCCGCCGCCCGGCTCGTTGTGCCCGCGGATCAATATGAACACCGAGAACAGCAGCAACAGCGGCAGCAGGTATCGGGTAGCTATGGAGAGAATCAAAGAACGCATCGCCTGCCCCTACTCCTCACCGCTCAACTTCAGCCGCAGCAGGGCATACACGCCGATAGCGGCCACGCCCAAGACGGTAATCTCGCCCATCGTGTCTATGCCGCGGAAATCCACCAGGATCACGTTCACAATGTTGCGCCCTTTGGCCAGCGCCACACTGTTTTCGATGAAAAATGGGCTCAGCGCCGAACGGAGCGGCACCGAAGTGACCACCAACACCAACGCCGCCATCAGGCCGCCGGCCAGCAGCGCCACAACCGTATCGCGGATGCGAGCGGTCTGGCCGCTCAGGCGGGCGAACTTGGGCAGCCGATATAGCACCAGAACCAGCAGAATCACCGTCAGCGTCTCGATGGTAAACTGGGTCATCGCCAGGTCGGGTGCGCCGAAGAAGATGTACAACAGCGCCATCCCGTAGCCCACCACGCCCAGTGCGGCCACAGCCGCCAGGCGAGACCTCGACCGCACCGCGGCCAGGATGCCAGCCATGATCACCAGCGCCACGGCGACCTCATGCAAATAGACCGTTTCGCCGGAGCTCAGGCTGGTCACCAACCCCGCCGCAAAGGCCGCGAGATCAATGCGTGTGAGCAGGGTGTACAGGCTCAGTCCAACCGTTGTAGCCAGGATGGTCAGCAGATACATGCGCAGGTAGCCGCTCTGTAGTCCGCGGGTCTGCCAGCGGGCCAACTCGATCAGGCCATGCAAGGCCAGATCATAGCCCCGCTCCGGCCCATAGGCCGCCAGGAAGGAGAGCCGCTCCGCCAGGCGGCGCACCCGTCGGCGGACCAGGTACAGGCCCACGCCGCACAAGACTGTCGCGATGCTCAGCGCGAGCACCGGGTTCAGCCCATGCCACAGGGCCAGCTTGACCTCAGTCGGCTGCGCGCGGGCCGCGCTGACCGCCGGCCCGATGACGCAATCGGCCAGTGGCTCGGGGAACAGCCCGGCGGCCAGCCCCAGCCCGGCCAACACGAACGGGCCGAACCACATCACCGGCGGCGCCTCGTGCGGCGTCCGTGGCGCCTCGAACTTGCGTCTGAACAAAGGGCGCACGCTGAGCACGCCAGCCACGGCCACCAGAAACACGTTGGCTAACACGCCAACCGCCAGCACAAACGGCCCAGCCTGCGGCGCCTGCAACTTGGCCTCATAGAGCAGTTCTTTGCTGATGAAGCCCAGCAGCGGCGGGAAGCCGGCCATCGAGAAGGCCGCCAGGCCGACGGCGGCTGTCGTGACCGGCATGTAGCGGATCAGACCGCCCAGCAGCCGGATGTCCCGTGTATCGGACTCGTGTTCGATGTTGCCGGCCGCCAGAAACAACGCGCCTTTGTAGAGCGAGTGCACCAGCAAGAGCACCATGGCCGCCTTCAGCGACAGTGTGGTATCCAGGCCGACCAGCAGGGTCAACGCCCCCAGCGTGCTGACCGTGGAGAAGGCCAAAATGCGCTTCAGGTCAACCTGCATGAGGGACAGCACCGCGCCGAAAGCCATCGTGACCACGCCGAAGAGCGTCACGAGATACTGCCATTCAGGCGTACCACCCAACACCGGACTGAGCCGCGTCAGCAGATAAATCCCTGCCTTGACCATCGTCGCCGAATGCAGATACGCGCTGACCGGCGCGGGGGCCTGCATCGCGCCGGGCAACCAGAAATAGAAGGGGAACTGCGCCGACTTGGTGAACGCGCCGGCCAGGATGAGCAACAGGGCTGGCAGGTAGAGCGCGCTCGAACGCACAGCGTCTCCCCGTTCCAACAACACGGCCAGCTCGTAGCTGTCACCCGCCTGCCCCAGCAGCACCAGGCCAGCCATCAGGGCGAGCCCGCCCGCGCCGGTCACCAACAGGGCCTGCCAGGCCGCCGCCCGCGACGCTTCGTACTGGTGCTTGAAGCCGATCAACAGATACGAGGTGATGCTGGTCAGCTCCCAGAAGACAAACAGGGTCAGCAAATTGCCGGCCAATACCAGGCCGAGCATGGCCGTCATGAACAGCAAGATGATGGCGTAGAAACGGCCCAGGAAAGGGTTGCCCGCCAAATAACCGCCGGCGTAGATCACCACCAGCGCGCCGATGCCACTGACGATCAAAGCGAACAGCAGGCTCAACCCATCGAGATAGAACGAGAAGCTGACGCCCAGGCTGGGCACCCAGGGGTAGGCCGCCGTGACCGTGCCCCCATCGGCGATCACGCACATTTGATTCAGGAAGTAGGCGAAGTAGCCCGCCGGCAGCAACGCCAGCAGCCAACCTGTCCCCCTATTCAGGCCGCGGTATAAGGCCGGCGCCAGCGCCGCGAAAAGAAATCCGGAGAAGATGACGACGAACATCTCTACGCCTTAATACGGCGACGGGCAGGCCTGGGCCGCCGCGTTTGGGTCGAGGGCGTCCACCGGAATCGGCGTGCAATCCGCCGGATTGGCCAGGCAACTGATGTCGGCGCGGCTGTCGAGCACCCGCTCGATGTGGCCGTCCAACATCTGGATCACGCGGTCAACGTATTTGACCATGCGCAGGTCGTGGGTGACCATCACTCCGGCGCGCTTCTGCTCGTGGATGAGGTTGGCGAACGTCTCCACCACCTGGAAGGCGCGTTCTGTATCCAGGCTGGCCGTGGGCTCATCGGCCAGCACCAGGCTGGGCAGATGGATGAGCGAGCGGGCGATGGCTACCCGCTGTTGCTGGCCACCTGAGATCTGCCGCGGCAGATAGTGCAGTCGGTCGCCCAAGCCCAGGCGAGCCAGCAGGTCTTTCGCCCGCTGCAATCCCGCCTCATCATAGCGGTTATTGAGTTTCAGCATCAGCGTCACATTTTCCAGCACGGTCAGGTAGGGCACCAGGTTGTTCGCCTGAAAGGTGAAGCCTATCTTCTGCCGGCGGAACAGGGCCCGCTTTCGCTCGCCCAATTTGGACAGCTCCTCCCCGTCAATTTTCACTGTGCCCTCAGTCGGGTTGAGCAGGCCGGCCAGGATGGCCAGCAACGTCGTCTTGCCCGAACCGCTCGGCCCCACCAGTGCGACGAATTCGCCTGGTTCAATGCTCAACGATACATGGTCTACCGCGCGGGTAACCGCGCCGCCATTGCGGTAGACCTTGCTTACCCCCTGAACTTCTAACGCTGCCGCCACTTGCCCAAACCCCCTATCCGCCGGCCAGGCCCAACGCCGTCAGCGGTTCGACTCGCAGCGCGTAGCGCACCGAAACCAGGCCGCCGAGCGGGCCAATGACCATCAGGTAAACCAGCACCGACAGCACCACCTGTGGCTCAAAGACGATGGGAATGGTCGGCGGAAAGAGCAAGGACAGGCCCGCCGAGGCGCCGCTGCCGAGCAACGCGCCAATCAGAGTGACCACCACGATCTGCGCCAGCACCGCCGCGGCCACGGTGGTATTGGAAGAACCAATCGCCTTGAGCATCCCCAGTTGACCCACTTTCTGCAGGGTCTGAATCTGAAAAAAGCCGCCGATGACCAACACGCCGATCAGCAGCAGGAACGTGCGCTGCGTACCCAGCGTGCTCTGCTGCGCCTGGAAGCCAGGCGTCGCCTTGTAGGCGGTCACAATATCGGCCACGTCCACATTCGAGACCTCGCCCATGATCTGAGACATCACCTGCGGCCATGAGGCCGGGTCATTCAACCTGACTGCCACCACATTGGAGACGAGCTCGGCCTCGTCGGCGCCCAGCCGCGCCTGAGGTTTGATCTTCTCCCAATACACAATGGGGACGAAAATGGCCGGATTGAACAGCACCTTCTGGCTGCGGGTAATGCCCACCACCGTCAATTCATAGAACTTCTCTTCCGAAGCCTGCACACTGCGGATCCAAAAGCCATCGCCCACATCCAGACCGGTTAAGCGTGCGACGTTCACGTCAATGATGGCCTCCTTACCTCGCCGACGCGACAAAGCCTGCCCGCGGAGCACCGGCGGCTCGCCTGGCTCGCCCGGCTCCACGCCGACCATCGTCACGTCTACGGCTTTCTTGCCCTCGCCAAGCGGAATAGCCACCCGGCTGAGGCCAATCAGCCCGGCCGCCTCGACGCCCTCCACCCGTTTGACCGCGCGCAGGTCTGATTGATTGACACTGCTGGCCTGGATGTTCAGGTCGGA
>DAOTYC010000236.1:0-15638 GCA_034435095.1 Anaerolineae bacterium | reverse complement strand
GCCTTGTGCCCGTTACGCCCACAAGGGGCTAGGCTACCTTGTTGGCGACCGTAGCGTAGGGCCTTGTGCCCGTTACGCCCACAAGGGGCTAGGCTACCTTGTTGGCAGCCGTAGCGTAGGGCCTTGTGCCCGTTGAGACGCCCACGAGGGGCTATGCTACATTGCTTCGTCGCCGTCGCTCCTCAGCCGTAGGTCGGGTTTCCATACCCGAACTACGGCGGCAGGTCTGGAACCTGCCCTGCGGCTTGACAGGTCCCTCCAGATGTGATAGCCTGTGGCGGTCAACACACAATTTTCATCAGGAGGGAAACTGTGAAACGAGAAGTGATCGTACCGCAAGGCTCGCCCAAACCGGTCGGGCCCTATTCGCCTGCCATCCGCTGGGGCAATCTGGTGTTTTGTTCCGGGCAGACCGGCGTTGACCCGGCCACGGGCAAGCTGGTTGAAGGCTTCGAGGCGCAGGTCCGTCAGACGTTGCACAACCTGCAGGCCATTCTGCGCGCTGCCGGGACTGACCTGGCGAACGCGGTGAAGACGACGGTCTATCTGACCGATATGGACCATTTCGCGGCGATGAACGGCGTCTACAAAGAATTCTTTCCCCAAGACCCGCCCTCACGCACGACCGTGGCGGTGAAGGCTCTGCCTATCGGCGCGCAGGTTGAGATCGAGGTGATCGCCGCCGTCGAGTGACGGGCCCAGGTGGGCTGAGCGGCGGCTAGACCCCGCGCTGCTCGAAGAAGTCGCTCACTGGCACACCCAGGTGGCGGACGGCGTCCAGCGCGGCCATCAGGCGGATGCGCGCTTTGGGGCCGTTGAGGTCTTGGGCGAACAGCACGCCAGCCTCGACCAGCTCGCGATACGAGCCCTCGAAGCGGTAACTGTCGTAGAGGCGGCCCGCAGGGCAGCGCGAGACGGCTACTACCGGCACGCCGTCGGCGATGGCCTGCCTGATGGCGGGCATCCACCAGGGCGGGACGCGCCCGGCGCCAAAGACTTCGAGCACGACGCCGCGCGCGCCCTGCTCAAGCGCGTAGCGCAGGAAGCCATCGTCCATGCCGGCCGCCAGCTTGATGAGGTAGACGGCCGGCTCCAGCCCCTGACAGTCAATGACATCCTGCGGTTCGACGCGCATTCCCACGATGACCTCATCGCCGTCCAGCCGGCCAATGGGCCCCCAGCCAGGCGAACGGAAGGTCTCCAGAGATTGGGTGTGTACTTTGGTCACGTAGCGGGCGGCGTGGATTTCATCGTTCAACACGACCAATGTGCCCAGCCCGCGCACCTCTTTGGCGATGGCGGTGCGGATGGCGGCCAGCAGGTTCGCGCCGCCGTCCCAACCTACCGATGAAGCGGTGCGCATGGCGCCGGTGACGACCACTGGCGTCTCGCCGGGCGTGGTGATGTCGAGCAGGTAGGCGACCTCCTCGAGCACATCGGTGCCCATGCTGACGACGACGCCGGTGACGCCGGCGCGGGTGGCGTATTCCACCACCTTCTCGCGGATGGTCCAGATGTCTTTCAGTGTCAGGTGGGCGCTGGGCAGGCGGAACAGATCGACGACCTCCACCTTGGCCAGGCCACGCGGGATGCCCAGCCCGGAGAGCATCTTTTCACCGCTCAACTCGGGCGCGGCCCCGCCGCGGGTCACATCCTGCACCATCGAAATGGTCCCGCCAGTGCTGATGACAATCACCCTGTCCATGTGCTGCATATCCCCCTTCGTCGCTCAGAGATGACAGGTATTGTAGCACAAAAGGGAAAATAAGTCATCGTTGAATGCACGCGCCACGGAAGCATTTGGAGCACGGAAGCCACGAAAGGGCACGGAAAGCACGAAAAGCCCTTCCGCGTCCTCCGCCTATTCCGCGCGCTCCGTGATTCAAACCGCCCTCCCTCACCCCAACTCCGCCAGCCGCCGTAGGTCGGGTATGGAAAGCCGACCTACTTTGCCGTCGTCGGGTGACCTTGCATGGCGCGCAGGACCGCGGCGGCGACGTCGGCGAGGGCGCGGGCATCGCGGAAGGCCGGCGCGCCCGGTCCGACGGCCAGCAGTGGCACCGGGTTCAGGGTGTGGAGGCCCTGCGTCAGGTCTTCGATGTTGCCGTGATCGCTGCTCACCACGACGGTGACGTCCGCGGCGATGTTGTCCCACAGGCTGCCCAGAAAGCGGTCAAGCCGCTCGACGACGGCCACGGCCTGCGCGCGGTCTTTCTTGTGGCCGATCACGTCGGTCAGGAACGATTCGTAGAGCACCAGTTCGTGGTTCTCGGCCAGGCGGGCCAGGTTGCGTCCGGCCTGCTCCGGGCTGACAATCGGCACGTTGAGGTGATACTGGTTGACCAGGTGCTCGTTGGTGATGTCCCAATAGACGGCCTGCCCTCTTGCCAGGTCGCTTAGCCAGCGGAAGGGCAGGTTCGCGCCCAAGACGGCATGGGTGGTGGCCGACATGGGCTTGTTCGTGCGGCTGACCATCTCAAAATAGGCCGGCGTGTAGGCGTTGGCGAAGGTGGCGCGATAGCCCAGGTCGGCGGCCTGCCGCAAGATGCTGCGCGTCCGCACCAGTTCCTTGAGTGGGCCGTTGGGGAAAGCGGGCAGGTGATAGCCCAGCAGCCGCGCGGCGTTCACGCCGGTAAACAACGTGACCTGGCCGGTCGCGCTTTGCGGCAGACCCTCCACGCCGAGCCGCGTGTCCAGGGCGCGCAGGCTCAGGCGCGGGCGGCTTTGTTCCGCTCCGGCGACCAGGGGCGCGCCCAGCAGATGGCGAATGGCCTCCGTGCGCGCCAGCCAGAAGGGGTTGGACTCGTCGGCGCGGCCCAGGCCCACGCCATCCAGGAAGACGAAAACGACGCGCGGCAACCGTCAGCCTTTCAGGCCTTGTAGCCTATCTTGCGCAGGAAGCCCTTGCGCCAGGCAATGTCGTGCTCGTTTTCGATGCCCTTGGTCTTCAGGCCATCAATCACGCCGAGGATGCCGCGGCCCTGTTCGGTCTCGGCGATGACTACCTGCACCGGATTGGCCGTGGCGCAGAAGATGCGGCATACTTCGGGTACATTCTTGACCGCGTTGAGTACGTTGATGGGAAAGAAGCCGCTGCCCAGGAAGATGATGAAGCTGTGGCCGGCCGACAGGGCCAGCGCGTTGCGCTTCGCCAGCTCGGTCAGTTCATCATCGGTGCCGCTCCAGCGGACCAGGCACGGCCCTGACGCTTCGCAGAAGGCCAGCCCGAACTTGATGCCGGGCGCCGAGGTCACCAGCGTCTCGTGCAGGTCCTCCACCGTCTTGATGAAATGGCTGTGCCCCAAGATGAAGTTCAGCTCATTGGGGTTTTCGATGGGCACGATTGACAGTTCCATGAGTCTGTTGCCTCCCACGAATAATGATGTCGGTCGGATTATAGCACACCCGCGCTGAGTGACAAAACGTCAGGCGTGTGTGTGGGTGCATCCAGAATTTTAGACGAACTGAAGCAGTAGGGCAGGTTTCCAAACCTGCCGCCCCACTTCGGCGGCTTTGGAAAGCCGCCCTACGGATTCCCTTCCAAAAATTTCGGATGCACCCTGTGTGACGTGCATGGCTTCAGACGACTTCGCCTTGCAGCGACCAGGGCCCGGTCCAGGTGATGCGCACCGCCGCGAACTGCCCGCGCCAGTCGCGCGGGTCGCTGAAGAAGACGAGCTTGTTCGTGCGGGTACGGCCGCGCCATTTGCCTTTGTGCCGCGTCTCGACCAGTATTTCCACCGTCTGGCCGAGCAGGCGGGCGTTGATCTCGGTGGCGATGCGTTCCTGCAACGTTTCGAGGGCGATGCGGCGGCGTTCTTTCTCCGCGGCGGGTACATCATCGGGCCATTGCGCCGCGGCGGTGTCGGCGCGCGGCGAATAGGCGGCGATGTGCACCGTGTCGAAGCGGATTTCCTCCAACAGCGCGCGGGTATGCTCGAACTGGGCGGCCGTCTCGCCTGGAAAGCCGACGATGACATCGGTCGCCAGGCCAACGCCCGGCATGGCCGCCCGAATCTGGGCGATGAGGTCGCGGTAATGGTCAACGGTATAGCCGCGGTTCATCCGCCGCAGGATTTCGTCGTCGCCAGACTGAACGGGCAATTCGATGTGTTCGCACACTTTGGGCAGGCGCGCCGCCGTCTGGATGAGCTGCGGCGTCATGTCTTTGGGGTGAGAGGTCAGGAAACGGATGCGCCACAGGTCGGGTATCTCGTGGACGGCGACCAGCAGGTCGGCCAGCGTGGGCCGGCCGGGCAGGTCGCGCCCGTAGGAATCCACATTCTGGCCCAACAGCGTCACCTCGCGCGCGCCGGCGGCGGCCAGTTGGCTCACTTCGGCGACGACCTCGGCGATGGGGCGGCTGACCTCCGGGCCGCGGCGGTAGGGGACGATGCAGTAGCTGCAGAAGTTGTTGCAGCCGTGCATGATGGCCGTGTAGGCGCAAACTGAACCATCGTGCGGCGGCGCGGCTGTGGAGACCTGCTCCGCTGCCGGGCGCGCGCCCACGGTGCGTTGCCTGAGGAAGCAGAGCAACGGCTCAATGTCGGACGGCCCCAGCAACAGGTCAACGAAGGGGTAGGCCTGCTGTACGCGCTGACGCTCGTTCGCCTGGCCGACGAAACAGCCCATGAGCACCAACAGGGCGTCTGGCCGCTGTCGTTTGACCGATTTGAGCGAGCTCAGCCGGCCGATGACCCTGTCTTCCGCGCTCTGGCGCACGACGCAGGTGTTGAGCACCATGACATCGGCCTCTTCCAGGCGGGCGGCCTGGCGATAGCCCATCTCCTCCAACGCGGCGGCCAGCCGGCGGGAATCGGCTACGTTCATCTGACAGCCGATGGTCCAGATGGCGTAGGTGTTCATTGACGGGCGAGGATCTCCCTGGCGACGACGAGGCCGGAGGCCGAGGCCTGAATGAGTCCCCTGGTCACACCCGCGCCGTCGCCGGCGGCGAACAGGTTACGCACCGGTGTCTCCAGCACGCGGCTGAGCTCCAACCGCGACGAGTAGTACTTGACCTCGACGCCGTAGAGCAGAGTGTGCCGCGAATCCACGCCCGGCGCCAGCTTATCCAGGGCCTCGAAGATTTCGAGGATGTTGACGATATAGCGATAGGGCAGCACCAGCCCCAGGTCGCCCGGCGTGGCGCTGGTCAGCGTGGGACGGGTGATGCAGCGGCTCAGTCGCTGCTCGGTGGTGCGCCGTCCCTGGCGCAGGTCGCCCAAGCGCTGGACGATGACGCCCCCGCCCAACAGGTTGGCCAGGTGGGCAATGTATTTGCCGTAGGCGATGGGCTCGCGGAAAGGTTCGGTGAAGCTTTTGCTGACCAGGATGGCGAAGTTGGTATTGTCGGTGCGGCGGTCGGCGTAGCTGTGGCCGTTGACGGTGACCACGTCGCCGGCATATTCGGTGACCACCTCGCCGTAGGGGCAGACGCAGAAGGTGCGCACCTTATCGTCGAAGGTCTTGGAGTAATAGTGGAGCTTGGGCTCGTAGACCAGGCTGGTCAGCGGTTCGAGCACAGAAGCCGGCAACTCGACCCGCACGCCAATGTCTACCGGGTTGGGCTGGATGGGGATGCGCAGCGTCTGGGCCAGGCGGCTCAGCCAGGCCGCGCCGTCGCGGCCAGGGGCGACGACCACATATCGCCCCCTGATGGTGTCGCCTTTGGAGGTCGTCACAGCTGTGACCTGACCGTTGTGGGTGACGATGCTGTCCACTTCGGTGCGGGTGAAGATGTCCACACCTCGCCGGATCAGCTCCTGTTCCATGGCGGACAGGATGTGGCCTGACCGCTCCGTGCCCAGGTGGCGGATGGGCACGGTCAGGAGTTTGAGTTCGGCCAGCGCGGCCCTTTTTTTGAGCTGCTCGACCTCGTCGCTTTCTTCGCCATAGACGGGCCCCGTAGCGCCGAAGTGGACGTAGGTCTGGTCCACTTCTCGAATGAGCGACTGGGCCTCTGCGAAGCCCAATATGTCGGCGAGATGGCCGCCGACTTCCGGCGACAGGGTGAGTTTGCCGTCGGAGAAGGCGCCGGCCCCACCCCAGCCGGATACCAGCGCGCAGGGGACGCACTGCGCGCAACGTCCACCGCTGCGCCGCGCCGGACACTCGCGCCTGTCAATGTTGGGGCCTTTGTCCAGGATGGCGATATTCAGCCCCCTACTGCGGCTTAATTCGAGGGCGGCGAAGATGCCGGCCGGGCCAGCCCCCACGATGATGACATCATAATGCTCGCGCATGTTCTTCCTCTATCGCCATGTGGACATCCAGCTCATGACAGCCGGATGGGCTGTCCCTGAGCGCGCGTAACAGGTATTCGCCGGTGAACGAGCGCGGATTGTGGGCGACCTCTTCTGGCGTGCCCTCAGCGATGATTTCGCCGCCCGCATCGCCGCCCTCCGGCCCCAGGTCAATAATCCAATCGGCGGTCTTGATGACATCCAGGTTGTGCTCAATAACGATGACCGTGTTGCCGGCGTCAACCAGGCGATTGAGCACCTGCAACAGCCGGTCAATGTCGGCGAAGTGGAGGCCGGTGGTCGGTTCGTCGAGGATGTACAGCGTCCGGCCGGTGGAACGGCGCGACAGCTCTTTGGCCAGCTTGACGCGCTGGGCCTCCCCGCCGGAGAGGGTCGTCGCCGGCTGGCCCAGGCGGATGTAACCCAGCCCGACATCTTGCAGGGTCTGCAATTTGCGCTGGATGCTGGGAATATTGGCGAAGAACTCGCGCGCCTCATCAACGGTCATGTTGAGCACTTCGGCGATGTTCTTGCCCCGATAGCGGATTTCCAGTGCCTCACGGTTGTAGCGCTGGCCGTGGCAGACCTCGCACGGGACATACACATCGGGCAGAAACTGCATTTCGATGCGCAGAATGCCGTCGCCGGCGCAGGCTTCGCAGCGGCCGCCCTTGACGTTGAAGGAGAACCGCCCGGCCTTGTAGCCCCTCATTTTCGCTTCTGGCACGGTGGCGAACAGCTCGCGAATGTCGGTGAAGACGTTGGTGTAGGTGGCGGGGTTAGACCGCGGCGTGCGCCCGATGGGCGACTGGTCAATGTCAATGACCTTGTCCAAAAATTCGATGCCTTCGATTGACCCGTGCTTGCCCGCCCGGTCCCTGGTGCGATGAATGACCTGCGCCAGACGCCGATACAGTATCTCGATGATCAGGCTGCTCTTGCCCGAACCGGAGACGCCGGTCACGCAAACGAACTTGCCCAGGGGGATCTCTACGTCAATGTCCTTCAGGTTGTTTTCAGCCGCGCCGCGGATGACCAGTTTGCGACCGTTGCCGGCGCGCCGACGGGCCGGCACCGGGATCTGCCGTTTCCTGGAAAGGAACTGGCCGGTGAGCGAGTCGGGGCAGGACATGACTGCGCCCAGGTCGCCGGCACAGACGACGTGCCCGCCATGTTCTCCCGCGCCGGGGCCGAGATCAATGATCCAGTCGGCGGCACAGATGGTTTCGGCGTCGTGTTCGACGACCATCACCGTGTTGCCCAGGTCTCTCAGCGCCTTGAGGGTGCGGATCAGCCGGCCGTTGTCTCGCTGGTGTAAGCCGATGGACGGTTCGTCGAGGATGTAGAGCACGCCCATCAGTTGCGAGCCAATCTGCGTTGCCAGCCTGATGCGTTGGGCCTCGCCGCCGGAGAGTGTGCCCGCCGCCCGGTCAATGGTCAGATAGTCCAGCCCGACATCTACCAGAAAGCGCAGGCGAGCGGCCAATTCTTTCAACACCTGTCGGGCAATGGCCTGATGGCGTTGGGTCAACGGGCTGGGCGCCGTATCGCGCCCCTGCAGCGTATGCACCCAATGCAGCGCGTCTTTGACCGACATGGCCGCTACCTGGACGATGTTCAGGCCGGTCACGGTGACGGCCAGCGCTTCGGGCTTCAGTCGCCGTCCGTGGCAGGCCGGGCAGGGCTTTTCGGTCATGAACTGCTCGAGCTCACTGCGGATATAGTCGGAGGTTGATTCCCGGTAGCGGCGTTGCAGCATGGGAATCACCCCCTCGTATGTGGTGTCATACGCCCGTTGGCGATCATACTGATTGCGATAATGGACGGTGATGATGTCATTCGGCCGACTGCCGTACAGGATGATATTGAGCTGGTCATCCGTCAGCCCGGCGATTGGCCGGTCGGTAGGGATGCCATAGAAGTCGGCAGTTGCCTTAATCAATTGATTGACATAATACTGACCGCCGCCTTCACGATTGAAGGGGCGCAGCGCACCCTGATCGAGCGAAAGCGTCCGGTCGGGGATGATCAGGTCCGGGTCGAACTCGCGCTGCGTGCCCAGTCCGGTACAGACTGGACAGGCCCCATGCGGGCTGTTGAATGAGAAGGTGCGCGGTTCGATGTCGGGCAAAGAAATGCCGCAGTGGACGCAGGCCAGGCGTTCGGAGAAGATCATGTCTTCCGGTGGGTCGCTGTCGGCGTTTTGGACGATGACCACGCCGCCGCCCAATTTCAGCGCGGTTTCGACCGAATCGGCGAAGCGCGCCCGGTCCTCCAGCGCGCTGCCGGGGTCAGTCGTGTCGGCGGCCATCTTGCGCACCACCAGGCGGTCAACGATGGCCTCGATGGTGTGCATTTTGTAGCGGTCCAGCTCGATGGTGTCGTCCACATCGCGGACCTGGCCGTTGACGCGCACGCGGACATAGCCCGCTTTCTTGACATCCTCGAACACTTTCTTGTGTTCGCCTTTGCGGTCCTTGATGAGCGGCGCCAGAATAAGCAGGCGGGTGCCTTCCGGCAGGTGTGCCAGGTGATCAACGATTTGCTCGACGCTTTGTTGCGCGATTTCGCGTCCGCACTGAGGGCAATGTGGTATCCCGATGCGGGCGAACAGCAGCCGCAGGTAGTCGTAGATTTCGGTGACTGTCCCAACCGTCGAACGCGGGTTGCGGCTGACTCCCCGCTGGTCAATGCTGATGGCCGGGCTCAGCCCCTCGATGTAATCTACATCGGGCTTGTCCATCTGGCCCAGAAACTGGCGGGCGTAGGCGGACAAAGACTCGACATAACGACGCTGGCCTTCGGCATAGATGGTGTCGAAAGCCAGCGACGATTTGCCCGAGCCGGAGATGCCGGTGATGACAATCAGCTTGTCGCGAGGAATGTCAACATCTATGTTTTTCAGATTGTGCTGGCGGGCGCCCCTGATGACAATTTTATCCAACATTGCGTGGGGGGCTAGTTAGCCTCGTCTGAGTCAACAGGACGGATGCCTTTGTAGTTTTCTGGGCTGGTCAGCAGACGGAGAATCGTTTGGGCATCTTTTCGTCCCAGAATTTCGTACAGCTCTTTGGCGCTGAGCGGCGTGTTCTCATTGGCCAGGAAGACCTTGAAGATAGCCGAGGTCAGCGGAGTCGAGCTGGAAATGTAGTCAGGCTGATGGCTGCAATGGGACTGCAACGCTTGCCACAGTCCGTCCACCCGTCTGACTTCTGCGGTTTCCGGGTCTATCCAGTCTATGTCTTTGGCTTCGTGGTAATTGCTGTAGGTCTGTCTACATTCTGGGCAAAGATGGCTGTGGAGCACGACTCTGAGATTTCGCCGGTTTTGGGCCCAGAAATCAAAGTCTATATGAAATTTCGTGTCTATGGTTGGCTTGCGTTGTCTTGCCATTTGAGTATCACCCTGAAACTGTCTCGTGTGAAATGGTGAATGCTGCACAGCTATACGCCCTCAGGCTTGTTGAACAGCCAATACCCGTCGCCGACTTCCGAAAACTGGGCGTTGGTGGCGAGCACCGCAAAAATCGGGCCGGGCGGGCAGCGGCGTGCGACGTTGACAGCGGCATACAGCGTTTTGGCGTGTACAGTGCCCTGCGGGCTCAGTTTGGCCAGCTCCAGAAACACCTGGTGGACGATTGGCTCAAAGGGAACTTGTTCCTCTGTCAGGCGCAGCCACAGGGCATCAATTTTTTCTCGGTTGTCTTCGCCGATGACCATCAGGTCGTCGTATTCGCAGCGACAGGCTTCTTTTCTCATTTCGAATCGCAGTTGATTGCCATCGGCGCTGGCGGCGCGTATCCACTCTCGTTTTTCCCTTTTGGGCCGGAAATTGATGATAACGGTAAACGGGTCGTCCGTTTTTTCCAAAGTAAGGTAACTGCCGGCCAGAATGCGGTTGGCCCTGTACCAGTGTTCCAGGCCATAGACATAACGATGCGGATGCACGACCCAGGCCGGTATATGGTTGCCGGATTGGCCATCAATCAGCGTGACCCGCGTATGCTGAGTGCTGCCCTTGGGGAACAACTGCTGAATACGCTGGGTCAGAGGGATGGTCCCGGCGCGGTAATGGGGATAGGTCAGAGTGAAACTGACCGATGACACGTCGGCCAGCTCAGAGCGCGGCCATTCGACCTCTGACCATTCATCGTCGAGTTCCTTCTCCAGGAGCAGCATCTCTCTGGTCAGGACAGAACGGTCGTAAGTTGGGGAGGTCGGAATCAGGCGATGCGGCGGCTGCTGCGCCTCCGCCGGCTCCAGGCGTCGTAAGAACCAGAGCACCCGATCATCGGCGCCAACGTCAACGAAGCGTTCGTCGTGCTCGAGCGCGTAGTTCAGCGAGAACAGGCGGGCCTCTGCTGGAATATCGGGCGGCAAGTCAATCTGGCGCAGGAGCTCTTCTGGGCCGAGGGGGGCGCCGTTCACGTCGAGCACCGCTTCGACGATGTTGCGATGCCCGATGTGTACGTCGGCCAACAGGCCCTTCAGGTACCACGCCTTGCCGAATCGCACAAAGTCGAGATTGTCCGAGCTGAACAGCGCTTGCTCGACCTTCTGTTGGATCAGCCTGCCGTAGAGGGCGAAAATCTCATCGCTTGAAGCATTGGAAAGGCTGGCCAGGATAGCGTCTGCCGAGTCGCCGCGGTTTTGTTTGTGCGGCGCCGTCAGGCGGCTGGCAAATTCGCGGGCCTTGTTTTCCCCCTCGATCTGCACCTGAATCACAGTGAAGTCGCCATATTCGGGGTTGTAGCCGGGCCGCTCAGCCACAACCACGCCAAATTTGCCGTCCAGGGCTGGGAACACGATCCCATCGCCGACTTTGTATTCATCCCGCGGCTGATAGATGCGGCCTCGCTTCAAATTAAGGCGTATCTGATTGATTTCTTTTTCGACTCGCTCCTCAATCAGGGCGCGGGCAATTTCATCGCTGAGCAGCGGTGTCCCTGTCTCAATGAGCAGGCTGTAGATGAACTCGATGTCTTCTTGCGTCACAGCAAACTCATCCTGCCAGTAGGATTGAGTCTGGGTTTTCATTTGTCCTAACACTTGCGTCTTGTCCTCGCTCAGTCTCGTCGAATCATGTCAAGTCTGGCTGCCATTATAGCAGCGTTTTGAATTATTTACAAACGCTGTTTTTTACCACAGGGTGGCGTTTGTGACAAATGGCGGCAATTATGCTAAAATGCGCCAGCATTGCCAGTGGGGGAGGAGAGTTTCATGGAAGTCAACGGTTCAGTGGTGAGTGTGGGCGTCGTCGGGTGTGGCTATTGGGGGGCGAACTATGTGCGGGTGTTCGATGAGCTGCCCGGCTCGCAGGTGGTGGCCGTCTGTGACCCGCGACGTGACCGCCTCGATTGGGTGAAAAGCCGCTACCGGACGATCAACACTTACTGCGATTTGGAGAGCATGTTGGGCAGCATTCACCTCGACGCGGTCGCCGTGGCGACCACAGCGCGGACGCATTTCGCCATCGCCAGGCGGTGTTTGCAGGCCGGCAAGCACGTGCTGGTCGAAAAACCGCTGACCACCCTGGTCGAGGAAGGACAGCAACTGGCAGAGTTGGTCGCCGCCAGTGGCAAGGTGCTCATGATCGGGCACACGTTCCTGTACAACGATGGCATCCGTCGGATGAAAGAGTTCATGCACCGGCCAGACTTTGGGCAGGTGTACTATCTTCACGCCACGCGGACCAACCTCGGCCCGATCCGACACGATGTTGATGCCCTGTGGGACCTGGCGCCGCACGATGTTGCCATCTTCAATTATTTATTGGATTCTCATCCCCTGTCGGTGAGCGCGGTGGGCAGTTGTCTGCTGGGCAACGAGCGGGCCGATGTCGGCTTTGCCACGCTGCAATACCCACACAATGTCATCGCTAACATCCATGTGAGCTGGGCCGACCCGAACAAAGTGCGTGAGGTGGTCGCCGTAGGCAGCCGGCAGCGCATCGTGTTCGATGACCTGAACAACCTGGAACGGGTGCGTATCTTCGAGAAAGGCGTGGCCCCGCCTGAACAAGAGGCCGAGAGTTTCGGTGAGTTTCGTTTCCTTTTGCGTGACGGGGACATCATCAGCCCTAAGATTGAAATCAGCGAACCGCTGAAGAACCAGTGCCTGCATTTCCTGGAGTGCATTGCCACGGGGCAGCGGCCGCTCACAGATGTGTACAATGGCCTGCAGGTGACTAAAGTGATGACGGCCATCGAGCAGTCGGTCAGGCAGGGCGGCGTACCGGTGGAGGTGCTGCCGTGAGAGAAGCCATTCTGGGCGAGGGCTGTGAAATTGATGAAAGCGCGCTGCTGGGCTATCGCACGGGGCGTCCAATCGAGATCGAGACGACGGTCATTGGCGCGCGTGCACGTATCCGGTCGAATACGGTGATTTATACCAACGTGCGCATCGGCGACGACCTGGAGACGGGACATAATGTGACCATCCGCGAACAGAACGTCATCGGCGACCGTTTCAACATCTGGAACAATTCCACCGTAGACTACGGCTGCCGCATCGGCCATCGGGTAAAAATCCATAACAATGTGTACGTCGCGCAGTTCACCACCATAGAGGACGACGTCTTCCTGGCGCCGGGGGTGATGATCGCCAACGACCCCCACCCGATTTGCTGTCGCTGCATGAAAGGGCCGACTATTAAAAGGGGCGCGCGGATCGGCGTGAACGTGACCATTCTGCCGGGCATCGTGATCGGCGAGGGCGCTCTCATTGGCGCCGGCGCGGTCGTCACCCGTGATGTGCCGCCTGGCGCGGTCGTATATGGCAACCCGGCCCGCGTCGCTGGCGCGGTGGATGACCTTCGATGTCAGCATGGCAAAGTGAAACATCCTTATTGGCATGGCCGCGATGTGGCGACCAGAGAACGCGCCGGAGAGGATGTATAGGCGGGGAAGTATGTATAAGGGAAAGCGTGTCATGGTCATTTTGCCAGCCTTGAACGAAGCCGGCAAGGTGGGCAAGGTGCTCGATAAGATGCCGACAGATGTGGTGGATCAGGTTGTCGTGGTTGATGACGGCTCGACGGACGGCACGGCAGCCGAGGCCGAAGCCAGCGGCGCGTTCGTCATCCGCCATGCGGTCAACCGCGGCGTGGGCGCGGCCATTCGCACCGGCATTGAGCATGCGTTGGCTCACGGGTTTGACATCACCGTGGTCATGGCTTCTGACGACCAGGATGTGCCGGCTGAGGTCACGCGCTTGCTCGACCCCATCATCGCTGAAGGGATGGACTACGTACACGGTTCACGTTACCTGAAGGGCGGGGCGCAGGTGCGCCACCCATTGTACCGCACCATCACCACCCGCCTCTATTCGCTGCTTTTTCGCTTGCTGACCGGCGCGCCCATCACCGATGGGACGAACGGCTTCCGCGCGTTTCGCACGGCCATCTGCACCAGGTTCAATTTGTGGCAGGATTGGCTTGACCGTTATGAGCTGGAGCCTTATCTGTACTATCAGGTGGTCAAGCAAGGCTACAGGTGGAAAGAAGTGCCGGTGACCAAGGTCTATCCACAGGACAGGAAAATCGGCTATACCAAGATGAAGCCTTTCCGCGACTGGTGGCGTATCTCTCGCCCTCTATTCTTTCTGGCGCTGGGCTTGAAAAAATGAGCTGCCGGAGCGATTGGCGTGAGTGGCGATGGGTCTTGTTGGTCAGTGCGCTGATCGTCGGCCTCAGCGTCTTGCCCTACGTGATTGTCTGGCTGCTCACGCCAGCGGGGCTGGTTTACACCGGCTTCCTCACGAATCCTCTGGATGGGCATACCTATCTGGCGAAAATGCGGCAGGGTGCGGCTGGCGAGTGGCTGTTTCGTTTGCCTTTCACCACTGAACCGCAGCGTGGGGTACTCATTTATGGGCATTATCTCGCCTTGGGCCGACTATCGGCCTGGCTCGGCCTGCCCCTGATCGGCACCTATCACGCTGCGCGTTGTGCAGGTGGCCTTTTCCTCTTGCTGGTGGGCTATCGGCTCATCGCCGAATTCGTGCCCGAAGCGAAGGGCCGTCGCGTTGCTTTCTTAATTTTTGCCTTGTCATCTGGCCTGGGTTGGCTGATGGCCGGCTTCGGGATCATGGGGCTCGACCTGTGGGTGCCTGAGGCGAACACCTTTTACTCGATTTTCGCCAACGCCCACTTCGCTCTCGCTGAGGCGCTCATGATCCTCATTTTCCTGTCGGTTGCTGCGCCGCTGGGGCAAGGTGCGGGCCGGGCGACAGGCTCTGGCGAGCGGGGGTGTCCCGACGCGCGGGCCTCAGAGCTTGAGGGGCCGCATCAGGACAATCGCCGTCTTACACCCGGATATGGCGCGGAGACCGCCGGGCGCGGCGGGGCCAGAGGGCCTTTCCCGTGTCCATCGGCGCTGCGCCTGGCGCTGAGCGTGGGGGCGTCGCTGGCCCTGGCGATTGTCATGCCCCTCATGCTGGCGGTGGTCTTCGCCGTCCTGGCCCTGTTCCTCGCCTGGCGCACCCTGGGCCGCCCGCTGGAGAGCCGTGCACGGGCAGTCGCAAGCTGGGCCAGGGCCATCGTCGCCGGCCTGGCCTGTTGCCCGTTTCTTGTCTACTACTTCATGGTCGTTCAGCGTGATGCGGCCATGGCTGCCTGGTCGGCCCAAAACGTCACGCCGGGCCCGGCGTTGTGGCAACTGCTCGCCGGTTACGGTTTTCTGGTGCCTCTCGCGCTGCTGGGGATGGGCTGGGGCCTCCTGCGAGGACGCGGCGATTTCCTGTTGATCTGGGTTGGCGTGACCGTGGCATTTGTTTATGCGCCCTTCGCCCTCCAGCGCCGTATGCTGATGGGGTTTCACGCGCCGGTGGCGATATGGGCTGCCCTGGGCCTGATCCACGTGATGTGGCCGCTGGCGCGGAGGCGCCAGTCGCTTGTGACGCTCGTCGCCTTCCTGCTGCTCACTCCTACCACCCTGTTCGTCCTCTCGATGCCGGTGATGGGCGCCATGAAGGGGGAGTGGCCGCTGTTCATGAGCGTGGGCGAGAAGGCGGCCTTGCAGTGGTTGAGGGAGCAGTCGTCACGGGACGATGTGGTGTTGGCTTCTCCGCAGATTGGCCTGATGGTCCCGGCCTGGGCCGGCAACCGCGTCATCTATGGTCATCCCTTTGAGACGATTGAGGCGGCGCGCAAACAGGCCGAAGTGGAACGCTTCTTCGCCGGGCAGAGCGACCCGGGCGAGCTTGTCAGTCGGTATGATGTCCGCTACATTTTTGTTGGGCCAAAGGAAAGGGCTTTGGGCGGTTTCGATGTGGGCCGGCTGTCTCCCGAATGGTCGCTGGATGTGGCGTATTCGAATGAGGAAGTGACGGTCTACCGGGTCGTTGCCCGCCGGTGACCGGCGTCGCCTTCTATGGTTGATTGAGGAGGTTCTGG
>DAOTYC010000235.1:0-19147 GCA_034435095.1 Anaerolineae bacterium | reverse complement strand
CCTACTATCCAGACCGACCGCCTGACCAGATGGTCGGCGACGCCGAGCAAATGCTTGGCCTGTGGCTTATCAATCTTCGCCAGTTTGGCCTTCAACTCGGCGACGCGCGCACGTTGCGCCGCGATACCTTCTTCGGTTGATTGGTCGGCGTCCAGCAGGCCGCCTACTAACTCGGCGCCCAGGTCGTCCTTGAGGAGCAACAACAGCTCGCGGGCAAATTCGTTGTGTTTGTCAATGGTCAGGCGGAAGCCCAGACCAAATTCCGCATTGTCTTCAAACAGGCTATTCGACCAGGTCGGGCCGCGGCCGTCGGCGTTCTTGGTGTAGGGCGTTGTCGGCAGGTTGCCGCCGTAGATCGATGAGCAGCCCGTCGCATTGGCGATGATCGCCCGGTCGCCGAACAACTGGGTCAGGAGCTTCACGTAAGGTGTCTCGCCGCAGCCGGCGCAGGCACCTGAGTACTCGAACAGTGGCCGCAGGAACTGCGAGCCCTTGACCGTGGCGATGTTCAATTTGGACCGGTCATAGTCTGGGATGTCCAGGAAGAAAGCGTAGTTTTCCCGTTCGGTGAAACGGATCGGTATCTGCGGCTCCATATTGATGGCTTTGCGGCCAGCTTCCTTCTTGTTCTTCGCTGGGCAGACATGGACGCACACGCCGCAGCCGGTGCAGTCCTCCGGCGCGGTTTGCAGAGTGAACTTCAGCCCGGCAAACTCCTTACCTTTGGCGTCGGTAGACTTGAAGGTCGGCGGCGCTTTAGCCAGCAGAGCCGGGTCGTAGACCTTCATGCGGATGGCGGCATGTGGACAGTTGATGGAACATTTGCCACACTGGATGCAGACCTCCGGATCCCACACTGGAATCTCAAGCGCGATATTGCGTTTCTCCCACTGGGTGGTGCCGGTTGGGTAAGTGCCATCGGGTGGGAACTTGGAGACCGGCAGTGTATCGCCTTTCTGCGCCATGATGACCGCCGTGACTTCCTGGACGAATTGCGGCGCGGCTGGCGAAACAATGGGAGGGAGTTCGATGGTGCTCGTCGCTTTGTCTGGCACCTTCACTTCGTGCAGATTGGCCAGGGTTTGATCGACAGCCTCGTAGTTCTTGCGCACGATCTCCGGCCCCTTTTTCCCATAAGTATGGTCAATCTCGCGCTTAATCGCCGCAATTGCTTCGTCTCTGGGCAGGACGCCGGAAATGGCGAAGAAACAGGTCTGCATGATGGTGTTGATGCGCACGCCCATACCGGTTTCGCGGGCGACAGTGTAGGCGTCAATGACATAGAACTTGAGCTTCTTGTCAATGATCTGCTGTTGAACCGGACGAGGCAGCTTGTCCCACACTTCGTCGGCCGGGTAAGGGCTGTTGAGCAGAAAAGTCGCGCCCTCTGCGGCGTTGGCCAACACATCGAACTTCTCCAGGAAAACAAACTGATGGCAGGCCACGAAGTTCGCCGATGTGATCAGGCAGGTCTGACGGATGGGACGCGGCCCAAAACGCAGGTGCGAGACGGTCACCGTGCCGGCCTTTTTCGAGTCATATACGAAATAGCCCTGTGCATAGTTCGGAGTGTCGTTACCGATGATGCGGATGCTGTTGTGGTTGGCGCCCACCGTGCCATCTGAACCCAGCCCATAGAACAGCGCGCGGATGGTATCGGGCGACTCAATGTTGAAGGATGGGTCGTAAGCCAGGCTGGTGTGGGTGACATCGTCTGTAATCCCGACGGTGAAATGATTCTTCGGTTCGGGCTGGGTCATCTCGTCAAATACGGCCTTCAACATGGCCGGCGTGAATTCCTTGCAGGACAGGCCATAACGCCCGCCAATGACCTTGACGTTGTGGCGGCCGGCCTCGGCCAGGGCGTTGACGCAATCCAGATAAAGCGGCTCGCCTGCGCTGCCCGGCTCTTTAGTCCGGTCTAGCACGGCCAAAGTCTTCACTGTCTGGGGCAATGCCTCGACAAAATGCTTTACACTGAATGGCCGATAGAGGCGGACCTTGATCAGGCCTACTTTCTCGCCCTGCTTCATGAGGTATTCCACCGTTTCGTGAGCCGTCTCAGCGGCGGAGCCCATCAGCACGACGACCCGTTCCGCATCGGGCGCACCAACGTAATCGAACAAATGGTAGTGCCGCCCCACGAGCCTGGCGAATTTGTCCATCGTCTTCTGGACTATCTCCGGCGTTGCCAAATAGAATGGGTTGGCCGCCTCTCTTCCCTGGAAGAACACATCTGGGTTCTGGGCTGTGCCGCGCAGAACCGGACGGTCGGGGTTCATAGCGCGCTCCCGGTGCGCCTGCACCAGGTCTTCGTCAATCATGGCGCGGATGTCTTCGACTGACAGTTTCTCGATCTTGTTGATCTCGGCGCTGGTGCGGAAGCCGTCGAAGAAGTGGACGAACGGCACGCGCGCTTCCAACGTCGCGGCGTGGGTGATCAGGGCCAGGTCCATAACTTCCTGCACGGAGCAGCTCGCCATCAGGCCGAAGCCAGTGGAGCGGACGGCCATGACATCGCTGTGGTCGCCGAAGATGGACAGAGCATGGGTGGCGACGGTTCGGGCAGAAACGTGAAAGACCGTTGGGGTCAGCTCGCCGGCGATTTTGAACATGTTGGGAATCATCAGCAACAGGCCCTGCGAGGCGGTGAAGGTAGTGCTCAGCGCGCCGGTTTGGAGCGCGCCATGCACAGCGCCGGCGGCTCCACCCTCGCTCTGCATTTCTACCACCAACGGCACCGTGCCCCAGATGTTCTTTTCGCCTCTGGCTGACTTCGCGTCAGCATGTTCGCCCATGGCACTGGACGGGGTGATGGGGTAGATCGCTATGACTTCGCTGACTTGATGCGCAATGTAAGCAGCAGCTTCGTTACCATCATAGGTAACCATTTCTCTTTTGTTCATCGAGACTCTCCCTGTTAAACTGAGGTTTATTTAAGAGTTGGCTTGCCCAAACAAGCCCGGACGATAAGCACAAAAACAAGGCGCTACCAGAAGACGACCGGTAGTACGCCGAATTCCAGTATACCTCACTATCTGGAGATGGTCAAGTTGCGGCGATTTTCCCATTTGTGCGTTCCCCGCTTGGGTGCTATTATTCACACGTGCAAAATGCCTTGTTTTCCCTACCGAGACGGTGGACGCACAGGTGTCATCGTACAGGATGTTCCCGTGAACGTAATCTTTTTAAGGGAGGTGATGTAGAGCTCCGAAACCTTAAGTAGTTGAGCGACCGGAAGAATGGCAAAACCAGAAAGTTGAGGAAAAATGCGCAAATCCATCAGACCTGATTCAGTGGTTTTCCAGGAGGCAGACCTTCCGCTCGAGGTGGCGATCCTCCTGATTGCCGGCATGTCCCTGCTGATCACCGGGGTTTTGCTCTTCCCCATATCTGTTGGAACGTTCCCTTACTATGAAAACGGCTTGTTTGGGTTGCTTCTGGTCATGTTTGCCCTGCAGATGGTGACCTTGGGGAAGACACCGTTTGGTGACATGCGCCGGTCAACGCTCCTGGTTGCTGTCGGTGTGCTGATTGCTGCTATTGGCATTGTCACCTGTTTCATCCCTACTTTCACCCAGATTCCTCGCGTGTTGCTTTTGCTGTGCTTTGGTCCAGGAGGCTTTCTACTGCTCCTGCAGATGTGCATTGCCCCAGACAAGCTCCGCACCTGGGCCAGATACGGAGGGGTATTCCACCACCTGATTGTCGGCTGCTCCCTGGCCTATTTGTTCTCGATGCTGGCGGCAGCCCTTCTCTGGGGGCGCGGGCTGCTCTCGACACCCATGACGGGCGCGGTGGTTCTGATCTATGGGCTGGCAGTCGTCTATCTGGCCGTTGTTCTCCGCAAGATATACGCCATGTATCCGGCGGCGCAAAAAGGCAGCGAAGGAGATGTCGGCCTCTCCATAAACCAGAGCATAATCTTGCTGACGGGGGTTTTCATGGTGCTTCTCGGCGCGCTGCTGATACCCGTTGGCCTGGGCCTGCTTCCTTTTTCGGGGAGTGCCCAGCTCGGGCTGCTGATGGTGCTCTTTGCGGTGCAAATGCTCGCCACCGGCAATACGCCAATCGGCCCATTTCCCCGCACATGGCTGGTGGTGGGGTTTGGGCTCTTGTTTGCGGCGCTGGGAATTGTATCGTGCATCATTCCGGCCATCCTGGTTTCGTTGTTGACCATTCTCGTCGGGGTGCTCAACATCCTCGGCGGGGCCATCGGGCTGGCGAAAGTCGTCCAGGCGCGTCTGCAGCAGCCTGAGGGGCCTCATGGGTCTGTTCCTCCGGAGCTGATAAGGCTCTTCGTGGCCCAACTGATTCTGAATCTGCTGGCAATTCTGTTTGGGTCGGCGATGCTGATTCCTCACCTGATTCCCGGCCTAGTCATCGGCGTGATTCTGGCCGCAAATGGATGCGTTCTGCTCTACCTGCTGTACATTCTCACCGTTTTGGACGCCATGCAGAGAAGAATGGAAGGTGCTGTATAAACCGTATTCAGTTCAAGCCGCGCTCGAGAAAAGGAGGATTACCATGTTCAAGTTTGAAGAGGACAAGTGTTACTTTATGCCAGCCCATTTCGGCGGATGGCCCTTTGACCCCAACGCACAGGCCATCTATCACGATGTGGCTTCTCTGATTTACCGTTATCGTACCGACGGCGACCGACTATCGGACTATATCCCGGAAGGCTTCGAGCTGACCAGTCCGGAACTCACCATTCAATACCAACAGTGCCGGGAGGTCGACTGGATGGCCGGGTCGTATTACAATCTGGTCACGGTGGCGGCTCCGGTTCGGTTCAATGGGCAACGCGACCAGGTCGAGGGCCCTTTTGCGCTGGTGGTTTGGGAAAATAAAACCACGCCAATCCTGACCGGGCGTCAGATGGGCGTACCCAAGATCTACGCCGATATTGAGGATCTGCACATCATTGCGAACAAATACTTTACGCGTGTGAGCTATGAAGGCAATACGTTCCTGCGATTGGAAATGACCGAGCCGAAGCCGATGAGCAGGCAGGAAGTGGAAAAGCTCTCGACCGACATCAATTCGATTGGATGGCGTTACGTCCCGAAAATCGGCGGGCCGGGAGCAGAATTGAGTCAGCCTGTGCTCTTTCCGATGCGCACGGAGCCCGATAGCGCCTGGGTGGGTCGCGGCACCGTCCAATGGACGGAGTTGACATGGGAGGAGAGCCCGGTGCAATGGCTCATCATCAAGGCTTTGGCGGAGCTGCCCATCATCGAGATGTCGCCGGTTATGTTGACCAGAGGCCGCGCTATCCTGACGGAGTCACGGGGCCGTGTCCTGGTGTAGCGGACTCAACTGTCCGTTGCTACTATGTTAAGGAGGTTTGAGCCATGCAGGAGTATTATGAGAACAAGGTCGCAGTCGTCACCGGCGGGGCATCGGGAATCGGGCTCGCCTTGTGCGAACTGCTTCTCTCGTTGGGCGCCAAGGCGGTCATCCTGGCCGACTTGAACGCTGAAAAGCTCAAGGTAGAGAGCGCACGATTGGACGCGGCATACCCCGGCAAGGTCTTAGGAATTGAAACCGACGTCACCAGGCAGGAGAGCGTCGCGGCCATGATTCAACGGGCGGCTGAGTTCGGAGGCGGACGGATTGATTTCCTTTTCAATAACGCCGGCCTCGGGCTAATGAAGTCTTTTGATGAAACCACAGATGCCGATTGGAAGTTCGCCTTTGACGTCAATTTCTACGGTGCGCTCTATGGTATTCGGGCCGTGTTGCCGATCATGCGGGCACAGGGAGGTGGGCATATCGCCAATACAGCCTCCGGCGCCGCTTTCAGCCCGATGGCCTTCCAGAGCATGTACAGCGCCACCAAGGCCGCCTTGCTGGGACTGACCAGCTCTCTGCGCTACGAATTCTGGGATGAGAACATTCGTCTCTCCACTGTCATTCCGGGGACTGTCGCCACGCCCATTTGGGACGCGGCTGGTGGCGCTCCAAAATCAGCCATCACTCCGGAAGAATCGGCGCGTGGGATTCTCAAAGGACTCGCGGCAAATGAGAGGGTCGTCTTCGTCACCGATGACGACCGCAGCGGCGCGATCAACTCCACCCGCCCCGAAGTCGCCGAATACATTGATGCATATCTGTTGAACGTTGCCCGACAGCGGCGGAAAGGAATCGCCGCCATCTGAAAAGCACACCCGACCCTGGCCGCCAGCCTGCGCGTCACGTGTAAGGCATACAGAAATCGGAAGAGACGCCGAGAAGCCACTGGGCGGATGCGTAGACTGGCCCTTGGCGGGTGTCCGAGCGGGTACGAGGTTCTGAGCTCTCCCACGTCGCCCAGGCGCGCCGCTCATGGGGGAAGAAACACCGCCCGATTCCGTCATGCTGAGCCGAAGGCGAAGCATCTCGCGCTGGCAGGCGTTGAGATTCTTTGCTTCGCTCAGAATGACGGTACAGGGTAGTTTCTTGGTAGCTATGTGGGCGTCTGAACGAGCACAGGGCCCCAGGTTACGCTTGCTCGCAATCCTTGATGCAGCGCGGCGATTGGGGTGCAGCTTTCCTTTCTCTAACAGTTTTCTAACATTCCTCTAATGTTGTTTTAACGTTTTTCAGTTTATTATTTAGCCAGTAACCGTGTCTATCTGCGTTCATTAAGATCTCTCGAATTGGCTTCAGTGAGGTGATGTTATCCTCGGAACTATTTAGAGGACAATGTCAGGGGGAATCGAACGATGATACCACATGGTGAAATGGCTTTGGATCGAATTGCTTTCATCGGCAACTATCTGCCACGCCAATGCGGCATTGCCACCTTTACTACCGACCTGTGTCGATCACTCTCCAGCAAGTTTGAGGGGACAAACTGTTTTGCCGTAGCCATAAACGATTCGCCCGCCGGGTACCATTATCCACCAGAGGTCCGTTTTGAGATTGATAAGCAGGAATTGCTGTCCTATCAGCAGGCGGCCGATTTTCTCAATGTCACGAATGTAGATGTCGTTTGCCTGCAACATGAGTATGGGATTTTTGGCGGGCCGGCTGGCAGCCATATTGTGGCGCTATTGCGCGAGCTGCGGATGCCGGTGGTGACCACGCTGCACACCGTCTTGCGCGAACCGGATGCGAACCAGCGCAAGGTGCTGGAAATGGTCGCACAATTTTCAGACCGGTTGATCGTGATGAGCGAGCGCGCTGTGGAGTTCCTCCAAGAGGTTTACCGGGTGCCGCAAAGCAAAATTGACTTCATTCCGCACGGCATCCCAGACGTTCCGTTCGTTGACCCCAATTTTTACAAAGACCAGTTCGGCGTTGAGGGCAAATTTGTTTTGCTGACCTTTGGTCTGCTCTCGTCAAACAAAGGCATTGAATACGTGATCGAAGCGCTGCCCAAGATCGTCAACCGCTACCCGAACGTGGTTTACATCGTGCTGGGCGCTACGCATCCCGAAATCAGGAAGCGAGAAGGCGAGAGCTATCGTCTGAGCCTGCAAAGACTGGCCCGGGAGAAGGGAGTTGACCAGCATGTCATTTTCCACAATCGTTTTGTCACTCTGGAGGAGTTGGTCGAGTTCATTGGCGCGGCTGACGTTTATCTCACACCGTATCTCAACCCGGCTCAAATCGTCTCGGGCACGCTGGCCTACACGGTGGGAGCAGGCAAGGCGGTCGTATCAACCCCGT
The DNA here is from genome assembly GCA_034435095.1 of Anaerolineae bacterium. GTDB lineage: Bacteria > Chloroflexota > Anaerolineae > DAOTYC01 > DAOTYC01 > DAOTYC01. The sequence goes on along the minus strand of DAOTYC010000235.1, from coordinate 11,488 downwards.
ACTATTATGCTGAAGAGCTGCTGGCCGATGGACGTGGCCTGATTGTGCCTTTCAAGGACTCCGAAGCGATTGCTGAGCGCGTCATTGATCTGCTGAGCAACGAAGCCGACCGCCATGCCATGCGCAAGCGAGCGTACACGTATGCTCGGGAGATGATCTGGCCCAGGGTGGCTGAGCAGTACATGGCGAGCCTGCAGCGCGCGCGTCAGGAAAGAAGGCGGCGGCCGGCTGTAACCTTCAGCATCAATACCTATGCTCGCAACCATCAGGATTTGCCCGGCCTGAAACTGGACCACCTGCACCGGCTGACGGATGATACCGGCTTGCTCCAACATGCCACAGGTACGGTGCCCAATTACCACGAGGGGTATACCACCGACGACAACGCCCGCGCTTTGATTCTGACCGTTCTGATCGAGGAGCTCAAGCAACAGATGTCGGTTGAGGTCGGTGACCTGGCTTCCCGCTATCTCGCTTTCTTGTGGTATGCTTTTGATGAGAAGACCGGCCGCTTCCGCAATTTTCTGTCTTACGACCGACGGTGGTTGGATGCAGTTGGTTCTGAAGACAGCCACGGCCGGGCCCTATGGGCGTTGGGTGTAGTACTGGGGCGTTCTCAAGACGAAGGCCTACGCACCACGGCGAACCGACTGTTTGAACAGGCTCTGCCGGGTGTATTAGACTTCTCTTCGCCGCGGGCTTGGGCGTTTGCGATATTTGCGGCCTATGAGTACCTGAAGCGTCTGCCCGGCGATCGGGCGGCCAGGGGCGTCTTGGAGACGCTCGGCGAACGCCTGATGGCCCTATATGAGACCTGCAGTGCGCCAGATTGGCCATGGTTTGAAGATGCGCTGGCCTACGTCAATGCGACCCTGCCCCATGCCTTGTTGCTATGTGGGCAACAATTGGCCAGGGCGGACATGGTGAACGTTGGCCTCGAGTCTCTGCGCTGGCTGGCCAGGATTCAGACAAATGAAGGGAGACATTTTGCGCCCGTTGGCAATCAGGGGTTCTTCCCTCGCGGTGGTCAGAAAGCCCGTTTTGACCAGCAGCCGGTGGAGGCGTGTGCGATGGTGTCGGCCTGCCTGGAGGCGCAGCGCGTAACGGGCGACGACCGGTGGTATGACGAGGCTCAACGGGCGTTCGAGTGGTTTCTTGGGCGCAACGACCTGCGATTGCCGCTGTACGATTCTGCTACTGGTGGGTGCCACGACGGTTTGCAACCGGATAGGGTCAACATGAACCAGGGCGCGGAGTCGACGGTGTGCTTCTTGCTGTCGCTGGTGGAAGTTTCTTTGTCTAAACACGTGCTCAAATCGGCGCAGGTTGGCGACTCGACGTCCGAGCGATATATGCCACAGCCTGCCGCTCCCCAGGCGATACCCGTCTCTGGAGGCGGGCCGGGCAACGGTGGAATGTGATTGTGCTGGCAGCACGGACGCAATATGTGGTCTTCTGGAGTCAACTAACGGGACGGAGGTCAAAACTATAGGATGATCCTGTTGGATAACCATCACGAAGTGCTCTTTCAACGACATCCACAAAATCCTATTCTGACGGCTGCCGATTGGCCTTACCCGGCCAACAGTGTTTTCAATCCGGCGGCCGTTCGCCTGCCTGATGGGACAACCTTGCTGCTGTGTCGGGTGGAGGACCGTCGGGGCCACTCGCATCTCTGCGTGGCGCGTTCGGAGAACGGCGTAGACCAGTGGCGCATCGAACCGCAGCCAGCACTGATGCCTGAGCCGGAACATTATCCAGAGGAGATATGGGGCGTTGAGGACCCAAGAATCACCTACGTGCCCGAATTGGAGCAGTACGCGGTGGCGTACACTTCGTATTCGGTTGCCGGACCGGCGGTCTCGCTGGCTTTGACTGAAGACTTCCGTCGGTTTGAGCGATGCGGGGTCATCATGCCGCCCGAAGACAAGGATGCGGCTTTGCTGCCGCGGCGTATCGGGGGGCGCTGGGCGCTTATTCACAGACCTTCTACCAACATCGGCGCGCACATCTGGATTTCATATTCCCCTGACCTGCGACATTGGGGCAACCACAGGTTGATTCTGGAAGCTCGCCGTGGGGCCTGGTGGGATGCCAACAAGATCGGACTGGCCTGTCCGCCAATTGAAACGGCGGAAGGCTGGCTGATGATTTATCACGGCGTGCGACAGACTGCGGCCGGGTGTATTTACCGGCTGGGCCTGGCTCTTTTCGACCTGGAAGACCCAGAGCGGTGCATCCTGCGCGGCGACAAGTGGATTTTTGGGCCAGAAGCGCTCTACGAGCGCGAGGGCGATGTGGACAACGTGGTATTCCCCTGCGGCTATACGATTGCACCGGATGGCGACACGGTGTACCTGTACTATGGCGCAGCAGATAGTTGTATTGCCCTGGCCACCGGCAGTGTCCGCAATCTGCTGGAATGGCTGAAGCAGCACGGCCAGCACGATAAGCTGTCGGCACGCTATTTTTCATCGTGGCGTTACGGCTGATCTGAGCAAACTTTTCTGGGCATTCAGACACAAACGCTGACTTGCACAGCCAGCGTTTGTGTCCTTTGTGTTTGGTCAGAGAGCTGAGAATGAGGCAGCGCTGTGGTTACCAGGAACGCCTTCCGCCGCCGCCCCCTCGTCGGTCGCGGCTGCCACCGCCGGAGCCGCCCCGTCGGTCGCGGCCAAAGCCTCCCCCTCCGCCGCCACCACCACCTCTGTCCGCGCGGGGACGGGCTTCGCTGACACTGATGGCCTGGCCTTTGAGGTCCTTGCCGTTCAAGCCATTGAGCGCGGCCTGAGCTTCCGCTTGTGATGGCATTTCAACAAATCCAAACCCGCGTGATTCACGGGTGAACTTGTCCCTTATCACTGAGGCAGAGCTGACTTGCCCAAACTCCGCAAACGCTTCCCTGAGGTCATCATCCGTTACTTCACGCGCCAAATTGCCCACATAGATATTCATTTGTAGCCTCCTTTTCGTATGTATTCATGGTATCACATAATCCCAGACAAGCAAATACCCCAAAAGAGGCCGGAGGCAGGTTGCCTGCACGTTGGGCTGTGGTATAATGGACGTGGCCGCTGGCGGCGGTAAACGATTCTAGCGTGGAGGCATGGTTATGGCAGAGAAGATGCGGGCAGCGTATTTCGTGGAGCCGGGACGCATGGAGGTGCGTGAGGCCGTGAAACCAACCCCGGGGCCGGGCGAGGTGCTGGTTCAGGTCAAGGCGGTGGGCATCTGCGGTTCGGACATGACGATCTTCCGCTATGGCGGAATTGGCGTGAATAAGGCAACCCGCCCCCTGATTATCGGGCACGAAGGTGCCGGGGTGATCGCTGAGGTCGGCCCAGGTGTGCAGCGGTGGCAGCCGGGCGACCGGGTGGTTATGGAGGCGGGTATCCCGTGCCGAAGGTGTGAATTCTGCAAGTCGGGCAATTACCACCTGTGCCTGGACGTGGCCTTTGCCGGCGTGCCCAACACCGATGGCTATATGACCGAATATGTGGTCATGCCAGAGGATTTTGTCTTTCCCCTGCCCGAAGAACTGGGCTTTGCCGCCGGCACCGTGATCGAACCGCTGTCCATTGGCCTGATGGCGGCCAGGGAAGCCGACATCCAGGTCGGCCACAGCGTGGCAGTCTTCGGCAGCGGCCCGATTGGCCTGGCAACCGTGCTGGCCGCGCGCGTGCGCGGTGCGACGCGCATCTTTGTGACCGACATCGTGCCGCGCCGCCTGGAAGTCGCACTCGAACTGGGCGCAGATGAGGCCATTGATGGGCGCAACGGCGATGCGGTGGAGCGCATTTTGGAGGCGACCAACGGCAAAGGCGTGGACCGCTCGATGGAGACCGCCGGGTCGCCGCAGACGGTGGCGATGGCCATCAAGGCGGTCAAACGCGGGGGGACGGTCGGTCTGGTCGGCGTGCTGCACCAGGCGGAAGTCCCCGTGGATGTGGTGCGCATTGTGCGCTCCGGCATACGTGTGCATGGCGTGTTCCGTTATGCGAATATCCACCCGGTGGCTGTCGATCTGGTGCGGGCCGGTCGGGTCAGCCTCGATCCATTCGTGACCCACACTTTCCCATTGGAGGACATCCAGCAGGCACTGGAATTCGTTGAGTCGCACAAGGATCAGGTCATCAAGGGCGTGATCTTGCTGTGAAGGCATTCATTGTGGAGAGGAGCTGACATCATGGGAAGCAAAATGAAGGCGGTGGTGAAGACAGAACCCAGGCCGGGCCTGGAATTCCTGGAAGTGGACGTGCCTGAGCCGGGCCCGCGCGACCTGTTGATCCGCGTCAAGGCAGCGGCTATCTGCGGCACAGACCATCACATCAACGAGTGGACGCCCTGGGCGCAGGCGCGTTGTCCCTTGCCGATGATTCTCGGCCATGAGTATAGCGGCGAGGTGGTGGAGGTTGGCAGCGCGGTGACCAATTTCAAGCCAGGCGACCACATCGCGTGTGAGACGCATATCCCGTGCGGACGTTGTTTCCAGTGTCACACTGGCAACCAACATGCCTGCGAGAATATGGTCATTGTCGGAGTGCATACCGACGGTGCGTTTGCCGATTATCACCGGCTGCCGGATGTGTGCGCCTGGAAGCTGTCCGCCGATACGCCGTATGAACTGGGCGCGGTGATGGAGCCGATGGGGGTCGGCGTGCATGGCGTCGAGGCGGCGGGCGAACTGGCCGGCAACACGGTGGCTGTGTTCGGCGCCGGGCCGATTGGTATCTATGGCATCGCCGCCGCTTGCGTCGGCGGAGCGCGGCAGATTTTCGCCGTTGACATCAGCCCCAGTCGTCTGGAGCTGGCAGAACAGGTTGTGCCTGGCATCGTGACCATCAACGCCAAAGAGGCCGACCCGGTGCAGGCCATCCAGGACGCGACCCACGGGCGCGGCGTGGACGTGTCGTTGGAATACACTGGCTCGGCGCTGGCGACCCAGCAGTCGTTCAAGGTGCTGCGGCGCGGCGGCCGGCTGGTGCTCGTCGGCCTGACCTCTGACCCCGTGACGCTTGATACCACGGCGGACATCGTATACAAAGAGGCGACGGTGCGCGGTGTGACCGGCCGGGTGATGTGGGGTACCTGGTACAAAATGGAGTCGCTGCTGGCGACCGGCAAATTCGACCCGCTGAAGGTGGTCACCCACCGCTTCCCCCTGTCCCAATACAAGCAGGCGCTCGAAGTGGCCCGGTCGGGAGTGGGCGGCAAGGTGCTGCTCCTGGCAGAGGATTGAGTGGGCTTATTTTGTGAGGAGAGGAGCACAAGCATGGCAGCAAGCGACCCCAAGGCGGGAGTTAAACAGCGTGTCGGCGTAGAGGCGGCGCGCATGGTGACGGACGGGGCGGTGGTCGGGCTGGGCACCGGCTCAACAGCGGCGTTCGCCATTGAGGAACTGGGGCGCCGCATCCGTGAGGAAGGCCTGTCCATTGTCGGCGTGCCGACTTCGTTTTCGGCAGCGATGCTGGCCCGGCAGCATGGCGTGCCGGTGCGGACATTGGACGACGTGGAACGGATAGACATAGCCATTGACGGCGCGGACGAGGTTGACCCAAAGAAAAACCTCATTAAAGGGGGCGGCGCAGCCCACACCCGCGAGAAGGTCATTGACTATCTGGCCGAGCGATTCATCGTGGTGGTGGACGAATCTAAACTGGTGCCCTATTTAGGTGCGACCTTCCCCGTGCCGGTCGAAGTAATTCCGATGGCGATTGTGCCTGTCCTGCGGGCACTGGAGAAGCTGGGCGCGCAGCCGGCCGTGCGCATGGCGATCAGGAAGGACGGGCCGGTCATTTCCGACCAGGGCAACTTCATCGTGGATGCCCGTTTTGAGCGCATTGACGACCCCGCCCGGCTGGAAGCGACGCTGAACAGCATCCCCGGCGTGGTGGACAACGGTATCTTCGCCGGCGCAGCAGACGTGATCCTGGTCGGTTTATCCGATGGCCGCATCCGCCGGATAGACTGAACCGCGCTGCGTGGTTGGCTGACGGCCATCAGCTTGCGGTGGAGATTCTCCGTCGCCGCCGCTCCTACCAGAAACTACCCTGTCGCGTCATTCTGAGCCGTAGCCCTGAGCGCAGCGAAGGAGCAGCGAAGAATCTCAACGCCTGCCAGCGCGAGATGCTTCGCCTTCGGCAGATGCTTCGCTTCGCTCAGCATGACGGGATAGGGCGGCGTTTCTTCCCCCAATGAGCGGCGCGCCTACGCGCCGTGGGGGAGCTCAGAATAGCGCGGGGCCAGGTCTCTGAGTAAGCGAAATCAGTCAATCTCTCCTCTGGAGGAAGGGGCGATTGGGATGACGAAGTTGCCGTATGGTCTGAAGGAATTCTGGCGAGAGGGGTGCGCCAGCAAATCGCCATCGCTTCCTCTGGCAGCGGCGCGCATCCTGATGGGGCTCTTCTGGTCGGCCGAGGCCTTTGCGCCGCCCCTCTGGCCGGGCTACAATCTCCTGTGCTGGCTGAGCGCTGCCTTGCTGACGCTGGGGCTGTTCACCAGGGTTGGCGCGGTGCTGGGCCTGGCCCTCATTGGCCTGCGGGTGGTTCGGTTCGTCAACCCTCGCCTCGAACCACTGTGGCCGTATGGCCTGTGGGCGTTGATCCACGTCCTCATCCTCACGACGGCCTGTGGGCGAAGTTTCGGTTTGGACCAGCTCCTCATGGAAAAGCTGGCCAACTGGCCGGCCAGGCGACAGAGCTGGCTGAGAAAGATGCTGAGCTTCATGTTGTAACCGTGGGTCATCTCCGGCGCCGCTCAGCAGTGCCCCCAAGGGAACTTCATGGCCCTGATGGCAGCACGACGAATTCGTGCAATGGCTTGCACTGGTCCAGTGCTGAACCCACTAGGGCACAGCCGTGCCAGACTATTGCCAGTTGCTCAGATATTCCAACCAGCCCTGCATATCGGTAGCCGAACGAGCGTGGCATAGCTTGAGCAGACGGCGCAAGATTACACCCACATGTGTCTGGTCAGACACAATCACTCCAGCATGGCGTTTGCCCAGCGCCGCATACTCCGTATGCAACTTGACAAAATCACGCGTGTTGAAGGTCAGTATGGTATGACCAAGCGAACTTGCATACTCCAAATGCTCTCTGTCGGAGACGCCTGTCAGCCCAGCTTCTCGAGCAGTCAGGACGTCTATGTCTCGCGAGCGCAATGCCTGGATCAGCCGTCTGTTAATCGTGTCCTCGTTCAAATACAGTCTGATTGGCTCAGACACGGGTTGGGGCTCCAAACTCATTCAGTACGCTGTCTTCGGAATTGGTGCGGATGTCCGTTTCGATCTCGTCGCGGTGAAGGTGGTAATAGGCCAGGGCGGCATACACTCCCGCCAATTCTATGCCCATCTCATCGGCGGTTTCTTCCGGGGTGTAACCAAGCTTGTAATAGCCCACCACGGTTCGAACCGTCACTCCCGTTCCAGCGATGACCGGTCGCCCATCTCGGAGCCGCCGATCCTTTACGATTAGCCCTTCCAGACTCTGGGTTGCCAGCACAATCCATCTCCTTATTCTTGGTGTTACCAGTTCAATTATAGCATACCGATTCGTTAACACCAAGCTTACCCTTACCTGGCCGCCATGTCCTCGCTCAAGTCGGCCACGTCGTAGTGAGGCGAGATGCCCGCGAGGCCAGGAGATGATGGAACTGCCACAGCGACATGCCGGCCAACTCACACGCCTTGCCGACCGACAGCCGGCCCTGCGCATACAGCGACACCGCCAGCTCGACCTTCAATCCTACGGCGCCACCGTCTCAGCGGCGGCCGGCGTAGCCACTGGCGATGGAGTGGGCACATCCGTAGCTGCCGGCGGAGAAGCAGGTACTTCAGTGGGTTCTGACGTGAGCAAAGGCGGCAGTGTGCCCATGATTTCTACTGTCGGTAGGGCCATTGTCTCCGATTCAGCCTCAGGTGTTTCGAAAATGACCTCGACCTCCTGAAATCCAAACTCCTTCAAGAGAAACTCGAAGAAACTCTTCGCATTTGTCTCAGACGTCTTTAAGTATCGTTCATCGTCGCCCACACGCTGAACTTCCTCTCGGGCCCTGACTTCAGCCGTTAATGCCATCTCCAACGCCAGGCTGGGACAGAGGGGCGGTACGTAGTGAAATGCGACCTTTGTTTCTCCGACGTCCAGGAAGGCATGTAGGAGCCTGGGGCGCGGGAGGCGCAGGATGGCCTGTGTGCGCTCCTCGTTCACCTCAATCGAGCCTTCCGTCAGATCTTCCAAATCTATACCCACGACTCCCTGACCATAAAAAAGGAGCACCAAAGTTTCGCCGCCAAAGACGCAGGCCCTCGCTTCTTGCACCGTAACTTTTTCAGTAAAGTAGTGCACTGTTTCCAGTTTCTTAATATCTCGCAACCGTTGGACGATGGTCCTAAGGTCACGAGTTGGTGTGGGGGTGATCGGTGGGGCCAATGGGTTGCCACCCAATGCTATCCGCCACACCACGAAGCCAGCTATCAATATGACAACCAGAAGTGCTGCCAATCCGCAGTAGCCTCCGCCGGGATAGCGGTTGTAAATGTTGATGTTTGGCAGCTCGGGACGATGTACGCCCCATGCACCGCGTGATGGACTGCCCGCTGGGCCAACGTCGGTAAAGGTTACAGCGGCCGGGCTGCTGCCCGGCACCGGCTCGTTTGGCCCGACCAGTTGACCGCTGCCGCCATTCTCCCTGGAGTACGGCGGGGGCGGCCCGGCCATTGTTGCGGCGACGACGGATGCTCTGGCCAGGAGGTGGAACGCAATGACCATAAGTGCCAGGACGCCGAGGTCATCTACCTGCCCGGGGCCAAGCAGGGGATCCGGCATGACATCAACAGGCAGGATCAGATAGGCCAAGCCAACCAGGGCAGGCAAAACCTTGGCATGTATCGGCACGGCTGGGTTGGTAAGCAGGTGCCAATCGGTTCGCAACATGCCAACAGTCTTTGTGACCAAATTACTCTGTTCGTCAGAGCAGACAGGGTGGCACTGCTGAGACTGAGTCATCGAGAAATCCTCCTTAAGGTCGAGTTTAGTGTGGCACGGACACTCGAACAATCATGGTTGGTCACTGATTCGAGCCATCGCGCGCACCAATAATAACCTCGCTCTTGATCGATTCTCCTCCCAGTTCTGGCAAGTAGAAAGGGCCGCTCGCGCCCAGGAACACTCTTTCAGTATTGCCAATGTCATCATGATCATCGTATACTGCCCACCGAAATGGCCCCTTGCCAAACTCGGAAGGGAAGACTGCCCAAACAACGAGGCCTTCAGTGGCCTTGCCTGCCCAGCCCTCTACGTCGTGCCAGTCCCCAAGACCATCCTGCCATTGGACAACAGCCCAATATGGCCTCAAGGCGGGCTGTATGTACAATTCAATATAAGCAAGCTGCGGTTGATTGGAGTCTTCTTTCGGAACGTATAAGTAGCAGGGCTTGCGACGAAGGCTGGTGAATGTGCGGAAACACCTTGATATTCCTAAATCGCGTCTTTGGTAACTTTGTTCCAGATAGTTACTCATCCAATCTGTATGGATAATCACTGCACCAAACTTCCGCTCTAATATCGCGGCCTTAATCTCATTTAGAATGCGAATTCCCGACTCCTCTGGCTGTCCCCCGAACCCTCCTATGAGTTCCTGCAACGCTATGAAATGAAAAGATGTCCCCTTCCCTGCCATCTCGGGCAAATAGGGTGCAAAAGGCATGAGCACTTTGGAATCACTCTCGCGTATGAAGGCTAAGAGTTCCTCCCCTGCTCTAAGGTCATCGGCAGTCGGGATTTGAGGGACAGGATCATAGAACAGGAGGACAAACTGGGAAATACATAGCAAGAAGACTGCCGCCCTGATTCTCATTCTGACAAGATCAGAACTACTTTCCGTGAGAGATAGGATTGTGGCTAAGGCCAAGCCAACCAACACGGCTATAGCGGCATGAACTGGCATGAGCGAATTGTGGGACCCACCTTGATTCAACCTCCCTGCCCAAGATGCACCAGTTAGACCAATCGCAAAACTCAAATAGTAGACACCTGTCTTCCAATCACGTTTCAAAAATTGCCTGACGAGAAAGAAAAGGGACAAACCCACTGCTACTGCAAATGGAGTCACTATATCACGTTGCCAAAACTCCAGAAAGAACCATTCCCTCACTTTATGCTGAGAGGGCAAGTGAATAGTATAGAAACTGTACCAGCCACCATGGAGAAGGTCCAGCACGATAGTACTTGCGCCTACGAGAGCGCCAGCGGTTATCGCGGTCAACAACATAGATCTGAACCGATAGATGAGCCCCAAAAGCAGAACGGACGGGAAAACGATGAGGAGACTCTGTTTGGATAAATAACATAATGTCAACAGGGCTCCGGCCGCCAAGAAACTGGGAAACCGACGGCCAAACCTAAGAAGATATAACGTAGCAAGACAGCAGAGAAGACCTAGTGAATCTACCCGCGCAACGTCAAACCAAGCCCCACTTAGCCGAAACGTCGCAGCAAATAACGAAAAAGCGATGACCGCCGCATATGTATTTCCAGTCTCTTTCTTCACAAAGAGATAAATCAAGAAAAAGCAACCCAACGATGACAAGAAAGAGACTGCGCGCAAACTGAGGAAACCCGAGCCTCCAAGTAGAGAAGCCAAGGCCGAAACATAGAAATAGAGGGGCGTATAGATGTATGGGATATACTCAAGTGAAGGACTTTGATAGATAGGCATACCTTGCAAAACTCGACGAACTTGAAGAAGAAAACCTCCTTCCATCCACTCGAGCTCGAACGGATATTGAATGCGCCAGTAGACCATGATGATATAGATAACAAAGAAGTACAAAGCAATAAAAAAAAGAGCATACCGTAGTAATTTGCTATTAAAAATTCTCCTGAAATGTGAAATCCAGACTTGCACCATTTCTTTTTGCATCGTAATAAGTTCCAATCCCTCCTCTTATGTCCCTCGGCCTTTCCTCGCATTCAACCGAAGATTGTAGTACAATAATGGCGTACTTCCACCGACGCTTGGTGAAGCAGGCGCGAAAAGTAGTCGTGAATTGATGCAGCTCTTCAGATCGGCGACCTTCCCTCCAAATTCTTTTGCTTCTTGCGCTCGTTTCTAGCTTATGTTGTTCTTAATAGTAGATCATTCATGAGCAGGCAAAAGTCCAAAAGCTTGCGGCTCGATTGGTAGGAATAGTTTCTGAGTCACTTGATATTGTCATCCAAATAAGTGTATCGGCTTTGGCTGCTTTCGCCTCAGATTCAGCTTTCAGCGATCCTCTTCAGCCCCTCCACGTCCAGGATCTTGATGTGTTTGCGTTTGATGTCGATCAGGCCCTGTGCACGGAAGTCGTTGAGCGTCTGCGTGGTGGTCTCGCGGTAGGTGCCGACGATTTCGGAGATCTCCTGGTGGGTGTAGCCGTCAATGACCAGCCGGCCCTGGTCGGCCAGTTGAAGCAACAGGGCGGCGATGCGCGCCGGCACGCTCTTGAAGG
>DAOTYC010000234.1:0-18577 GCA_034435095.1 Anaerolineae bacterium | reverse complement strand
TGGGCCAGCAAAGGACAACCACCATCGCCGGGCGCGCCTATTACGTGGGACCCGTGGCGCTATGTAGCTGATCCCAATGGACATGAGAAGCTCAATCCCAAAGTGGACGTGAGCTATACCACTGTCGTATCTGACCTGATCGTCGAAATCATCAAAGAGGGTCCACCTCCCCTGTATGGGTATGTTTACACAACCAAGGATTTACCTGTTCTGTCCATTGTCTGGCACGAGGACCGGGGTCTGGGCACGGGTGATGATATCTATGTCACATACAACTTAGACCAGATGGCGAGTGGGTTTGCAGCGGATGGACGCGTCAATCAGGACAGCGCAACTCAGTGGTACAACCGCGTTCAAGACCAGCCAGTCATTGCTGTATCCCAAACCAAAGCCGACATGACGGTGAACGCCCGGACAAACGGAGGACAGCTCATAGAGATCAATTTGGAAAACATTCCTGTGCCAGCGCTTCAGTTCGCCTGGCGCGACTACCGCAACAGCGTGGGCGGCGACCAGGATCCGAGGTTCATCGGAAACGACCCTGACATTTACTACGCCTATGCCCCATTCAAGCTGGATAAAACTACCTACAGACTATTCCTTCCCATCGATGAAGCAGGCAAGGTGCAAGTCAACAAGGAGCTTAAAGTTAACCTGCACGACACAGTTTGGCAAGAGCGCCCCAAGCAATTTGATCCATCTATCACCGCCTGGACGTATCCAGATTTTCTCTCTGAAGAACGGGAAATACCTTTTGAGGTATACGTCGCCTGGGCCGACACCCGTAACTACGATGAAGGCAATTGCGATATTTACCAGTGGCACTATGGCGACGCAGCCGACGGAACCAGAAACTTTCAGTTGAACGACGAAGCGAAGATCCGTAACTTCGACCAGTCCTATCTGACCGATTATACTCCTGACCGTCCCCCGCCTGCATGGCAACAGCATCCGTCAATTGCGTCCAACATCGGTGGCAGCCTACGCATGGTTTGGCAAGACAACCGCTACAGCGTCTACGCGGTCAATTTGAACGACGTATTCTTCACCCGGACGCCGTTCGAGCTACAGGACTATGGTCCGGTTGGCGGTGTCGGCACGAGACGGGTCGGGGCCTTCGTTTCCAGAGCGTTCGACAGTTGTCCGGGCCTGCCGGAAGGTTCACCCGACTGCGATACCAACTGGTTCAAAATCGACTACGGGGGAGTTACGCCAGAAGGGACATGGATCGCTTTGCAGACGCGGGTAGGTGATACCATTAACGATTTGTTAAACGCAGAATGGTATCCTCAAAATCTGGCGTGGGACCCTCAGAATGCTTACTGGATTCCGATTCGAGGATACTTAGGGCCTGGAGCCTACATCGTCGGGCCGGGCGGTCAATGGCCACAGGCTCGCTACGCCCAGTATCGGGTCAATTTCTGGTCGTTTGGGGGCACACCGCTGTTGTATTACGTCACGCTGTTCTATGGCAGCGCCAGCGGGCAGGGCTCCTACGGCAACGTTTATCTGCCGGCCGTGTTCAAGAACGCCTCGAATTGAGGTAAGGTGCGCCATGGACCATCAGCGCCCCGAATTGGACGACTACTTCATGGAGATCGCCCGCACGGTGGCCAAGCGGTCCACCTGTCTGCGCCGGCAGGTGGGCGCGGTCATCGTCAAGGGCAAGCAAATCGTGTCCACCGGCTACAATGGCGCGCCGGCCGGCCACCCCCACTGCGCCGAGGTCGGCTGTGCGCGGGTGGGCATCCCATCGGGGCAGCGGTCGGAAATCTGCCGCGCCGCCCACGCCGAACAGAACGCCATCAACTTCGCCGCCCGCTACGGCATCCCCATCGAAGGGGCGACGCTGTATACCACCCATTACCCCTGCTCGTGGTGCGCCAAGAGCATCGTCAACGCCGGCATCAAGGCTGTCGTCTTCGGCGAGGATTACCCCGACCCCCTGGCCAAAGAGGTGCTGTCCATTATCGAAGTGCGGCACTATGCGCCGGACGCCCACACCGAACCTGATGAGAACAGCGGATGCGCGGGATGTGACAGATCAGGCGGCAGGTTTGGAAGCCTGCCCTCCAGCTCTCCCCTCTCCCTACTGTAGGTCATACCCGACCTGACATCCGTGCCATCCTGCCCATCCGCTGTTCTCCAGCGCGCCTGCAAAGAAACGACCCGCTCATGACACGTGATGGTGTTTCTTCTCTCCCATAAGCGGTGCGCCCACGCGCCATGGGGAAGCTCAACATGACGCGGTTGAGGCTTCTGCTAACTCGCCTAAAATTCTGAATGCACCCGGCGCGCGGGTCAGTTTGCGCGGAAAGAAACAAAATGGTATAATATTCCGCTGTATGCTCAGAAAGGGAAACAACAGGCCCGCCGCGCTTGCCACAGTTTCCGCCAGGCGATGGCCGGGTGACGGGCCCAAACCCTTGCAACTGCCGGGGCCTCAAGAGAGGGAGACGTAGAGGCATGAACCGGGACCGCCTCTATCGTACAGAGGCCATTATCTTAAAAAGAAACAATCTGGGAGAGGCCGACCGTCTGCTGACGCTGTACACCCCTTATCGGGGGAAATATCGCGTGATCGCCAAGGGCGTGCGCAAGCCGACCAGCCGCAAGGCCGGGCATTTGGAGATACTCTGCCACTCCAAATTGTTGCTGGCCAGGGGTCGCTCCCTGGATATTGTGACTCAGGCCGAGACGGTAAACAGCTTTCCGAACCTGCGCGCCGATCTGACCAAGACAAGCCGCGCTTACTATATCGTTGAACTGATCGATCGCTTCACTGGAGAGGGGATAGAGAATTATCCCCTCTTTGAATTATTGTTGCAGGTTCTGGGCTGGTTCAATGCTGAATCCGATGTCGAAATCATCACCCGTTTCTATGAGTTGCATCTTTTGGGCCTGGTGGGCTATCAGCCGCAGCTTTTTCGCTGTGTGCGCTGCGACGAGACGATCAGGCCAGGGGACAATCAGTTCAGCGTTGGCGAGGGCGGGGTCGTGTGCCCGCGCTGCTGGCAGAAATTGCCCGAGCTCAGCGTGCAGCCGATTTCGGTAAACGCCCTGAAGGTGTTGCGCTATTTGCAACAACATACTCTGGAAGAAAGCTATCATCTGCCGCTTAATACGGAGATTCACAGAGAGTTGGAACGTTTGATGCTCAAGTATATCACCTATTATCTGGAGCGAAATCTCAAATCCATCGAGTTCATCCGCCGCGTGAGGCAGCCGGTTTCGTCCGGTCCCGCCTGTTCGCCAGCCGATAACTCCACCGCCGGGGAGGCTTTGTAAGCTGCATGGGCAAATATGTGACCTTCCAGCAGGCGATCAGCTTGCTGCAAGAGTTCTGGGCCGACTATGGCTGCCTCATCTGGCAGCCATACAACGTCCAGGTGGGCGCAGGCACCATGAACCCGGCCACCACACTGCGCGTCCTGGGGCCGGAGCCGTGGCGCGTGGCCTATGTTGAACCTTCGGTCCGCCCCGATGACAGCCGCTACGGACAGAATCCCAATCGGATGCAGCAGCATTACCAGTATCAGGTTATCCTCAAGCCCGACCCAGGCAACCCGCAGGAAATCTACCTGAAGAGCCTGGAGGCGTTGGGCATCAACCAACGGGAGCATGATATTCGGTTTGTGGAGGACAACTGGGAATCGCCCGCGCTGGGCGCGTGGGGGTTGGGCTGGGAGGTCTGGCTCGACGGCCAGGAGATCACCCAGTTCACCTACTTCCAGCAGGCCGGCGGTGTGACGCTCGACCCCGTGTCGGTTGAAATCACCTATGGGCTGGAACGCATTGTCATGGCCTTGCAGAAGGTGCACAGCTTTACCGATATTGGGTGGACCGATTCGATCAAGTATGGCGACATCCTGCTTCAGAGCGAAATCGAGCACAGCAAATACAATCTGGATTACGCCGATGTCGAGCTGTTGGCCGGTTTCTACGCCAACTATGAGCGGGAAGCAGAACAGTGCCTGAAAAACGGGTTGCTCATCCCCGCCTATGACTATATCCTCAAGTGCTCCCACACCTTCAACATCCTCGACGCCCGCGGGGCCATCGGGGTGACGGAGCGAGCTTCCTATTTCGCCCGAATGCGCAATCTGACCCATCGCGTCGCGACGCAGTACTTGAAACAGCGTGAAGACCAGGGGTATCCTCTTCTCAGTAAAAGCGAGCAGCGCCAGCCTGAGCAGGCAACCGCCGCGCCGCCAGCGGAACTCGCCCCCGCGCTTGGAGCCGGGTCTGCGGACTTCGTGCTGGAAGTGGGCTGCGAGGAGCTGCCGGTGTCCGACCTGTCCGCCGCCGTTGAGCAACTGCAAACCAACGTGCCGCGGCTGTTGGCCGACCTGCGGTTGGCCTATGATGACCTGCAAGTTCTGGGCGCCCCGCGTCGCCTGGCCGTGCTCGTGAAAAACCTGGCGACCCAACAGGCTGACAAAGAGACGGAGCTGAAAGGCCCGCCGGCCGCTGTGGCTTTCGATCAGGCCGGGCAGCCGACAAAAGCGGCGCTGGGTTTTTCGCGGAACAACAACGTCCCGCTTGAGGCCCTGAGGGTCAAAGATTTCGACGGGCGGCCCTACGTGGTGGCGACCATCACCGAAAAAGGGCGTCCTGCATCGGAGGTATTGGCCGAACAGTTGCCAGCATTGCTCGCCTCCCTCCGCTTCGCCAAAAGTATGCGCTGGAACGCGAGCCAGGTGATGTTCTCCCGGCCGATCCGGTGGCTGGTGGCATTGTTGGGCGACCGGGTGATACCGTTCTCGTTCGCAGGCGTCAACAGCGGGCGCGTAACCAGGGGGCTGAGGCCTTTGGGCAGCCCTGAAATCCCGGTTCCTGCCGCCAGCGACTACCCGGCGTTGATGGAGGCAAACAGCATTATCATCAATCAGGCGCGTCGTCGGGCCATGATTCAGGAGCAGGTCGGACGGCTGGCCGCAGAGGTCGGCGGTGAGACGCCGGCCGATGAAAGCCTGCTGGAAGAGGTGACCAACCTGGTCGAGAAACCGACTGCGTTGCGCGGCGGTTTTGACCCCGATTTTCTCAAACTGCCGCAGGAAGTGCTGATCACCGTCATGAAAAAGCACCAGCGTTACTTCCCGGTCGTCGAACCGAATTCCGGGAGGCTCCTGCCCTATTTCATCGCCGTCCGCAATGGCGATGAGGCTCACCTGGACCTGGTGCGGGACGGCAACGAAGAAGTATTGCGGGCCCGCTACACCGATGCGGCGTTTTTCTATGAGGATGACACCAAGAAGCCTCTGGAATCGTTCTTGCCGCGGCTAAATACCCTGACTTTTCAAGAGAAGCTGGGGTCGGTGCTCGACAAAGTGAAGCGACTAGAGCAGTTGGTTCCACGACTCGGGCGCCTGCTGAACGTCTCGGCGGAAGACCTGGCGGTCAGCCAACGGGCCACGCATCTGTGCAAAGCGGACCTGGGTACGCAGATGGTCATTGAGCTGACCTCGCTGCAGGGCATCATGGGCCGCCAATACGCGCTGCATTCGGGCGAGAGCCCGGCCGTAGCGCAGGCCATCTTCGAGCACTATCTGCCGCGATTTGCCGGCGATGACGTGCCACGGACTGCGCCCGGCATGTTGATCGCGCTGGCCGACCGACTGGATAGCTTGCTGGGATTGTTTGCTGTAGGCCTGGCGCCTACCAGCGCAGCCGACCCGTATGGCCTTCGCCGCGCGGCGATTGGCCTGGTGCAGATCCTCGTCGAAAACAGGGTTTCTTTATCGCTGCTCGAGGCATTAGAGCAGGCCCGTGACCTGCTCCCTGTTGAGACGCAGCCTTCGCTACTTAAGGAAGTGCAGGAGTTCATCGTGGGGCGGTTGCGTGTCTGGCTGCGCGAGAAGGGATACCACCATGATGTCGTCGAGTCGGTGCTGGCTGCGCGTGGGGACAACCCGTACCGGGCGCATGAGTCTGTCATGGCGCTGGAACGATGGGCGGCGCGTGACGACTGGCTCTTCATCCTGAATACTTATGGCCGGTGTGTGCGCATCGTGCGTGAATACCGCGAACGGTATCCCATCAATCCCGATGCGTTCACCGAGGCCAGCGAACAACGCCTGTACGCCAGCTATGTAACGTGTCGTGCGCAGGTCAGGCCGGACAGCTCCATAGATGACTTCTTCAAGGCGTTTCTGCCGATGCTCGAGCCCATCAATACGTTTTTCGATGACGTGCTGGTCATGGCTCCGGACCTGACCGTCCGGCAAAATCGCTTAGCTCTCCTCCAGGCCATTGCGGCGTTAACAGAAGGCATCGTAGACCTGACGCAGATGGAGGGATTCTAAGATATTCTGTTCTCAATCAATCATCTCAAAGACAACCAATAACATTTAGGAGGAATATGGAATATGTCGAAAAAATGGGTTTATCTGTTCAGTGAGGGCAACAAGGATATGCGCAACCTGCTTGGCGGCAAGGGCGCAAACTTGTGCGAAATGGCCAACGCTGGTTTGCCGGTGCCGCCCGGATTCACCATCACAACGGAAGCGTGCAATGCGTACAATGAGCTGGGCAAGAAGTTCCCCGACGGCATGTGGGAACAGACTCTCGAAGCATTAAAAGTGGTGGAGAAGGAGACGGGCAAGAAGTTCGGCGACCCCAGCAATCCTTTGTTGGTCTCGGTGCGGTCTGGCGCCCGCGTCTCCATGCCCGGCATGATGGATACCGTGCTCAACCTGGGTTTGAACAACGAGACCCTTGAGGGCCTGGCGAAACTGACCGGCAACCGGCGTTTCGCGCTGGACGCTTATCGTCGTTTCATTCAGATGTTCTCTCGCATCGTCCTGGACATCAAGAAAGAGCCGGACCCGTTCGAGGAAATTCTGAACGAGTACAAGGCGAAGACCGCGGGCGGCCAAGACACCGACCTGACCGCCGAGATGCTGGAAGAAATTGTCCAAAAGTTCAAAGAGGTCGTCAAGAAGGAAAAAGGCATAGATTTCCCGTCTGACCCTTATGAGCAACTGAGGCTGGCGACTGCGGCGGTATTCGACTCCTGGATGGGCAAGCGCGCGGTGGATTATCGCAATTTCCACAAGCTGCCGCACGACTGGGGCACAGCGGTCAATGTGGTGACCATGGTCTTTGGCAACATGGGCGACGATTCCGGCACAGGCGTGGCTTTCACCCGCAACCCGGCCACCGGCGAAAAAGTCCTTTACGGCGAATATCTCCAGAACGCCCAGGGAGAAGATGTGGTGGCGGGCATCCGGACTCCCAAGAAAATCGCCCAGCTTGAGCAAGACATGCCGGAGGTCTACAAGCAGTTCCAGCAAGTGGCCGAGATGTTGGAGAAGCACTACCGGGACATCCAGGACCTGGAATTCACTGTCGAACGGGGCAAACTGTGGATGCTTCAGACGCGCAATGCCAAACGAACCGCTGCTGCTGCCGTCAAGGCAGCCGTGGATATGGTTCACGAGGGCCTGATCACCCGCGAAGAGGCCGTTATGCGCGTCGAGCCGATTCAGATTAACCAGTTGCTGCTCCCCCGCTTCGACTTACAAGCTGTGGAGCAGGCGCGTCGCGAGGGGCGTTTCCTGGCGAAGGGCCTTAACGCCTCGCCCGGCGAGGCTTCGGGGGTGGCTGCTTTCGACGCCGACACCGCCGAGGAATGGGGATTGGCCGGCAAGTCAGTCATCCTGGTCCGTCCGGAGACCGCGCCCGATGACGTACATGGAATGCTGCGTTCAAAGGGCATCTTGACCCAGCGCGGCGGCGCGACTTCGCACGCCGCTGTCGTAGCTCGCGGACTGGGATTGCCCTGTGTGGCCGGCTGCGAGGCCATCCGCGTTGACCCCATCAAGAAGCAACTCACCGTGGATGGTAAGGTGCTCAAGGAAGGCGACACCATTTCGATTAGCGGCACCACTGGCGAAGTCTTTGCCGGCACGGTGAAAACCATCGAGACCGACTTCTCGAAGGAGAAGGACCTGGCGACGCTGCTTCAGTGGGCTGACGAATTCCGTCGCCTCGGCGTGTGGACCAACGCAGACTATCCCAAGGATGCCCGCGTCGCCCGACAGTTTGGCGCGGAGGGCATTGGCCTGTGCCGGACTGAGCACATGTTCTTCGAGGAAGACCGGCTGCCTATCGTGCAGAAGATGATCCTGGCCGATTCAGAGGAGAAACGCAAGGAATACCTCGACCAGCTCCTGCCCGTACAGCGCGGAGATTTCGAGGGCATCTTCGAGGTGATGGACGGTTGCCCGGTCATCATCCGTCTGATTGACCCGCCCCTGCACGAATTCCTGCCGAGCCACGAAGAATTGTTGGTTGAAGTGACCGAGCTGAAGATCACAGGCAAGGACCCGAAGCGCCTGGCGGAAGCTGAAGCCATGTTGCGTGCGGTGGAGTCCATGAAGGAAGCCAACCCCATGCTCGGCCTGCGCGGCATCCGCCTGGGCATCACCATGCCGGGCATCATTCAGATGCAGGTGCGGGCCATCCTCGAGGCCGCCTGCAACATGGCCAAGAAGGGCATCGTGGTCAAACCGGAAATCATGATCCCGCTCACCGGACACGTCAATGAATTGAAGGTGACTCTGAACTATCTCTTGCCTGTGGCGAAGCAAGTTATGGAGGAGCAAGGCGTCAAGGTCGAGTACAAGTTTGGCACGATGATCGAAATCCCGCGTGCAGCGATCACCGCTGGGCAGATAGCCGAAGTGGCAGAGTTCTTCTCCTTCGGAACAAACGACCTGACCCAGACCGTGTTCGGCTACTCGCGCGACGACGCTGAGGGCAAGTTCCTGCTGCGCTACGTGGAAGACAAAATCCTGCCGGCCAACCCCTTCCAGGAATTGGACCGCGATGGCGTCGGCTACCTGATCAAGATCGCCGTAGAGCAGGGCCGCAAGACCCGTCCCGACCTCGAAGTCGGCATCTGCGGCGAACATGGCGGCGACCCCAGCTCCATCGAGTTCTGCCATGAAACCGGGCTCAACTACGTGTCGTGCTCGCCGTTCCGTGTGCCAGTGGCCCGTCTGGCTGCTGCCCAGGCCGCGTTGAAAGAGAAGGCTGTCCAGGTGTCGTCTACCGTCTAAGCCAACGATTGACTTCACGTCAACCAGGCCCTTGACGAGCCGAAGGTCTCCGGATAAGAGACCTTCGGCTTTCTTTGTTTAGGCCTCGGGCTGCGAACTCATTTTGACACATTTTTCTGCCGTCTGGTATAATATCAGTTGTCGTGTCCTCAGGAGAGAGGTAGGTTGTGAGCCAGCCATGAGCACAATCGATGAAGTCAAAGACAGAGCGGACATCGTCGATGTCATCTCTACCTATGTCTCCCTGAAGAAAGCGGGACGGAACTACAAAGGCCTTTGCCCGTTCCATACCGAGAAGACCCCGTCGTTCGTCGTCTTTCCAGACACGCAGAGCTGGCATTGTTTCGGCGCGTGTGGTACAGGCGGAGATGTCTTTGCATTTGTCATGCGGGCAGAAAACGTTGATTTCGCCGATGCGCTGAAGATTTTGGCTCAGAGAGTCGGCGTAGAGCTCAGAACCCAAACGGAGGCGGAGAGGCTTGAAGAGGACCGCCAACAGAGGCTGATCGCGGTCCACAAATTGGCAGCGGCGTACTTCCACAACCGCTTGTTGTTCTCACCAGATGGGGAGACAGCCAGGAATTATCTGAACCGACGTGGGATAAACCAGGAAACCATCGAGCGATTCCAGTTGGGGTACGCGCCAAACGATTGGCACGCGCTCGGTTCTTATCTGGCGGGCAAGGGGTATTCGTCGGAGGATTTGCTCGCCAGCGGCCTCGTGATCGCTCAAGAAAGCGGAACTGGCTACTATGACCGCTTCCGAAATCGTGTTATAATCCCTATACGCGATCATGCCGGCCGCACTATTGCGTTCGGTGGGCGGGTGCTGGACGACTCTCAGCCCAAGTACTTGAACTCTCCGGAGACGCCGCTCTTTGAGAAAGGGCGTGTGCTCTTCGGCCTCGACCTGGCAAAGGCTGCAGCCCGCGCTGAAGATACGGCCATCGTGGTCGAGGGTTATATGGATGTCATTCAGGCCCATCAGCATGGCCAGACAAACGTGGTGGCCGCGATGGGCACGGCACTGACCGCCGATCAGGTCAAGCTGCTGCGAAAGTACGCGCGGACGATCATCCTGGCTCTTGACCCAGATGCAGCCGGCAGCCAGGCCGTTCTCAGGGGGCTGGACCTGAGCCGAGAGGTTACTCTGCACGAAGTTGTGCGAATTGGGAGCGCGGTGGTCGAGTCTCAATACAGTTCTGAGGCAGATGTGCGGATTGCCGTTCTGCCTCAAGGCAAAGACCCCGACGATGTGCTCCGCGAGACGCCCGAGCTTTGGTCTCAGCTCATACAGAACGCCTTGCCAGTGATTGACTACTACTTCGAACTGATGCGCCGCCAGTTTGACCTGAATTCGGCGCAAGGCAAGGCGCAGGCCGCAGAGCGTCTGTTGCCCGTCTTGAGAGATATCGAAAACCCGATACAGCGGGCGCACTATGTGCAGAAGCTCTCGCGTATGCTCCATGTGGACGAAAAAATCCTTCAGGAGCAGCTCGCTGGCTATAGGCGACGAAAAGTAGGGCAGAAAGATGCCTGGCAGACGGTTCAGGATGTCCACCTACGCCGACCGTCCTTCGATGTTGAGGAACACTGCTTGATAATCCTGTGGGTCTGGCCGCACACCCTCGCCGAAGCCAATCGTATGCTGTCAGAGATGTCCATGTCCCCGCTGGGGCCGGACGATTTTTCGTCGGTTGAGAACCGCGAACTGTTTCTGGCTATCCAAAGCCAGTGCGAGCAATCGGGCGAACTCGATCAGCACGAGTTGCTGTCCAGCTTGAGCCAGCCGCTGGCCGACCATCTCAGGCGATTGCTGGCACATTGGGAGACTTTGCCGAAGCTACCAGATGAACAGGTGGAGATTGAAGCGGTGCGCAGCATCTTGAAACTGCGCCATTTCGTGATTGGCAAATGGCTGCAACAACTGCACGCTTTGCAGGGCGACGCTGAACAAGAAGGGGATGCCGCCTCGTCAGATTTGTATAGACGTTTGGTACAGAACTATGCCGAGAGGAAAAACCGTTTGCAGCGGGCCATCTATGCCACCCAAGCCAAACAGTGGAGCATAGCGAGGCGCCATTCGGGTTCGACTGTGAACGGATAACGCAGATTGACGGCAACGAGGCGTGTGCGCGTGAGCGTCAAGGATAATCGCTATGGTGAAACAAACCAGCCGAGAAGACGAACAGCCGGACAGAAATCACGGCCCTGAAACGAATACGGACCGCGGACCAGAGACGCCCGGCATCGTCATGAAGCGCAAGAGAGCGATGGCCAGGTCTTCAGCTCACTCTCCAATTGGCGACAGTGCGCGTGACGAAGATGTAGATGTAGATGAGGACCTGAATGACGAGGTGCTGGTGGACTCTGGCGACCTGGAAGATGAGCTGGAAGACGATGAGTTCGACGAGGAAGCTCCGAGCGAGCCAGATGAAGAGGCCCTTCAGGAGATTGAAGAAGAGGGCGGGCTGCTGCCACTGGCCGAGGAGTTAGAACCAGCGCCCGCGGACGGTGGCGCGGCGGGGATGATCGACGCCAGCAACGACCCGGTCAGAATGTACCTGCGCGAGATTGGACGTGTGCCGCTGCTGACCGGTGAGCAGGAGATCGCGCTGGCAAAGGCCATCGCGCAGGGCTATAAGGCCAGGGCTTTACGCATAAAGAAAGGCCGTGCGATCACCGCGAAGGAGAGGGCGCGCTACGCCGAACAGGAAAAGCGGGCGCGCGAGGCGCAGAGAGAACTGGCCAAAGCGAACCTTCGCCTGGTAGTCAGCGTCGCCAAACGCTACATGGGACGTGGTCTGTCTTTCCTCGACCTTATTCAGGAGGGCAACATTGGCCTCTTGCGCGCGGTGGAGAAGTTCGACTACCGGCGGGGCTACAAATTCTCTACGTATGCCACCTGGTGGATACGGCAGGCCATCAGCCGGGCCATAGCTGACCAGGCGCGCACCATTCGCATACCAGTGCACATGGTTGAGACAATAAACCGTCTGATCCGGGAACAGCGTCAACTGGTGCAACAATATGGCCGCGAGCCAACGCCTGAGGAAATCGCGCTGCAGATGGACTTCTTCAGCGAGTCGGAGAAGAAGCAGATAGAGGAAATGCTGGCCGAAGGAATGCCGCTCGATCCCGACCTCGAACGCAAATGGCGTCGGGCGGCAGCCAAAGTCAGACGGATCATGCGCGTCTCTCAAGAACCCATGTCTTTGGAAACGCCCATCGGCGCGGAAGAAAACAGCTACCTGGGAGATTTCATTGAAGACGAAAGCATCATGGGACCGGTGGATGCAGCCTCACGGCAGCTCCTGCGCGAACAAATGAGTGACGTGCTGGGCTCACTCGGAGAACGGGAGCGTGAGGTATTAGAGCTTAGGTTTGGCCTGAAGGATGGGCAGGGTCGAACCCTCGAAGAGGTAGGACGTGAATTCGGCGTGACCCGCGAACGGGTCAGACAGATAGAGGCGAAAGCCATCCGAAAACTGCGACATCCCAAGTGCAGCCGCAAACTCAGGGACTATTTAGGCTGATCCGGCCCCTTGTCGGCTGCACGCCGTTCTTCGTGCAGACTGAGGCCGGGGGAAGTGGCGCGCATAAACCTGCCGCCTGTCGCAACTGTTCACGGCAGTCTGAGGGAGGTAAGTTATGAAGTGCCAAAACTGTAACCAGGAAGTTGCACCGGGTAGCGCGTTTTGTGAGAACTGCGGCGCATCGCTCGCTGATGTACAGGAAGCCATGCCGTCAAAGAACTCACTCCATCACGCCAAAACGATTGTAAATCTACCCGCGTTCTTCCGCCTGGTGGTCGTAAGTGGACTGGAGAAAGACAAGGTTGTCATTCTGGATAAGGATGAAGTCACCATTGGCCGGGAGACAGACAACGTCCTGGTGCTGCTTGACCCCCTGATCTCCAGACACCACGCCACGCTCAGGCGCAAGGGCGACGCCTATGAAATTGAGGATTTGGGCAGCGCCAACGGCGTGTACTGCAATGGAACCCGGATTTCTGGCCCACAGATCCTATATGACGGAGATAAGATCAAGCTGGGCAATACGGAAATCCTGTTCACGCGACTAGCTCCGGCGGCAGACGGTTTCCAAACCGCGGAGACCACCATACCCATGCACGACGAAACGCCGGTCAAGCCGCAACCGGCACCTCAAGTGGCGCAGCCAGTCGCGCCTCTGCCTCCACCGCCCCCTCCAGTGAGCAGCGTAAACGTGCAGCCTCAAGCGCAGACAGTCAATGAGATTACCGCACCGCGTCTCAGTGCCGCTGTGCCCGCTGAACGAAAGAAGGATGGCACTCTGAACTGGATGCTGTTGAGCTGCGCTATCATAGTGGTGCTGGCGCTAATTCTGGTCGCCCTGGTTCTCGTCGCCCTGCCCCGATTCGCGCCTGTCCGTTGAAGGATGGAGGCTTATCAGGTTTCAGCCTAAAACAGGTACCACCACTGTCGTTGACATCTTGTCGTCAAAATAGTAAAATATAAACAGGTGAGCAGTCCGTCGAGGCTGCCCGATATGTCCAAATCGCTGAGCCCGTTTTGACAAGGAGGTGATGAGCCCAAACCACCATCGGCCGTTAGACGTTCGTTGTTGACTGTTGTTCAATTGTAAACAGAACAAGGAGGTTAAGATGTTTCGTTGGAACAGAGTTTGGCAGTGGACGTTGATTGTGGTATTGGTATTGGTTGTGCTTGCCCCGACCGCGCTCGCCGAGGACCCCGCGAAGAAGCCGAACTTCGCGTTCATCGCGGGAGTGAATGACCCCTTCTATATCACCATGCAGCGCGGGGCCCAGCAAGCCGCCGACCTGATGGGCGTTAACCTTATCGTACAGATCCCTGAGACATGGAACGCCACCGTTCAGACTCCGATCATCGATGCGATGCTGTCACGGGGCGATATCGACTTCATGTTCCTGGCACCCGTTGACAAGGAGGCGATGATCGAGCCATTGAAGCGTGTGGTTGATGCCGGCATCCCAATGCTGACGGTCGACACCTTTATCGGCGATGGTGACTATGCCAACGGGCCGGTGACCTTCCCACTCTCCTACATCGGCTCCGACAACGTGGAGGGCGGCATGATCGCCGCGCGGGCCTTGGCTGAGGCGTTGGGCGGCAAGGGCAAGGTCTATGTCCAGAATGTGAAGCCTGGCATCAGCACCACCGATCAGCGTGAGGAGGGCTTCAAGAAAGGCATCGCCGAGGCGCCCGGCATGGAGCTGGTGGGGGTAGACTACAACGATGACGATGCGGGCAAAGGGCAAGCCCAAACGGCTGCCGTCTTGCAGCGCGAACCGGAATTGGCCGGCATCTTCGGCACGAACGTGTTTAGCGCGCAGGCTGCGGCCAATGCGGTGAAGAACGCTGGTCTGAGCGGCAAGGTCAAGGTAGTGGCCTTCGATGCGACCGAATTCGCTATCCAGATGCTCAAAGAAGGGACGGTTGACCTAGTCATTGCGCAGAAACCGGCCGAAATGGGCTTCTTCGCCGTGGAGATGGGCATGGCCTATCTGCATGGTTACGTGGACATACCGAAACGTATCCCCACCGGTTACGCAGTGATCACCCGCGACAACATGGACGACCCCGAAATCTCCAAGTGGTTCTACACGGGACAGTCGGATTGACATCAAGCATCACCTGAGTCAGGCGGGGATGGGGGAGCTCCCCCACCCCATCCCCCCACTTTGAGAGCCTTCTCAACGGCGAAAGAGAGGCCAGATGGCAGCGATAACTGAAACACAGGACATGAGTACCGCAACGACCAGCCGCCAGATGCTCTTGCGCATGGTCAGCCGTGTGTGGGCCTGGCTGTTCCTCGGCATCCTGGTGGCCGTTTTCTCAGTCAGCGCGCCCGGATTTTTCACTGTGCGCTCCTTCCAGAATATCGGCATCAACGCCAGTGAGACGCTGATCGTCGCGCTAGGGCAGACCTTTGTGATTATCGCTGGCGGCATAGACCTGTCGGTGGGTTTCGTGATGGGCCTGGTCAGCGTGGTCGCTGCAGTCGTGATGCGGGCCTTGAACCTGGCTGGCTACCCGCAAGGGCTGGTGCTCTTGGTGGGCGTGGTGGCCGGCCTGATCATTGGATTCATCCCCGGCTTAATCAATGGTCTGCTCATCGCCAGGCTGAAGGCGCCGCCGTTCATCGCCACCCTGGGCATGTTGGGTATCGCCAAATGCTTCGCTTTTCTTCTGTCGGGCGGGCAAACGGTTGGCCGTCAGCCCGACATCGTGCGCCTGCTGGGCAACAGCTATTTCATTTACGTCGCTCCCAACGAACCGGTTACGTTCTTCAATCCGCCGCCGGGCGCCGACCTGAGGTCGGTGTTGGGCGTGATGACCTTGCCCTTATTGATTATGATCATTACCGCGATTGTCTCCCATTTTGTGCTCGCCCATACCCGTTTCGGCCAACACACCTACGCGCTGGGCGGCAGCCGAGACGCCTCACTGAGAGCCGGAATTGATGTAGACCTGCACACGATGAAGCTCTACATCGTCTGCGCCCTGCTGGCCTCACTGGGAGGACTGGTGTGGACCATGCGTTTCAACAGCGGTTCGCCCATCGCCGGCGAAGCACTGATGCTCAATTCGGTAGCTGCCGTTGTCATCGGCGGCGCAAGCCTGTTCGGCGGCGAGGGCAAAGTGATGGGCACAGTGGTTGGAGCGTTTATCATGGCTGTGCTGTACACCGGTCTGGTGATGCTGAATGTGCCGCCGTTCTGGCAGTTTGGCGCGGTAGGTGTTATCATCATCATGGCCGTTTTGGTCGATCAGGCCCAGGCAGGCATCGCGCGGCGATAGGAAGAGAGAGCCTATGGAACCCTTGTTGGCAGTTAAGGACATGGTCAAACGTTTCGGTGGCCTGACGGCAGTGAACCACGTCAGCATGGAGGTCTATCCTTACGAAGTCGTCGGTCTGGTAGGCGACAACGGCGCGGGCAAGTCTACCCTGATCAAGATGATCTCCGGTGTGTACAAACCTGACGGAGGCCAGATTTTCTTCCAGGGCCGTGAAGTCCACATCAATTCGCCTATGGAGGCGCGCGAAATGGGCATCGAGACCATCTACCAGGACCTGGCCCTGGCCGAGAACCTGGACGTAGGCTCCAACATTTTCTTGGGGCGGGAACCTACTCAACCTTTCATGGGCGGCCTGGTCCGCGTGCTGGACCGCCGCTACATGTTGGCTGAATCGCTCAAGGTGCTTGAGCGATTGGATATCCGTATCCCCGACCTGACCAAAGAAATCCGCAATCTGTCCGGTGGGCAACGACAAGCTGTAGCCATCGCGCGGGCCATCTATTGGGACGCGAAGCTGATGATCATGGATGAGCCGACAGCCGCGCTCGGCGTAGCCGAACAGCGTAAGGTGCTCGACCTGGTGCGGATGCTGCGCGATCAGGGCGTGCCGGTGATTATCATCAGCCACAACATGCAAGACGTTTTCGCGGTAGCTGACCGCATTGTCATCATGCGGCGCGGCATCAAGGCCGGCGAACGTATGGCCAGAGACACGACCGTAGACGAGGTCGTCAGTCTGATGGTCGGCGCGGAAACGGTGGAAACCGCATAAGTCACCCCCCCACTTGCCAATTTATGTGCTTTGTGTTATGATAGGCCCGTTGAAAGCTGCGAAGAGCTGCTGGGTCGGCTCTGTCGCAGGTTGACCTTTCTGTTTTTGGACGAGCGGCGCCCCAACGCCTCTCAGCGCCAAAGGCAATTCCAGAGAAAGGAGGAAATACCCAGAGATGCGCAAATACGAAGTAGGTGTCGTCCTCGCCCCTGACCTCGAAGAAGAAGCCTTGACAGAATTTGTCGGCAAAATCAATCGGTGGATAACGGACGGCGACGGCCAGATCCTGAAAGTAGACCAGTGGGGCAAGCGTAAGCTTGCCTACCCGATCGACAAGTTCCGAGAGGGGTACTATGTATTTGTAACCGCCGAGATGGCTCCAAGTGGTGTCAAAACCCTGGAGAACAATTTCAACATCTCGGAGTCTGTGCTGAGGTATCTGACTATCCGCCTCGAGGAATAGACCCTCTGCGAGGCAAACAAGCCGTTGTACGGCGGCCCATCCATAATATCATTGTGAGTTTGGGAGGAACCAAATTGGCAGGAGCACGAATGCGTGATAACGATTTTGAAGAACCGATTGACAACGTCGGTCTTGAGGACGACTACGAGGAGGAAGAGGATTCGTTAGAAGACCTGGAAACCGAAGAGCTGGCGCCCGAAGAGCCCAGTGTTTCGAGGCGTCAGGCAGGCGGAGCACCGTTTCGTTCAAGAGCGGCCAATGGCAAAGCTGGAGCAACAGCCCGCCGAGGTATCCGACGCCTTAAGAAAGCGTGCCCGTTTTGTGAGGAAGGCTCAAAGGCCATTGACTACAAACGGATAGACGTCCTGCAGCGATTTATCACTGAGCGCGGCAACATCCGTTCCCGAAGAAAAGTGGGCACATGCGCCAAACATCAGAGGCAGTTGGCCGTCGCTATCAAACGGGCCCGGCTGATGGCTTTGTTGCCCTTCACGGCTGATCACATCCGCGGGGCCTAGGCGCACAGCGGACAACGCAGGCCAGAGTCAGGATGTGGACGATCAGCCGTCAGCCATCGTTGACTGACGGCTGATCGCTGACAGGCCGGATAGTAGTCGGAAGTTGTTTTGCCGTCCCCTCTCTGCGCTTCGGGTTGCGGCGCGTACCGGGCGGGCAGATGGTTCTCGTTGGCGCGTTGCGGGGTCATGTCACTCAGGAGAGAAGAGGTTACATGTCAAAAAAGACAACCAAAGAGGTCAAACAACCCACCAAGAAGCAAATCGCTTATCGGAAGCAAGACCAGAAGAAAGAACGACGCTTACTCATCGGCATCTCAGTCGTCGCAGCGCTGATCGTGCTTGTGTTGATCTTTGGCGCCGTCCAGGTCTTTCTCATTCAGCCTCAGTCGCCTATCGCAACGGTCAATGGTGTTGCGATCTCTACTCAGGAGTATCAGAAATTATATCGCTTCCAGAACTATCAGTTGCAGCGCAGCCTGCAGCAGCTCCAGCAGCAGCAGTCTCTGTACGCCGATGACGAAGAGCAAAAGTTCCTGTATGATTATTTGCAGCAGAACATTGATCAACTGCTCGCCCGACAGCGTAGCCTGCCCCAAGATGTGCTGAACGACATGATTGACAACGAGTTAATCCGTCAAGAAGCGGAACGTCGGGGCATCACGGTTAGTCCCGATGAGCTCCAGGCTCACATTGAAAAGGAGTTCGGGTACGACCGCAACCCGCCCACCCCGACGGCGACACCGACGCTGACGGCGACGCAGGTGATCACGCTTACCCCCACGCCGACTTTGCCGCCGATGACTGAGGATCAGTTCAAGCAGGCCTACAACAGTTCAGTGACCCAGTTTGCACAGGTGGCTGAACTCAGCGAGAGTGAACTGCGCCAGTTGTTCCGCAGCGATTTGCTGCGCCAGAAACTTCAAGACGCGCTGGCC
>DAOTYC010000233.1:0-9700 GCA_034435095.1 Anaerolineae bacterium | reverse complement strand
GATATAAGGCTGGTCAGCGCGCGAAGGAAGCGCGTGGACGGTTGAAGAAACTCGGTCACCTTGAGCAAATCGAACGGCCGCGAGAGCAGAAGGTCATGCGACTGAACCTGCAGAGCAAGGGGCGCAGCGGCGACCTGGTGCTCCAAACCACCGAGCTGGCGATTGGCTTCAGGGCGAAAGAGGGGACATCGGGCAATGGCGCCAGGCGCGCTGCTGAGCTGTGCCTTTTCACCACGCCAGCTATCATATTGCGTCGGCGAGAAACGGCCGCGCTGATCGGCCCGAATGGGAGCGGAAAGACGACCTTCTTGCGGACGATATTGGGGCAATTGCCGCCATTGGCCGGCCAGGTCCGCCTGGGGGAGAGCGTCAGGCTGGGCTATCTCTCGCAGACTCTCGAAGGCCTGGTTATGGAACGTTCGCCGCTGGATGAAATCTTGAGCGTTCAAAATATGCCCGTCAGTGAGGCGCGCCGTTTCCTGAGCCGCTTCCTCTTCTTCGGGGATGACGTTTTCAGACCGTTGATGCACATGAGCGGGGGTGAGAGAAGCCGCGTAGCCCTGGCCAGGTTAGTCCTGAGCCACGCTAATTTCTTGATCCTTGATGAGCCAACCAATCACCTGGACATCCCCTCGCGCGAAGTACTGGAAGAAATGCTCCTGGACTTCGATGGTACAATACTGTTCGTCTCTCATGACCGCTATTTGGTTGATGCGCTGGCTACTCAGGTTTGGGTTCTACGGGGCCAGCGATTGCGCGTATATGAGGGCGGATATACGGATTACCTGTCTCAGAGGGCCGCAGAAGAACAACAGCGGCCCCGGCAGGCCGGCAAAGCAGATGTTTTGCGCCAAGAACGAACTGAGACGCGACGCCAACGGCAGACTTCGCGTAAGCAGGAACAAGAAGCAGATGAATTGGAAAGAATCATTCAGGAACTGGAACGCCGCCTGGAGGAACTGGCTGAACAACTGAGCACCTCAGGCCAATTGCCGCCAGAAGAAATACGGCGGCTGGGCAGCGAATACAGTCAGTTGGAGACGAAACTGGAGGAACTGCTGGCTCGATGGGTAGAGATTGCCCCAGTGGAAACATAGATGCACAGTCACGTCCCGCGTATCGCGCCCGGCCATCTGAGCGACCGGCCCGTTATGTAATTGGCTTGACCGGCAATATCGCTACGGGCAAGAGTACGGTTGCGCATATCCTGAGCAGACTGGGGGCGCGCGTCATTGATGCGGACAAAGTGGCCCATCAGGTCATGGCTGCCCAGGCGCAGGTTAAAGAGGCTATCGTCCGCACGTTCGGGGCAAATGTTCTGACGCCGGACGGTGAAATAGACCGCAGCAAATTGGCCTCCATCGTGTTCAGGGATTCGCGTGCCCTGCATCAGCTCGAGCAAATCGTCCATCCCGCCGTTATTCAGGCGGTAGATGCTTTAATTGCACGCGCAACTGAGCAAGTGGTGGTGGTCGAAGCAATTAAACTGATTGAATCCGGCATGTGTCGCAATTGTGATAGCGTATGGGTCGTCACGGCGCCCGTGGAGCAACAATTGCATAGGCTGGTTACTCAGCGAGGCTTCACTGAACATGAGGCGATGATGCGCATCGAAGCGCAGCCACCTCAAGCTGCCAAACTGGCATACGCGGATGTCGTCATAGACAACACCGGAAGTCTGCAAGACCTGGGACGCCAGGTGACAGCAGAATGGCTCAAAGTCGTACATCATCTTTCTGCAATCGCTAAAGGAAGGCAGGTCACCATGAACGAGAAGGTCGTTGTTCGGCGAGCTAAACGGGGAGACATTGAGGCCATCGTCGGCCTTGTGAATAGCTCAGGTTGGCGCGAACGACCCATTGGCAAAGCGGACGCAGCACACATGTTGCTCCAAAAGGGGTATTTGTTGGCCATTTCACGTCGAGGTGCTGCTCTGGTGGGATGGCAAACGGAGAACCTGGTCAACTGTGCTGATGATTTTTACGTTTATCCTGCGCGTGAAGCCGGAGCTCTGGTGCCCCCTTTGCTCAACGAACTGGAACGGGCAGCCAGAGAATTGGAGTGCGAGATCTCCGCGGTGCTGGCGACTGAAAAGGGGCGCGAAGTTCTGGAACCTTTGTTGGATCAGTCTGGCTACGAACAGAAAACGCTGGCCGAATTGGACAAGATATGGGCCGAAGTTGTTGCATCGTTCATGACAGCAGACCAGAACCGGGTCTGGGTGAAACGGTTGCGACGGGACCGGGTCATCATGCCGATTTAGGGGGTATGTGCCACGCAATGACAGACATAAAAGAGTTTTTCGGGAGGCATCCTCGACTATTGTCATGGCTCGTTTTGGCCATCGGGATGGTTGCGATGGTTGTGTGGGCTGCTAAAGATGTGGGATTTCTGCCCCATCAGTGGGCTGCACTCATCGTGGCGACCATCTTGCTGGCCGGAGCTTGCGCCTGGATCATTGGCTGGGAGTAGTTAGTACCAAGAACGAAACGAAGTTTCGGTGCTGGCCACTTGACCGCCGTAGGATGCCAGGGCGGATACAATGACATTCGAGCCCGGCTCAACCCGCCCTATCTCAAATGAGACCTTGGTTAGCCCAGTTCGGTCGGTAGGAGGCATGGCAATAATGTGTTTCCCCGCCGGAGAACTTACCGTCAACTGGACGAAAGCGTCGGGCACGCCGACATCGTTTTCATCTGTCACGTAGACGAACACTTGTTGATAGCCAGGGTTAAAGCCACCCGTAACTGCGTTTTGCAACGAAATAGTCGCCTTTAGAGCCTTAGGCGTGAGGCCTCCCATGATGCCAGGCGGGGCCGATGCGCCCATATCCAAACCAAAAGATTGCGTGGCCGGGCTTTCTGGAGTCTCGGCTGGCACCTGTGCCAGGTCTGGATATCTCCGCTTATAGGCCATTTCGCCCAACGCGGTCAGGCGTATTTGTCCCCCCGCCGGGCCGGGTTTCCATTCCAATTGCGCCTTCTGAAACCATTGCGTCACACGTCCATCAGCTTCGACGATCATTTCACTTATCGGGTAGCCAAACAAATCCAGCCCGCCGTAATAATCGAAGAAGGCCAGGAATCCCTGCTTGACCGTGTGGCCAGTCTGCGGATAGTAGCGTTCATCGGGGTTGTCAGCCAGGGGGATCAGGGCAGATGGGATAGGAGGCTGGGGCTTGCCCAGCAAGTCACCGAGTAAACCCGGCTGAACACGGTAGGGGCGCGGGTTTTCCGGATGTAACTCAAGACGGAGGTTGCGAAAATACTGTACTCGCACTCCGTCTTCAACCAGCTCTTCGCTGATGGGCGGGCCAAAGATGTCCAGGCCTCCGTGCTCGTCGAAGAACTGCAGGAATGGCCCCGCCACTGTCTTGCCGCTTTCAGGGAAGAAACGCTTCTCTGGTTCCTGCGCATAAGCCACAACAGAAATAAACAACATCCATATTGCAAAGGCACAGAACAGCCGCTTTGAGAGGGCCCTTTGCTCCAATTATTTATCCCTTCAATCAGAACGGATAAACCTCTGACCATCGTTTTACCAAAAGTTCACATTTAGTATACCATAACCCCATTCGACTGTCAACGAATTTTACCTTACTTCTACCAATCCTCAACCAAAGTGAAGAAACCATATCTTTGCAGGCTTATCTTTTGGCCAACTCTACCAGCGTAATGCCATCTCCGCCTTCGTCTATGTTCCCTGATCGGAAAGAGGACACAAGGGGATGCATAGACAGCGTTTCACGCACCGCCTTTCGCAGCGCGCCAGTGCCTCGACCATGAATGACCCGAACCCAGGGTAGCGCGCTCAGGTAGGCATCGTCCAGGTAGCGTTCCAGGCGGATCAGCGCATCCTCAACTCGCCAGCCTCGCAGGTCCAGCTCCATCGAAGGTTGAATCGCGCGACGGGTCGCCACCCGGACCGGCCGTTCTCGTTCAGGAACTGCGACTGGTTTGGCATCTGTGCCAGCGGTTCGCCTGAGTTTGTTCCTGTCTAACTGAACGCGAAACTGACCAACCTGCACCTCTGCGCTCTGACCAGAGATGCTGATGACTTCCCCTTTGGAATTCAGCCCTGGTACCCAGACTATATCTCCCTCCCCGATCGGCTCTTCCGGAACGTCTTGCCGGCGTGTCTGCGGACTGAGGTCGCGCACACGTTCTTTCAGGCCGGCAGCGATCCTTTCCGCTGCGGTGATATCCTGCACCGGACGCGCATCCACCAAGCCCGTCTCAGGCGATGGGCGGAGACTATGCCTGGCGCGAGCGATTTCCTTGCGCAAAGCCTCTAACTCCTCCTGAGCCTGTTGATGCGCTTCCCGAAGAATGCGCTGCCGTTCCTCCTCAATATCCAGCAGACGACGGCGCAGCTCTTCGGTCTGCTCCTCGAGCTTCTGACGAGACTCGCGGGCCACGGCCAGGTCGGCAGCCGAACGGCGATGGATTTCCTTCAATTCGGCCAGCAGTCCTTCCGCTTCCAATGTATCGGGCGAAAGAGACGCCTGCGCCTCTTCGATGATGGCCGGGTCCAGGCCCAGACGTTGAGCAATGGCAAAGGCATTGCTCCGGCCGGGCAGGCCAATGCTGAGCTCATACGTGGGTGAGAGCGTTTCGATGTCGAACTCCACGCTGGCATTGACCACACCGGGCGTCGTGTGGGCGTAGACCTTCAGATCGGAGTAATGGGTGGTGGCCAGAGTCGTAACGCCGCGCCGCGACAAGAAGGACAGTATGGCGCGAGCCAACGCCGAGCCTTCAACCGGGTCTGTGCCGGCCCCTAACTCATCCAGCAACGCCAACGAGCGTTCATCCGCCTGCTCCAGGATACCGATCAGGTTGCTCATGTGCGAGGAGAAGGTTGACAGGTTCTGTTCGATGCTCTGCTCGTCCCCGATGTCGGCGTACACAGCATTGAAAACCGAAAGCGCCGACCCCTCCGCTGCCGGGATGTGCAGGCCCGCCTGGGCCATACAGACCAGCAGACCAACAGTCTTCAACGAAACGGTCTTGCCGCCTGTATTTGGCCCGGTGATAACGATGATGAAAAACCCATCGGCCGGACTGAGATGAATATCAATCGGCACCACCTTATCGGCGGGAATCAGTGGGTGTCTGGCTTTGCGCAACCGAATGGTCGAGCCAGGGTGTAAAACCACATTCTCAGCAGCGGCCTGATGGTGAGCGTGCTTACGGTCTGCGTGCGGAGACTCCCACGGGACCAGCGTCGGCGGCTCGGCACGGGTCTCAAGGGCATATCGCGCTTTTGCCAGTATCAGGTCAAGGCGAGCCAACACCTCCACGGTTCGGCTGATGAAATCTCCTTCATCAGCCACCAACGCTGACAAACTTCCCAGGATACGATTGACCTCTCGCTGCTCGTCGATCTGCAGCTCGCGCAGGGCGTTGTTGATCTCCACCGTCGCCAAAGGCTCGATGAACAAAGTCGCTCCGCTGCCCGATTCGTCATGAATCAAGCCAGGGATACGGCCTTTGAAATCGGCTTTGAGCGGGATGACATAACGGCCATGGCGCTGTGTGATGATTTGCTCCTGTAAATAACCAGAGTATTCCGCCGAGGTCAGGAAGCGACGCAACCTCTCCATTAAGCGTTCCTGGACCGCAACCATCTCCCGGCGAATTCGCGCCAGTTCCGGGCTGGCCGAATCAACCACCTCCGCACGTTCATCAATGCACCGCGATATTTCGGCGGCCACGTGAGAACATTCTTCAATGAGCAAGGCCATTTTCGACAGGAGAGGATATTCTGTTCCGAACCGGCCCAGGTATCGCCTCAGGGTCCGCCCTTTGACCAGTGTGTCACGGATGTTCAGCAATTCTTCCGGAGGCAGGATAAGCCCTTTCAGCGCGTTCTTCACAAGAGGGCGGACATCGTGCACGCCACCCATTGAGACATCGCCCTGAGCGTTCAGAAGGGAACAGGCCTCGCGCGTTTCCCTTTGCCATGTCTCTATCTCTGCCGGGTCGGCCGATGGGCGCAGGTTTAGGGCCAGTTCCCTGCTGGCCGGAAATGACGTGTGCCGGGCCAATAGCTCAAGAATCTTGAAAAATTCGAGCGTCTCTAAATCTTTTTCGTGCATACTCTCAATGTCCTGATAAATCTGGTGTGGGCGCGCAAAGCTATGCAGGGCAAGTCACTGGAGGATAAACAGCCTGGGCAGTCCACCGAACGGCGCGAACCACGGCTTTAGGGTCGCCACCGCATAAGGCAACAGTCCGCGCACTACCCCGGCTAAGAAGGAGTCCGCCAACAGGAAATACAGGCTGTACCGAAGAGGCTCCCATTTGACCCACGATACCGAAAGCAGGAAATCCACAATCAGCAGGCCGACCCCAATCCACACTCCAGCCATGAAGAAGCCAGCTCCCATGCCGCACAATTTGTCGAACAGGGCCGGTAAGAAAGGACCGTGGCTTTTGAACGGAGCCCGGACGCTGAACGCAATCATGTTGAACAGCAGCAACAGAATGAATAAGAACGCCGCAGCATGACGCAACTGCAAGCTGGCAGTCGGGAAGAGGACAACCAAAGCTCTTGCGAGGGCTGGATAGGAGAAGGCGGCTACAACCGTCGCTCCGTAGAGCAGCACGGTATGAAATACGGTCCTCACCAGTCCATGATAGAAGCCGATCATGGCGCCGGCGCACAGAACAAGCATAATCAGCACGTCAATGGCATTCACTCGGGTCCGTCTCCCCGCCGATGATTTTGGCATGGCACCTGTTACATGGTGCAAGTATATCACATCACAGTGTAGGAGCAAATGGGTTATTTCGAGACCTCAACTGCCAATCGGCGGACCCGCCGGAAAAAATCGGGGACGAAGCTTTCGGGCGACATGGCGCAAACGGCTACCAGGTGATGGGGACGGTCTTTATCGAACGAAATCACGGCGACGGGCCATCTTTGTTGCAGTACAGCACGGGCCAGGTGGCCGGCCATCTTCTTGTGCGCTCCGCTGGAGGCGGCAAAGGCCAGGACCCGGCCATCTGCACCCTGAGTGTTTTCGATGTGTAGACCTTTCTGTCGGGCGTGATTCAGCGAGATCTGCCCAAACGATGAAGTGGGGTCGGCGACCAACAGATCGTGCTTCGGTTCGGCCTGAAACCTGGCCCGCAGGACAAATTGGTCACGTTTCCCACGGGCGAAATGGTCGAACAGCCACAGCACGATAATGTCTCGCGCTTCCAGCATCAACCGCAAGTCCACACTGGCGTAGGGCGCGACAGGGTCTACGACAACCAGGTATTCCTGGGATTTGAAAGCCGCTTTGCCTCCTAATTCTTCCGAAAAGATGCTTCTCAACGCCGCCATGAAGTGAAAGGCGCGTTGCTTGTTCATTCGTTTGCCAATGAAGTACCAGGCGAAAAACAGAAAAAGGAGCACTAAGAGCACTCTGGTCAGCCAATCATCCAACTAAACTAAATTTCCTTTCTCACTGACCAATGGGGCCGACGTCGACCGTAGTTAGACGAACAGGTGGGCTCGACTGTATTCCCGATGGCTCTATGGTGTACAAGCCAACCAATAGCTGATACTCACCCGGCGGGAGCTTGGCATCAACGGGCAGTTCATGCACGTCGGCGAGAATCTCGCCCGCTTGCCAACCAGACGTAGGATACAAACCGCGGACTGGTGGACCATCTCCCTGGCTCAGAGGTGTGCCCGCAGCATCTGCGAGATGCACAAAAACCGTGTAATCCTTGTCCAGAGGAGCAATACATTGCCAGTATAGAACGAGCCGAACCTTGTTCGATGTGCGCAGCTCGTTGGGCTCGAGGCGATACCCGATCAATCTGACGGATTCGTTCAGTAACAAACCAGATGACGGATGAAAGCCCGCAATATTCTGCACGCTGTCGTAACGGCGACCATACAGTATACGTCGCCTTTCGCCGAAGTCGGTGACGCTGACGAAATGTCTCTCTGCCCACCAGACGAACTCCCACAGTTCATCCAAACGGTCCGTCCACAGGATGGCTGCCTGGATATCATATTTCTCGACTTCCGCGATAACCTGAAGCCCGGTCAAATGCCCACTGTAGTTCCGCGCATGGGACATATCGCTCAACCGAGGGGGTACTCGCCGTTGGCTCAAGAAAACCAAAGCCAGGTCATCTGAAACAACGAGCTCTGAGGGAGAAGTGACCTGCTCCAGCAGGCGGATGGCTGCCGCTTCTGGCCCACCTTGTTCATATCTGGTTCGAGAATTGCACCATGCCACCATGCGAGGTGCCGTAGTCGCGACAAACACCACTGTCACCAGAACTACCAACGCACCCCCAATCCAACGGTACGGGGTTTTCGACAAGTGACTGACATCAGTGCAAGAGGATATAGAGACGCCCGCTAACAGGACCAGAGGCAGCGACAAAACAGTACAGTGCCGGTCAAACAAGGGCGAGTGTAATACGAGAAACAGCAGGTTGAAAGCCAACAATAGCCAGAGTAACGCCATACGATAAAGCCTGTTTTGATCAGACCTAGCAGGCAACACGGCACTGGCCAGCGCTAATAACAGAACACCCCAATAACCACGGAGGTAATCCCAGACCAGATTCAGATTGGCGATCGGCTTCCACGGATAATCATCTCTCAGCCTTACAATAGTCAGAAGCGTAGTTTCCACAAAATCAGAGGGAATATAGATTATTAGACAGAGTGCCAGAGGCAAGCCCAAAAACGCTATAGCCATTGCACTGTCTGCAACAAATCGCTTGTTCAGCGATGGCATTTGAGTTTTTATCTTCCAATTGGCTGCACAAATCACGGTTGCCAGCCAGAGAGGCAGAAAGGGCATAAGAGGCTTCGCAAGCAAACTGACACCACATATCAGGCTCGCGCCGCAAAGGTAAGCTCGGCGGCCGGTTTCCAGATATCTCAATGCCAGCATAACTGAGAGGGCCGCAGCCGCCAGAGTAGGGACTTCGCTCAGGGCCAATCCTGCCGCTTCAAACAACTGTTGGTCCAGAACAACAAATCCCGCCGATGCCACGCCTGCTACCCACGCCGAAAGATGCCGGCTGGTTACTCCGACAGTGAGCAGATACAACGCTCCTGAAGCAATACACGCGACACGTGCCAGGTGCAGGCTTGGTTCAAAGATGCGGAAAATACCCCCTAGAAACTCCAACGCAGCAGGGTATAAACGGACTTGCACTTCAGAGTAAAGGGAGTACCCCTTGCTCAACCAAAAGGCCGACATGACATGGGCGCCTTCGTCTGGATGCCAGCCGAAGGGAATGATACATCGTTCCCGCCATATCACAAAAAGGAACGCGAGTCCAAGAATTACGATCCAAAAAGCGATCGTTGTATATATCGCTGTGTTAGCTTTTGTTCCGTCGCCCGTTTTCAAAAAGACGAGCTCCCCAGTCTAGCGGTTGTCAATAACAGTTGTCGGCAATCTGATGGCATCTGTCGAACAGTCGGAGACACACAAACGTTCGCCGGAAATCGGGTCATACAGGCCGACCTCCAGGATATATTCCCCGCCCGACAATGCCTGCGGCAAAGGCACAGCAATGTCGTCGGGGACAATTTCGCCCGGGTCCCATACAGCGGTCGGGTACGCCCCCTGCAGCGGGGGCTGATCCATCTGAGCTACCATTTCGCCGCTCTGATTCAGCAAGTGGACAAAAACCGTGTAATTGTTCTCAGTCTGGGCGATGCTCTGCCA
>DAOTYC010000232.1:0-14005 GCA_034435095.1 Anaerolineae bacterium | reverse complement strand
CGTAGCCCCTTGTGGGCGTAACGGGCACAAGGCCCTATGCTACGGCACCGACCGCGTAGCGTAGCCCCTTGTGGGCGTAACGGGCACAAGGCCCTATGCTACGGCACCGACCATGTAGCGTAGCCCCGTGTGGGCGTAACGCTTCGGTGCATCCGGCCGGCAATATTCACAGTGCGGCGGTGACGCAGATGGTCAGCAGCAGCAATCCGAGATAGAAATTGGACGCATGGAACAGCCGCCAGGCGCGCCGCTCTTCCGGGCTCAGCCACAGGCACAGCGACCGGGCGATCATGTACCCCGCGCCCGGCAGAGTGACCAATGCGTATGGCAGGCCCAAGGCCGGATGGAGCGCCAGCCCCAGGCCGACTGCCGCGCTGCCCCAGGCGTGAATCAGGTTCCACATAGCCGCCTGCCGGGGCGCGACCACGACGGGCAGCATGGGCACCCGCACCCGCTCGTAATCATCCCGACAGGCCAACGCCAGGCTCCAGAAGTGGGTCGGTGACCACAGGAACAGCAGCAGGGCCAGGCCCAGCACGCCCGGGTCGCTCCAGGCATTGGCGGCTGCTCCCCCACTGAGCACCGCGCAACTGCCGGCCAGCCCACCGATGACCACGTTCAGTGGCGTGCGCGGTTTGAGCCACAGGGTGTACACGCCGAGATAGATGACGGCGCCCAGCCCAGCCCACAGCGCCAGCGCGGGGTTGCGGGGCAGCGCCCAGAGCAGCGGGCCGATGATCAGCACCGCGCCCACCACCAGCACCCACCTCGACCGCCCAATGGCGCCGGTCACCAGCGGCCGAGTGCGGGTGCGGGCCATCTGGGCGTCGGCCTCAAGCTCCAGGTACTCGTTGATGGCCGATGCGCCAGCCGCAGCCAGGCCGCCCACGAACAGCAGCGACAAAAACGCCGACCTGTCTGGCTGGCCCCCGCTGCCCAGAAACAGGCCCGCCGTGGCGGCCAGGAGCAGCAACAGCACCACGCGCCACTTGAACAGCCTCAGCCAGGCCGCCAGCAGGCCGCACGCCGTCCGGCGCGCCGAAGCGGCCCGCGCAGCCTCAGACGGTGCGTCCACCGACTACACCACAAACGTCAGCGAAAGCAGCGCACCGATGACCAGCGGAAAACCGACGATCAGGGCATACCAGCGGCTGTCTTCGCGCAGGTGCATGTAGTACAGCATGACCAACAACGCCTTGCAGGCCGAGCCGATGACCAGAATGATCGTTTGAGGGGTCTTATCCGGGAAGGGCAAATAGCTGACCGTGACTTCGATGGCTGTGATGACCGCCAAACCGATATAGACCGCCAGATAGTTCGCGTGTTTCGCTTCTTTCTCCATGTACGTTCAATCCACCTCGCTCTTCGCTGTAGGCACTTACCGGACCAGGTAAATGATGGTGAACAGGAAAATCCAGACCACGTCCACGAAATGCCAGTACAGGCCGAAAATCTCGATCTGCATCGCCTGGCCGGCGCCCACGATTTTGCGTCTCATGGTCCTGGCCAGCACCCACAGCAGCCACACCAGGCCGATGAACACGTGGAAGCCGTGGAAGCTGGTGACCGAGAAGAACGTCGAGCCGAAGATCGAGTTCAGGGTGATCCCCTCGTAGGCCAGTTTGCTGAACTCCAACGCCTGTCCCATCAGGAAGGCCAGGCCCAAGAACCAGGTGGCGACGAGGTAGTTCCACATGGTGCGGATGTCGTCCCGTCGGATGGCCTCCAGCGCGCTGACCACGGTGAAGCTGCTGGTCAGCAACAGGAACGAGTTGAACGTGGTCAGCGGCACATCCAGCACGTGCGAGGCCTCGGGGTCAATCACCTTGAATCGGACGTAGGCGGCGATGAAGCCGGCGAAAAACATCACCTCCGACCCGATGAACAGCCACATCCCCAGTTTGCGATGGTCCAGCGGCCTCGCCGCGCGGGCCCCGGATTTCAGATAAGCGGCTACAGTTGTCAGGCTCATGCTCGGTCTCCCTCAGACGGATTGCCCTGGCCGGCTGTCGCGGGCGCAGCCAGGCCAAAGTCATACGGATAGCGCACCACAATCGGCGTGTGGGCGAAATTGTGCTCTGGCGGCGGCGAGGGCAACGTCCATTCCAACGACAGCGCGCCCCAGGGGTTGGCTTCGGCCTTCGGCCCCCAGGCCCACGACATCAGGAAATTGACCAGGAACACCAGGAACGAGAAACCCAGGATGAACCCGGAAATGCTGATGACCAGGTTCACATTGGCGAATTCCGGGATGTAATCGGCCACCCGCCGTGGCATGCCATTGACCCCCAGCCAGAACATCGGCATATAGGTGATGTTGAACGCGATGAACACCAGCACAAAATGGATGCGGCCGAAGGTCTCGTTGTACATCCTGCCCGTGAACTTGGGGAACCAGTAATAGATGCCCGCAAACGCGCCGAACACGCCGGCCCCGAACAGGGCATAATGCAGGTGCGCCACCAGGAAGTAGGTGTCCTGAAAGTGAATGTCCAGCGGGATGGAGGCCTGCATGATGCCGCTCAGCCCGGCGAACAGGAAGTTGGAGATGAAGCCGATGGCAAACCAGAGGGGTGTGCGCAGCCACAGCTTGCCGCCGTACATCGTCGCCAGCCAGCTAAACACCTTCACCCCCGTCGGCACAGCGATAATCATGGACGTGATCATCATGGGGAACAGGATGATGGGCGCGACGCCGGTGGTGAACATGTGGTGCGCCCACACCAGCATCCCCAACACGGAGATGGCAACGCTCGACCAGGCGATCATCCGGTAACCAAAGATGGGCTTGCGCGAGAACACGGAAGTCACTTCCGACAGCGCGCCCATGCCCGGCAAGACCATGATGTACACCGCCGGATGGGAGTAGAACCAGAAGAGGTGTTGCCACATGATCGGGTCGCCGCCGCGGTCCGGGGCGAAAAAGGCTGTCCCCAGCGAGCGGTCGAACAACTGCATGAACAGCCCGGCCGTCAGCACCGGCGTCCCCATGAAGATGAGCACCGTCATGGCCAGGATGCTCCAGACGAACAGCGGCAGCTTCCACATGGTCAGGCCCGGCGCGCGCATCATGACCACCGTCGTCACGAAATTGATGGCGCCCATGATGGACGACGCGCCGTTGAGGATCAGGCCGATGATCCAGAAGGATTGGCCGGCCGGCCCGCGTATGGACAGCGGCGCGTAGGCCGTCCAGCCCGCTTCCGCCGGGCCGAACCCAAACCCGGCCACGATGAGCAGGCCGCCGACCAGGAACATCCAGAAGCTGGCGGCATTGAGGCGGGGGAAGGCCATGTCCTGTGCGCCAATCATCAGGGGGATGATGTAGTTGGCCAGGCCGACCAGGGCCGGGATCAGCCACAGGAAAATCATCACCGTGCCATGCAGGGTCACAATGCCGTTGTACAGCTGCGGGTTGACCACACTGATGCCCGGCGCGGCCAGCTCGGCGCGGATCAACATCGCCAGGATCACGCCGACGACCAGGAAGACAAAAGCCGCCGTCATGTATTGAATGCCGATCACCTTGTGGTCGGTGTTGAAGGTGAAGTATCGCCACCACCTTCGTCCCCGCACCGAGGGCAGCGCGTGCGCGCCGCTTAACGCTTCGACAGCCATAGACTACTCACTTCCTTCCAGACTCAAAAACGTCAATCCAATTTCCGTAGGGCGGCTTTCCATAGCCGCCGAGAACGGCTTTCCATAGCCGCCGAGAGCGGCGGGATTGGAATCCCGCCCTACTGCCCACTCACTTCCTCTTTCTACTGACTCAACAAATACTGCACCAACACACTCAATTCCATCTCGGTCACCCGGTCGGCATACGATGGCATGGCGTCCAGATAGCCTTCGACGATGAATGTTTTGGGGTTCAGGATGGATTGCCGCACGTAATCCTCCGCCGCCAGGCCTGGGATGCGGCTTCCCGCCCGCGCACTCAGCCCATCCAGCGCAGGGCCCAGCACGCCGTTGCCGCCCGCGTCGCTCAGGATGTGGCACGACCCGCAGCCCAGCTTGACGAAGAGCTGTCGGCCGGCGACCATGGGGTCGGCCGTTTCGACGGCCTGGGCGGCCAGGCCGTTGGCCCAGCGCTCGAAATCTTCCCGGCTCTCGACCACCAGTCTGGCGCGCATCTGCGAATGGCCCAGCCCGCACAGCTCGGCACAGATAATCGGATATGTTCCCACGACAGAAGCCCTGAACCGCGCCTGGTTCACATAGCCGGGTGGGGCGTCTTTCTTGAAGCGGAACTCCGGCACCCAAAAAGAGTGGATAACCTCATTCGATGTCAGGCGCAGGAGCACAAACTCGTCAACCGGCACGTGCATCTCGGTGCTCGTCGCGTTGCCGTATTGTGGATAGCGGAATTCCCAGTAGAACTGATAGCCGATGACATCAACCACCACATCGCCGCCGCTGATTGGCTCGGCCAGTACCTGCGCTGGCGTCAGCGGGCCGCAGAACCACGAGCTCAGGCGGTCATACGGCAGCTCGACGATCTTCAAGACATCGTAGCTGTAGAAAGCCAGCACGGTCACGATGACCGCCGGGATGATCGTCCAGACCGCTTCCAGCGTGGTGTTGCCGTGGATGGGCGGCCCATCGCCCACGTCGTCGGGCCTGCGCCGAAAGCGCACGATGATGAAGATCAACATGCCCTGCACCAGCAGGAAGATCATGGCGGCGATGGACACCGTGAACCGGAACAGATTGTCGTAGGCCACGGATTCCCACGAGGCGGCCTGGGGCAGGAAATGCCGATACATCTGCATCCCGATCAACAGGCCGCCCAGGATGATGAAGGCAGCTATCAGAACAATGCAAAGGACCTCACGGTATTTGAAGTTCACGACTTTCAACCTCCCGGGTCAGAGACCCGTCCCATTCAACCTGGTAGATCAGTGCGCCCTGGCGAGAACAGCCGTTGCGCGGGATATGACGGATCAGCCCACGATGCAGGCCCTCTATCCGTGC
Source organism: Anaerolineae bacterium (assembly GCA_034435095.1). Lineage (GTDB taxonomy): Bacteria > Chloroflexota > Anaerolineae > DAOTYC01 > DAOTYC01 > DAOTYC01. The sequence goes on along the minus strand of DAOTYC010000232.1, from coordinate 9,031 downwards.
CCTCCTGCCCAGCCGTTGTTCTTCGCGCCTCAGCATGGCCCCATCGCACATGCCCCACCTAGCCGGCGCGGACGAGATGCCACGTCACATAAGCCAGCAGGCCGATGCCCATCACATAGCCCACCCGCATCATGCGCACGTAGTTCTGCCGCACCTGGCCCTCCTCGAAATGCCGCTGCCAGTCGTACACCAGGCCGGCCAGCCCCAGCAGGGCCAGGCCAACGGCCACCCCTTCCCACAGGCTGTAATATCGCCCGATGAGCAGGCCGGCCGCCCCTGCTGCCGCGGTCAGACAGCCTATCGCAAACGGAAAGCAACGCGCGCCCCAGCGCACGGCAAATGTCATGTCCCCCCGGCGGGCGTCCTCAGCCCGCTGATAAATCTGGGTCAGCGGATAAAAGCCGGTCGTAATCAGCGTCGCCACCAGCACACCCAGCCCGGCCCTGACGCTCCACAGCGTCGTCCAGTCGTCCTGGCCGCACAGCCAGCCCGCCAGCGTCCCGCCGACCCCCTGACCCACCGAGACGGTCAGCAGGCTGGCCCACGGATGGGCCTTCAGGCGCACCGCCGGATGGGAATAGGCCGTGCTCAGCGCGAACATGATCAGCGACAGGACCAGCAGCGGCGTATTGATAAACGCCGCCACCAGGATCAGGCCGACGGCCTGTATCGCCAGCGAAAAATACAACAGGGCCCGCGTTGGCCGCGGCGGGTTCCACAGGCCGCCGATGGGGCCTTCGTCCTGATCGTAATACGAATTGAAGGACGTTGAGCCGCCATAGAACAGCACATGGAAAACGAACAAACCCAGCCAGAACTTGTAACCAATCGCCCCGCCTGAGAGGAAGAACCCCCACAGGAAGATGGGCATCAACATGATATGCCAGTTGAGTCTCAAGTGCAAAAACAGCGACCTGACACCCATCCGGTCATTTCCCATACATGATGATGTCTCCCAACCAGCCCAGCCCGGACACCAACAGCACGATGACCACCACCAGCCCAAAATAGACCCAACGCATCGGTTCGGCGGGCGTCAGAAAGATGCCCGCATTGGACACACGCAAGGTCAGGGCGACCACGCCGACGATCAGCAGCGCGATGGACAGCACGATCTTGCCCATGAACGGCGCGGTAATCACCCGCCGGTAGCTGAAGCTCCACGCCATGACGCCCAGCACCATCGCCACCGGGGCCATGCCCACCGCCCCCCACAGCATGTAGTAGCTGGCCGTCTCGAAGCCTTCCTGGCCGGTGAGAAAATTCAAAATGAGCAACACGAGCACCGCTGCGCCGTAGGCGATGGGAAAATGCACCGAGATATTGTGCGGGTGGCGGTCCAGCAACCAATCCAGCCAGGCCGGTATTTCCTCCTCAGCGGCCTCCTGTGGCGGGGCGGGCGCCAGCTCGCCGACCAACGTCACCCGCTCGAACACGCTGGCGTCATGCGGCGCAGCGGACAGAGCTTCGGTCAGGTCCTGGCCGGCGTTGTGGCGGCGGACGTGTACGCCGCCGCGCCACATTTTGCTGCCCGACACGTCGTAGACCTTGCCCTGATAGGCCACGTAGGCCGGGCGTCCCTCTTTGCCATCGTTTTGCCGCAATTCATCAGGTTGCACCACTCCGTCCATGTCACTCTCCTATGGCGTCGCTTCAGCGGCGGGAACAGTGGCTTCCTGCGTCGGTGTATCGGTGGCGGCTGGCTCACCCGTCGTGCTGACCGTTGGACTCTCGGTCGCTGCGGCGGTCATCTGTTCGGTTGGCGCAGGTTCGGTTTGCTTCTGTGTGGCGGTCGCTACCTTCAGATAGCTGATGACCGCGTTGAGCTCGGCGTCGGTCAGGCTGGGGAAGCCCGGCATCGCTCCGCCGCCCGATCTGATCCAGGCGATCAGGTTTTCCTCGCTGAAAGGCTTGCCGTTGGGGATGTTCGGCATACGCTCGAACAGCCCCGCCAGGCCGGGCCCAACTATTTTTTCGTCGGTCAGCCGGTGGCAGGCCTTGCAGTACGTTTCAAAGACCTGCTGCCCCAGGGCCGCATCCCCGCCGCCCGCTGCCGGAGCGGCCGTTGGCTGCGGCGCCATCAGGGCCAGCGCGCCGCCGGACGGCAGCGGTGGCATCGGCGCGGCAGGCAAGGTCGCCGCAATCAACGTCGGAATGGGCGTCGGCGCCATCGGCAGAGGCTGCGGGCTGGCGCACCCGACCAACATGAAGCCGACACAGACCACCATCAACACAGTTCGATGATACATACCCTCGTTTCTTTCTCCCCCTGTCAAAGCCCGTTCACTGCGCCTGAGATTGCAGCGAACGCAGGTAGTTGATCACATCCCACCGTTGGCGCTCATCCAGGTTCTCCCGCAACGGCGGCATCGCCCCGATGCCCTGCGAGATGAACGTGTAGATGACGTCGTCGGTATATTGCCTTGCCCGCTCAGTCATCAGGTTGGCGACCGGGCGAGCCGTTGCGCTCCAAAATGCGGTCACTGGGCCATTCCCCTGCCCGTTCGGGCCATGACAGACGGCACAGTGCAGCCCGAACAGGATGCGGCCGCGTTGCAGCGACACCTCGTCGGCCCGCACGGGGTTCTGCATGCCCATCCCGGCGGCGTAGAGTGGCCTCGACGCCGGGATGGCGTCGAGCGGCGTCAGGAGATGCGGCCCCTCTTCGTATTTGATCGAAGGCTGATTCTCCATGAAGCTGTCGAAGTCCACCCCGATCACATCGTAGGAGAACAGCAAGATCACCAGCGCCGGGATGGCGAAAATCACCAGTGTAATCAACATGCGGCGAATCACAGCGGCCTCCGTTCCGATTCCTCGATGTCTTCCGCTCCCTGCGCCTGGAGCACCGCCCGGACGGCCTCCCGCTGTTCCGGGCGACACGAGACCAGCAGGGCAATCCGCCCGTCGGTCAGGCGTTGGTCGTAGTGTACGGCGCCATAGGCGGGGAAGAGATTGATCCACAACACGCCCAGAAATGTCCCGATGATCAGAAACAACATGGTGAACTCATAGAGCAGCACAGCCGTGGGCGGCGGTGGCACAAAAGGCTGCCCGCCCACCATGACCGGATAGAGGTTGGGCGTGCCCACCGTGTAGAAAGCCCCCACGCCGAAACCGATCATCGCGCTCACGACGCTGATGACCGGCAGGCGGGTGTCCACGTGAGGTCGCCCCAACGCTTCAGGCGAGTAGGGAATGCTCGACAGAACCGTAATGTCTCTGTCGGGGATGCCCGCCTGTCGCAGGCCGTCGAGCGCATCCGCCGCCCGGTCCAGGTCCTCAAACGCCCCCTTCATAACCGTCGCTTCAGTCATCGCTTCACTCCAACTCACTGACCGATGTCACTTTGGTGCGGCCGAATCGGCGCAGGGCATGGGCCAACTGGCCCTCGCGCACTTCCCAGACCGGGATCATCGGCACCACCCGCGAGAACAGGCCGTACAGCAACAGGAACAGGGCCACCGAGCCGATGCCGATCATGGCTTCGGCCACCGAAGGCGCGTACTCGCCCCAATTGAACGGCAGCCGGTTGCGCCGCAGGAAGCCGGTCACAATGATGTACCGCTCCAGATACATGCCGATATTGACCCCCAGCGCAATGAAGAACAACACGATGGGCGTGCGGCGGACTTTCGGATGCCACAGGGTCAACCAGGGGATGACGATGTTGCACAGCACCATGATGTACCAGAACGGCTGCATCTGGCCGTGAAACTGAATGGCGAGAATCTCGTGCCCGATGGCTTCGCCGCCGTACCACTCCGTGAGCAGGTCGGCGAAGAAGAAGTAGGTCCAGCCGAACGACAGGATGAGCATGAGCTTGCCGAACGCCTCGAAGTGCTCCTCGCGCACGAAGTAGTCCAGCTTCATGTTCCAGCGCACCAGGAACAGGATGTTGACCACCGCCGACACGCCGGAATAGATCGCGCCGACGACGAAGTAGGGCGCAAAGATGGAGCTGCGCCAGCCGATCACCCGCGTCATGGCGAAGTCCCACGAGACGATCGTGTGCACGGAGAACATGACCGGTATGATGGCAAAGGCGAAGATGGTGATCGCCATCTGCAGGTTGCGCCACTCGGCTTCGGTGCCCCGCCAGCCCAGCGACAGGATGCGGTAGAGCCTGTGTCGCCACCCAACCGAGCGGTCGCGGGCCATCGCCAGGTCAGGGATCAGCGGCAGGAACAGGTACAGGGTGCTGCCCACCAGGTATGAGGTGATGGCCATGGCGTCCCACAGGAACGGCGAGTGGAAATTCGGCCACAGCGTGCGCTGGTTCGGATAGGGGATGATCCAATAGCCGCGCCAGGTTCGCCCGATGTCAATGCCCAGAAACGCGACGGCCACCAGCAACGACATCGAGGTCATCATCTCGGACGCGCGCGTGATCGAACGCCGCCATTCCACCTTGAAGACGCGCAGGATGGCCGAGACGAATGTGCCGGAGTGGCTGATGCCGATCCAGAACACGAAGCCGGTGATGTAAATCCCCCAGAAGACGGGCCGCTGCAGGCCGGTGATGCCCAGCCCGAAGTGAATCTGATACAGCCAGGTGCCCAGGAAGCCGACCAGCGCGATCACGGCCAACACCGCCATCACAACCCAGAACTCCACGCCGGTGCGTTTCATCGAGTCCATGACCATCTGGCTCATTTCGCCCTGCGGCCGTGGGTCCATCATCAGATGGCGGCGGCGGAGTTCCTCCTCATGGGACAGGGCGACATCGTGCGCGGCGCCATCATCCTGGCGGCCCAGCGGGCGGGGAACGGTCATCTCAAACGACATGGCTGCCACCTCGCTTCAGGTAAAAAACGGACGGTTCAGTGCCCAGTTCTTCCAGCAACACAAACGCGCGCGGGCTGCGTGCCAGTCGCGCCACGCGGCTGTGCGGATCATCCAGGTCGCCGAAGACCAGTGCCTCCGTGGGGCAGGTCTGCACACACGCCGGCTGCACTTCGCCATCGCGTATGGCGCGCAGTTCGGCTTTGGCCGCGTCGCGTGCCCGATGGATGCGCTGAATGCAGAAGGTGCACTTCTCCATGATGCCCCTTTTGCGCACGGTGACATCCGGGTTCAGCTGGTTGTTCAGCGGCTCGGGGAAATAGGGGTTGAACCAGTTGAACACGCGCATCTGATAGGGGCAGTTGAGCGCACAGTAGCGGGTGCCGACGCAGCGGTTGTAGACCTGCACGTTGAGGTGATCGTTCTGGTCGTGGACGGCGGCGTACATCGGGCAGACCGGCTCGCACGGTGCGGCCTGGCAGTGCTGGCACATCATGGGCACGAAATCGGCCCGCAGGTGAGGGTATTCGCCCTTCCAATGGCGTTCGATGCGCAGCCAGGTCATCGAACGCCTCATGCTGACTTCTTCCACGCCCACGGTCGGCACGTTGTTTTCGGCGTAACAGGCCACCACGCACGCCCCGCAGCCGATGCACAGGTCGAGGTCAACGACCATGCCCCATCTGTGACTGTCTCCTTTTGCCTCTGCCATACCCAAAACACCTCTTCTTGATCTGGGGCCTCGCCCCTGCCCCTCTCCTGCCAGGAGAGGGAGTTGCCGTCGGGCAGGTTTCCAAACCTGCCGCCTGCCCGGTCATTGCGAGCGAAGCGAAGCAATCTCGCCCGGCACGCCAGGCCGTAGCATAGGGCCTTGCGCCCGTTATGCCCACAAGGGGCTACGCCACATTGCTGCGTCGCCCCGCGGGCTCCTCGCAACGACAGCCCGGTCATTGCGAGCCAAGCGAAGCAATCTCGCCCGGCACGCCAGGCCGTAGCATAGGGCCTTGTGCCCGTTACGCCCACAAGGGGCTACGCTACATTGCTGCGTCGCCCGGCGGGCTCCTCGCAATGACAGGTCGGGCCGGCTATCAATGCTTGCGTTCGCCCTGTAAATAGGCCACGCCCTCGCGGTCGCCCAACTGCGCCAACCGGCGCCAGGTGCCGACCGGAATCAGGCGCACCCGCGTTGACCTGGTAGCCAGCCCGGCCCGGGCCGCCGCCTGACCCTCCTGCGCCGTCATGATCAGCCGCGCCGGGTTCGCGCCGTGCCCCCTGGCAAAGCGGCCGTATTGCTCGTGGCCGCGCCCCAACGGCATCGCCACGACACCTTCACCGATGCCCGGCGACGTGTAGACCAGTGCCTCGGCCTCGCCCGCGCCGGAGACGATCCTCACCACGTCGCCGTCTTTCAGCCCCAGGCCGCGCGCCGTCTCCGGGTGCATTTCGACCCACGTCTGCCACATGACCGTCGTCATCGGGTCGGCCAGTTCCTGCAACCACGACTTGTTCGCTCCGCGGCCATCGTATAATCCAACCGAAAGGTACGGATAGAGATACAGGGGATATTGCACCGGGCTGCCGGTGAACGTCGGGCCGACGGGCGTGAGCGGCTCGTTGAATGTCGGGGCGGGCGGCGTCTGCGGCTCCGGCGATTCGGTCCACCAGCCGCCGCGCTGACGCCAGGCCGCCCAGGCATTGCCATCGCCGGACAAGCGGCTGGCCATCTCCTTCAGGAAATCGGCCTCGTTGCGCCACGGCAGGGCCGCGGCCAACTGCCCACCAAACATCTGGGCCAGGGCCAGCAAAACATCGGCCGTGGCCCGCGTGTCGTACAGCGGGCGCATCACCGGCTGTTGCCCGCTGACGATGCGCCGGTCGGCGTGCGGCGCGACATGGTAGCCCCACCCTTCCAGGTTGGTGTGGTCTGGCAAGACCAGGTCGGCCTGCACCGCTGTCTCGTCCACCGCCGGGCTGAACGACACCACGAGAGAGACGTTCTTCATCGCCGCCTGAAATTCGCTTGCCAGCGGCAGCTCGAACACGGGATTGCCGCTGTGGATCAGCAGGACGCGGATTTTGCCCGCCTGCATGTCGTCTATCAGTTGGGCCACCCGCTCGAAGGCAGCCGGCTCGACCACCGGAAATTCCGCGGCGTCCATCCGCGCTGGCAGGTAGACGCCGCCTGGCTCGCCGAAGCGGCCTCTCAGCCAGTTCAGCGCGTGGACGGCCCGCACTGCCGCGGCCGTGTTCTGATAGCCGGCCAGCGCGCCGCCGGCCATGGCGACCGGCTTCGGCGCTGAGGCGAACAAACGGGCCAATCGCTCCAGCTCTTCGACGGGCACGCCACACGCTTCGGACATCTCGCCGACGCTGATGCGCCCGTAGAGCCTGAGCGCTTCGCCTTCGGCGTGTCCGTTCTCGGCGATGAGGCGGCCCAGGGCCAGGGCGGCCAGTCCTTCGGCGCCCGGCTTGACGCGCACCCACTCATCGGCAGAGGCCGCGGTGCTGGAGCAGCGCGATTCGAACTGGACGACATAGCCGCGCCTGCCGAACTCGCCGCGGCGCATCTGGGCGTAGGCCCGGCTGTAGGCCACCGGCGAGAGCCACGTCTCCAGGAAATTGGCCCCGAACGAAAAGACCACGTCGGCCTGGGCGATGTCGTAGAGGGGCAGCACCGGCGCGCCAAACAGGTCGCGGCCGGCTTCCGCCAGCGCGGCGCGCCCTTCCATCTCATCGCCCAGGCTGTATGATAGCAGCGGCGGGTGCCCCAGCGTTTCCAGGAAGCGGTTGGCGACCCACGCCAGGTGTGACGAGGCGTTGCCGGCCAGGAAAGCCACGCCACCCGGCGCAGCCTGCGCCAGCGCGCTGCCCAACGTCTGCAATGCCTCTTCCCAGTAAATAGGCGCGAACTGCGCCGAACCGCGTCCGCCGAACTGCTTCACGGCATTGCGCAGCCGGTCGGGGTCGTAGAGCTCCTGCAAGGCGGCCTGACCGCGCGCGCACAGCCTGCCGCGGTTCAGCGGGTGGAGGGGGTTGCCCTCTATCTTGCGCGCCCTGCCATTGCTGACGCGCACGATAACGCCGCAGCCGGCCGGACACTGGCGACAGGTGCTGGCATACCACAGGTGCTCACCCGGCAGCCCCTCCTCCGGCGGCTTGACGTAGGACTCCAGGTACTCGGCCCGCTGCAAATTGACCGTGCAGCCGCTCATGACGGTGGCCGCCGTAGCCAGCGCACCGACTTTCAAGAATCTTCGGCGTGTCCATTCTGACGACATGCAAGCCCTCACTTATGACAGGTAGCGCAACCGATCAAGCGTTGTTGCTTTTCGGGCGATTGTTGACGGTGACAGCTCAGGCAAAAGCCCATGTTGATGCGATAGGGCGGCGATACGATGGTCATCTCGCCGATGTTGCCGTGGCAGCGCTCGCAGGCCACCCCGGCGGCGATATGCGGCCGATGGTTGAAGGCCACGAAATCTGGCTGATCGAACCGCTTCAGCCAGCGCAGGGCGCGGCCCTGTTCCCAGGCGGAGACCAGCTTTTGGACGTCAGCCTGGCCTTTCTTGCTGGCGACCACCACGCTCTGGTGGCAACCCATGCACTTCTGCATGGATGGGATGCCGGCGATGGGGCCGTTCATGACGCCGGTGTGACAGAACACGCACTGCGTGCCCGCCGCGACGTGCTTCTGATGGTTGAAGTGGATGTCCTCGCCGGCCAGCGCGCTCATGGTCATGCTCTGCAGGGCGAAGAGAGCCGCAAACAGCACGACCATCACGGCAAACACCACCACAGGGATTTTCCAGGGCAAACGAGGGGGGCCTTCAGGCTCAGCCTGCGTCATAGTGATTCCGCTCCTTCGTTTCGTGACTCGTCAATATGTACGATAGGCAGACCTTGCAAAGTTCTCTTTGCAGCAGCGGGGCATATTGTACTACAGTTCGCCTGGTATGTCAAAAACTCTTTACAAGAAGGGTGCATCCAGAGCCGTAGGGCCGGTTTCCTGAGCGCGGCCCATCGCGTCATTCTGAGCTCCCCCACGGCGCGCGGGCGCGCCGCTCATTGGGGGAAGAAACGCCGCCCTGTCCCGTCATTCTGAGGCGCGCCAGCGCCGAAGAATCTCAACCCCTGCCAGCGCGAGATGCTTCGCCTGCGGCAGATGCTTCGCTGCCCCTTCGCTTCGGCTCAGGGCTTCGGCTCAGCATGACGGCTTCCCGCCCGTCATTCTGAGCCCTGTAGGTCG
>DAOTYC010000231.1:0-17309 GCA_034435095.1 Anaerolineae bacterium | reverse complement strand
AGTACTTGACGTCAACCTGTTTTCTGGTAGCCGCCGACTGGGCAATCGCGTCACACACGACCGCAGCGCGATAGCCATCCTCAAATGTCGCGCCATACGGGGCGACGTTCTTGTCGTTTACGATGCAATCCAGGAAGTGGTACAGTTCGTGAACGAACAGGTGTTCCCAGCCGATGATGTGGCCGTGCGGCCACCAGTTCTCCCACCACGGGTGATAGGCCTCTGTCACCAGGACATTGTGGAAGCCTTGCGTCTCACGCGGCTCATCGTCCACCCAGAAGACCTGCAAGCGGTTCATGTCTTCGAGGTTGAAGTGAATGCTGCCCTTCTCGCCGTTTATTTCCAGCACCTCGTAGTTCTTACGGCCGGCCGCGAAACGGGTAGCCTCCAGCGTGCCAATTGCCCCGCCCTCGAATTCGACAGCGGCGACAAAGGCGTCGTCAACATCTACCTTAGCCATGCCCCCAGCCGGAACGGGCCGTTCTGGGATAAAAGTTCGCATCATGGCGCTGACCGATTTGATCCCGCCCACCAGGAAATGGCACAGGTCAATAATGTGTGCTCCCAGGTCGCCCAGCGCGCCGCTGCCGGCCACATCTTTGTCCAGTCGCCAGATTTTGGGGGTGCCATAGTGAGGCATAATCCATTCCTGCATGTAGGCCGCCCGGCAATGATAGATGCGGCCCAAAGCCCCCTGTTCGATCAGGAGACGCGCCTGACGGATAGCCGGGATGAAGCGGTAGTTAAAGGCAGCCATGTGCTTGACCCCAGCTTTTTCAGCAGCGTCCCACATCTCTTTGGCCTCCGCCGCCGTGCGTCCCAGAGGTTTCTCGCAGAAGACATGTTTCCCCGCCTGGGCGGCAGCGATGGTCGGTTCGGCGTGAAGGTTGTTCGGGCCTCCGTTGTCAAAGAGCTGGATGCGCTCGTCTTCGACCAACTGGTGCCAGTCGGTATAATACGTCTCGTAGCCATAGCGACGGGCCGCTTCACTCACTGCGTCTTCATTGCGCCCGCAGATAGCGACCAGACGCGGCATAGCCGGTGGGGGATACATCATGTACGGAATTTTCTTGTAAGCGTTGGTGTGGGCCTTGCCCATAAAGGCATAGCCCAACATTCCTACACCAATTTCGGGGATACTGGCAGTCGCTTTGGCGCCTGCCATTGTGGTAAAGCCGGTCTCTCCAGCCATATTGTCCTCCGTTCTGGCCTACTTGGCCTCATAAGCTGCATCGAATCGAACCTGTGAAGGGGTCAGGTCGAGCCGCCGGATCATGGCAACCGCTTCCGGCGCGCCCTGTTCTCGGTCCATGCCGTTGTCTTCCCACTCGACTGACAGTGGCCCCTGGTAGCCCACTGCATTCAAGGCACGGAACAGTCGCTCAAAATTGATGCCACCGCGCCCCGGCGAAACAAAATTCCAGCCCCGGCGGTAATCGCCAAAGGCCAGATGAGACGACAAAATCCCATTCCGGCCGTTCAAAACTCGAATCGCGTCCTTGACATGGAAATGATAGATATATTTGCCGAATTCGTAGATAAACGCTTCAGGGTCAACCATTTGCCAATGGAGATGGCTGGGGTCCAGATTGAAGCCAAACGCCGGGCGATAGTTGACCACCTCCAGGACACGATGGGCCGTCCACCAATCGTAGGCGATTTCCGCAGGATGCACTTCCAACGCAAATCGCACACCGACTTTCTCAAATTCGTCCAGGATGGGATTCCAGCGGTCGGCAAAATCTTGGTAGCCGCCTTCGATCATCTCCGGCGGCACAGGAGGGAAGCCCGCGACCGTATGCCAGATTTTTGAACCGCTGAAGCCAACGACCAAATCTACCCCTAGTTTCGCTGCTGCCTGCCCGGTCAATTTCATGCGTTCGGCGGCGCGTTGTCGGACGCCCTCCGGCTCTCCATCTCCCCAGACTTCCGGCGGCAGGATGCGCCGATGACGCTCGTCTATTGGGTCATCGCACACGCACTGGCCGACGAGATGGGATGTCACACAGAAGACCTTGAGTCCATATTTCTCCAGCAGGGCTTTCTTGGCTGGGATGTAGCTGTCGTCTTCGAGCGCTTTGACTACATCGAAATGGTCCGCCGCACAGGCGAGTTCAACTCCGTCGAAACCCCATTCTTTCATTTTGCTCAACAGGGTCTCCAGGGGCATATCGGCCCATTGGCCGGTGTACATACAGATTGGTCGCGCCATTGTTATCTTCCTCCTGTCTGTTATGCTGTGAACTCGAGCTGAACCCAATTCTGGTTAAGATTTTCTGTACTTCGCGTCCAACTGGTCAATCTTGGCTACTTTGGGGGCAGAGCGTCCACCCTGAAATTCGCTCTCCAACCAAATATCAACCAGTTTCTTGGCCGTGCTGGGCCCAACCACCAGGCTGCCCATGGTGAGGATTTGCGCGTTATTGCTGGCGACCGCCCGTTCGGCAGTGTAAGGGTCGTTGACACAGACGGCGCGGACGCCTGGAACTTTGTTCGCAACGATAGCCATGCCGGCCCCCGTGCCACAGATCAGGATGCCGCGGTCATATTCTCCCCTGGCGATCAGCTCGGCCACGGCTGCGCCTACATCCGGGTAGTCAACAGGATCATCCGTGTTGACGCCCCAGTCATCAATGCTGTAGCCTTTTTCGCGCACATGGTCGCGTATGACGTTCTTAAGGGGCAAACCAAAATGGTCAGAACCAATCACTAACCTCATCTTCTCACGTTCCATAAACTATATACCTCCTTGGGTAAGTGGCAGGCAGCCTATTGCTTGATCCCCTCCGAAAAGGCACGGAGGATGAAATAGCACGATGTGGCGCCAGCGTCCTGGTGTCCGATGGTGCGTTCTCCCAGCCGGCTGGCCCTTCCTACCTTAGCCATTAAGTCGCGGGTTGATTCCATTCCTTTCTTAGCGGCCTGCTCGAAGTCGGACAGGGCATCCTGGAGAGATTTGCCCTCCTGTTCAGCCTTTTCCAGAGCGGCGACGGCGGGCGCGACGGTGTCCAGTAACGTTTTGTCGCCGACTTCTGCCTTGCCCAACTCACGGATACCCTTCTCCGCCGCCTTGAACATGCGCACCAGGTCTGTCAGGGTGATCTCCATTTTGCCGGCCGCTTCTTGCGCCAGCCGCAGGAACATGGTGCCATACAGCGCGCCCATAGCGCCTCCAACCGAGTTGAGCACGACCATGCCGGTGTCTTTCAGAATGGCGCCCACGTCCTTGCCCTCGCTTGCCGGAAGCTTGGCTTTGATCTGGCGGAAACATTTGGCCATATTGACCCCGTGGTCTCCGTCGCCGATTGCGCCGTCCAACTCCGAGAGGTAATCCTTCTGTTCCTCGATGGAGTCGCACATATAGCCGATGATTTTGATCATTTGAGCCGAACCAATTGTATCCATGACTTGTCTGAGGCTCCTTGTCAGAATTGCTTGAAAGCCGGTGTATCGGCAGGCGCATCCAACAACGACTTCAATTCGGCGTCCAGCTTCATGAGCGTGACGGAGAAACCAGCCATCTCCAGAGCAGTGAAAAACTCTCCCACAAGAGAACGGGCAGCCACAATGCCTTTCGCGTCCAAAATCTGTTTGACCTTGCGATAGACGATGTACAGCTCCAGTTGAGGCGTAGCGCCAAGTCCGTTGATCAAAACGGCCACCTCATCGCCGGCTTGTAGGGGCATGTCATTGAGAATTTCGTTGGTAATCTTCTCGGTAACAGCATCGGCGGACATCATTTTGATTCTGGCGACGCCTGCTTCGCCGTGGTGGCCAACGCCATATTCCATCTCGTCCTCGGCCAGCGTGAAGGTTGGCACACCTTTGGCCGGTACCGTACACGGCTCGATGGCTACCCCAAAAGTGCGGGTGTGGTTGTTCACTTTTTCGGCGACAGCCTTGCACTCGGCCAGAGTCCCGCCTGATTCGGCTTTGGCCCCTACGCACTTCCAGGCAAGAAACTCACCGACCACCCCTCGCCGGTTGGCAATCCTATCTTTTGGAGCGGAAGCGACATCATCGGTGGCAATGACTTGTTCAACCGGTATGCCTTCGGCTCGCGCCATTTCGGCTGCCAGTTGGAAATTCATCACATCGCCGGCATAGTTGCCCAACAGAAAGAGGACTCCCTGGCCGCCATTCACCGCCTTGGCTGCCTCGAACACGGCGTTAGGCGGCGGAGAGGTGAAGATCTCGCCGACGGCTACGGCGTCCAGCATCCCCTTGCCAATGAAACCGATAAATGCTGGCTTGTGGCCCGATCCACCGCCTGTGACGACGCCGACCTTACCAGAGATGGGCGCATCGACGCGGACGACGGTTCGCGCTGTGTCCAGCAAGCGTACATATTTGCTGTTGACCGCCAGAAACCCTTCCAACATCTCGTCTACAACATCATACGGGTCATTGATGAATTTTTTCATCGGACCAACCTCCTCCATCTGCAAGGCATCTACGTCCGCGGGACTTAATCTTGGATCGGCAACCGTTCCGCGGCGTTCATAAATTCTATGGTTTGCTCCAGATTGACAATGCCGGCGTCTGAACCCAAGCCAGTGATGACCAGCGCCGCACACGCGGTGCCCAGCAGGCCGGCTTTCTCCAGGTCCCAGCCCAAAGACAGTCCTATGATGAAACCAGCGCAATACGCATCGCCGCAGCCTGTAGAGTCCACAACAGGCACCTTAAAGACTGGAAGACGGATTTCTTCCAACGTGCCGTGGCTGTTGTACCATGCGATGCTGCTGCCCTGGCCGCCCATTTTGAACACCGTGTGTTTGGCGCCGCGGTCCAGGAAGAACTTGATGACATCCAGGCGATTGGTCAAGCCACAAATGACCTGAGCTTCTTCGAAGCCGGGCATGAAGTAATCAACGTAGGGCAAGCACGGGCTATAGATGTCGATGAGGTTCGGCTTCTTGACCAAAACCTGATCAAACGTAGTGGTCAGGCCATGCTCTTTCGCAAACTTGAGGACATCCGCCATCGGTTGGCCATCTAGCTTGGGAAGAAGTGTCGCGCCGCCCATGTGCAAGAAATCGGCCTGGGCAATGATATCGAAATTGATGTCTTCATAGGACAGCTCCCCGTTGGCCCCGATCACGTGTAACGCCGGCCGTTCGCCGTTGGGCCGAATGGGCAGCATCGTGGCGGATGTCTGGACGCCTTTCTTGCGCACCAGTCCTTCGGTGTGGATACCATAAGACTGCATGGTGTTGACGACAAAATCGCCCAATCCGTCTTCGCCGATGGCGCCCATCGCGTAGACCTCAGCGCCCAGCTTAGCCAGGTCAACTGCCGTGCCGGCAGCCGTGCCGGCCACGGTGATCCGGATTTCATCCAGGAGTAGCACGCCTTGCCCTTCCGGGATGTAGGGCACGTGGCGGCCCAAAATGTCCGCAATGTGAATCCCAAGACTCACTACTTTGGCCATGAGAAGTTACCTCCCGCTGTTTGATTTAATTCTTCCCTAAAAACAGATGAGATGACATTTCCTCGGTTCTGCACAGCATTTCAGGTGAATTGTTTAGGGCTGTTCCGGGACTAATTTGACTCCCTCAAGACGCTGCCCTGCTGCTCCGAAGACCATGACCCAGTTCAAGGGGCATTCGACCCACAGGCCATTGCTTAGACCGAATCCAATTTCCTGTTCCACTTTGGCCTTCAGGAGCAACTCGCCGATCTTGATGGCGAGCAGGTATTGGCCGCCGACAACTATTGACTTGCGGTCGAGCTCCCCATACACCATGCCGGGCTCCTGCTTGGAGCTTACACGGACGCACTCCGGGCGAATGCCTATGGTGACTTTTCGGTTATCGCCCACGCCGGAGAGCATCATCGGACTTGGGAAAAGAGGGGAGACCAAACGGGCGACATCCCCCATAGGTTCGACATCGTGCTCGAAGAAATTCATGCCGGGGTTGCCCAAGAACCATCCGCCAAACACATCATTGGGGTAGTTATACAGGGTTCGGGGGGCGTCTCGCTGCACAATGACCCCATCTCGCATCAGGGCGATCTGATCGGCCAGGGTCATGGCATCGGTCTGGTCGTGGGTGACGTAGATCACCGTTTTCTTGAGCTGGGCAGTCAGCTCTTTAAGCGCTTGCTTGAGCTGCACTTTGGTCTCGACGTCAACGTTCGTCAGCGGTTCATCGAACATGATGATGTCCGGCTGGCGGGCTACCGTGCGGGCCACCGCGACCTTCTGGCGGGTGCCCGTGTCCAACATCGAGGTGTCCCATTGAGCGACTTCCTGCAAACCCAAAATCTCTATAACCTCTTGCACTCGCTTCCGTCGTTCGGCTTCGGAAAGCTTTTGGCTAAGCAAGGGCAGTTCTATGTTGTTATATACTGTCGTCCCCCGATAGACGACGGGATATTGGAAGACCATGCCAATATCGCGCTTGCTCGGCGACAGGTCGGTCACTCGCTGTTTTCCGAAATAGATGTCGCCAGAGGTTGGGGTCTCCAGGCCCGCGATCATGCGCAGCAGAGTAGTTTTGCCGCAGCCAGATGGACCTAACAGGCACGTAACCTGCGCGTCAGGAAAAGTGATGGAGACGTCCCTGACCGCTACAACTTCTTTGAATTCCTTACGCAGATTTTCCAGGCGAACTTCACTCATAGTTCACTTTGCTCCTTGCCCAATTCTCTGGCCGCTTTCCGGCGCATAGAGCACACACTCTGTCCCGTCAATTCCAACCTGGACTGCGCTGTCGGAGAAGAGATGAGCCTGGTCGTGTCGCACGACAGACAGAAGATGGAGGCCGCCGCTCTCCAGGTGGACGACCAGCTCGCCGCCCAGGTCTTCCTGCAGGACGACCTGCGCCGGAAAGATGCAAAGGCCTTCCGCCTGCTCTGGATTGAGCTTGAGCGCCTGCGGTCGGACGGCGACCGACACTTCTTGTCCTTTGGTCACGGAGGATGTCTGGTCGCCATTTAGCCGGAATTCAAACAAAGCGGTCTTGCACCACACCTGTCCATCTCTGGTTTCTACTGTCCCCTTGAGGAAATTGGCTGTCGGGAAGCCGAGCAGTTCCATCGTGCGGGCATGTTGTGGAGCGGCATATACCTGGCCCAGGGGGCCGGCCTCGATGACGCGCCCGCCGTCCAGGACGATGATATGTTCGGCCAGCATGAGCGCCTCCAACGGGTCGGAGGTGGTGTAAACAAAAGTCGCTCTCAGCGCTCTTTGCGTCGCCTGCAGGTCATCGAAGAGCTGTTCGCGCAGCTTGAAATCCAGGCCAGTCAAAGGGTCGTCGAGCACGTACAGGTTGGTCTGTTTGACGATGCCACGCGCCAGCGCCACGCGCTGTTTCTCGCCACCGCTCAACTGATCGGGATACTTCTGGAGCAAATGGGTGATGTGCAACATCTCCGCTGCCTGTCGGACAATGGAATCGGCATCTCTGTGCGGCAAACCCATCAGATTGAGGGGATAGGCGATGTTATCGTAAACTTTGTAATGTGGGTACAAGGCGAACATCTGCGGCACATAGCCGATGTTGCGTTCACCGGGCGCGACATTGGTGACCTCCTGATCGCGCATAAAGATATGTCCTGAGGTAGGCTTTTCCAGGCCGATCATCAGGCGCAACAACACGGACTTGCCACAGCCCGGCGCCCCAAAAATGACCGTAAATGTACCGGCCTCAATCGCGAAATTCAAGCCTTCTAACACTGGCTTTCTGCGGTATTCTTTCGTTACGTCCCGAAATTCGATTGCGGACACTTCATCACCCCCGCGCCAGGCGTATCAAAGTCGGCGCCAAGAGAATACCCAGCACGAATACTGAGCCGACAATGATATACGAGAGAATCAGGTACTTTATCGAAGTCGCAAAGTCAGATTCTGGCGGTACATTACCAAAGCCAATCTGAGTGATGGCGGCGACGCCCAGCAAAATCAGGCCAATCTGATAAATCTGGAAACTGATTTGTTGGGCGATGAGGAGCAAGCTGAGAACCAGCAGGGCTATCAGCACGCCCTGCATCACGGTGGCAAATGGTTTCTTCGGTTGCTGCGTCATACCTCACCTCTCACGGTACCAAAGGTCATTCCAGTCAACAGATATTTCTGGAAGAAGAGCACGATAAGAATCGGCGGCAACATGTAGACGGTAGTGAGGGCGGCTACAAATGTCCAGTCCACGCCCGCCTGAGCGTACATCCAGGTAGACAGGGCCACCGGCACCATCGTGGTACGGCGGCCGCCAATCAGGTAGTTGAACAAGAACTCGTTCCACACGAACACCAGGTTGAAGATGAAAGCAGCCACCAAACCGGGCCGCACCTGTGGCAAGACGACTTTGAACAACACATGAAGCCGGGAACCGCCATTGACCAGGCCGGTCTCGTCGAAGCGCGGAGAGACGCCGTCGACAAATCCTTTCAGAATCCACACCGAAAACGGGATGCTGAACATGGCGTAGAACAGGATCATGCCCAGCCAGGTGTCCTTCCAGCCGAATGCCACGTACATCATGTACACCGGCACGACTACGGCCGCAGCCGGTACCATGCGCATCGACAACAGGAGAAACATGAGGAAATTGGTGCCCCTTGGTTGATAGCGTGAGAAACAGTAGGCCGCCAGAAAAGAGACCACAATGGCGATAGCCACCGCCGAGACAGAAATGATTACGCTGGTGATCAGGTAAGTGGTGACATTAGGGCGGGTAAACAGGTCAACAAAATTGGCCAGGGTTGGAACGAAAATCCAGGTCGGCGGCGTGGATAACAACTGGTCCTTGGTCTTGAACGCTCCCAGCACAATCCAGATGACGGGCAAGAAGAAAACGAGCGCGACCAACCAGAGGACGATGTGATACAGGGTCCTGCGCCAGGTCCTTCGTTTCATGCTGCACCTCTCTTGGTCAGGTTCAGGATATACAGATAAACCGACGTAAACGCGATAGCGGTGAGTAGTAGAATGACAGCCAGTGCGGACGACCACCCCATGGTGAAACCTTCGAACGCCTTACGCCAGAGCGTGATGGCGATGGTTTCGGTGGTGTTGCCGGGGCCGCCCTTGGTCATCAGATAGATCAGGTCCATGACTTTGAACGAGTCAATGGTGCGCAGCAAGATGCCCAGCATCAGAATGAATTTGCCATGAGGCAAGATGACGTACCAAAAGCGTTTGTACCACGGCATCCGGTCCACCTCGGCCGCTTCGAGTTCCGCTTTGGGCACGGCCCCTAGCGCGGCAAGGGTGATCAGAATCATGAAGGGCGTCCACATCCACACGTCAACCAAGACGACGGCGCCGAAAGCCCAGGCCCGGTCGCCGAGGAAGTCAATCTTGGTCCCAAATAATGTGCTGATGAAATAGTTGATGACCCCAAAAGTAGGTTCGTAGATTAGGCGAAAGAATGTACCAGTCGATGCGGGCGCCAGGATCATAGGCGTGAAGATCATAGTCAAAGCAATGCGGCGGCCGGGCAGGTCGGTGCTGCCCCAGAACAGCAGGCCAAGCAAGACGCCAAGCACTGTCTCAACCAGCACAGTGATGAAGACCCATTGGAACGTCCTGCCGAAGTTGGCCCACATGTTGATGTTGCTCCAGATGTCTACAAAATTGCCGAAGCCGACGTATTTCTCGGGGTTGCCGGTGATCAGCGAATAATTGTAGAAACTCAACCCTACCATCCATAGCAACGGGATGACATTCCATATCAGGAAAAACAGAAGCACTGGTGTGAGCAGGCTCGTGGAAAACAACCGCGATTCCTCAATCGAACGCAGGATACGGGTGTGCCACGCCGGCCTTCTCACGATGTATTCTTGTACCCTGACACTTGTGGTACTCACGATACAGCCTCCCCCCAACGAAGACTTGGACGAAGATTCACTTATGGATTGCCCGGTTCATTTAAGAACTACCGGTGGGCAGGGCAATCGCCCACCGGTAGTTGATGTCTCACTGCACTGGGTTATTTGTTGAGCTGAATGGTCTTGCAAACGTCGGGCGGCGCTACTTCCGTACGCCCGGCCTCGTACAGGATCTTCTGCTGCTCGCAGGCTATCCAGTCCAGAGTATTCTTTGCATCGTTGACCACGCCGGCAGCGAAAGCAGTCCAACCTTCCTGCTGCACAGCCAGCATCTCGGAGTACTTGGGCTCGTGCCAGAAGTCCCGAGCGCGATCAGACTGCAGCATGTACTTGTAGGCGCGGTTCCACGGGTTGATGTCCTCGAAGCCAGGGGAAGTCAAGGTCGCTTTGTCGGTCGGGTTGCCGCCGCGCCTCGCAAACTCGAGCTGTATCTCCGGTTTGTACCACCACTTCAGGAAGTCAATCGCCACACGCATGTGCGCTTCATCGTTAAAGGCGTTGATCACCCATGGCTGACCACCGATCGAGTACACACGATGGACCGAGCCATCGTCGCGCTTGAAGGCCGGGGGCGGGACAACGATGACTTTGTCCTTCATAGCCTCCGGGATCATCACCAGACCGACCGCCGCCCACTGGAAGGCTGTGGCAACCTTGCCCTGGGTGAAAGCGTCCACTTCTTCCGAGATACCATAGTTCAAAGCTCCGGGCGGCTGGAACTTCAACATCTTCCGGTTCCATTCCATCGCCCTGGCATTGACATCGCTGTTGAGCACACCCCACACCTCACGGGTCTGAGGGTTCCAGATGTCACCACCCAACGAGAACATGAACGGGTACAGGTACATGGTCATGAAGTCGTACTCTTTCTGATACTGCATAGCCGTGCCGTACAGGTCCTTGTCGGGGCGGGTGAAGAACTCGGCGATGTTCTCGAATTTGTCCATGGTGACTGCTTCCCAGTCCTCGAAGGTCTGGGGCAGGTCCCAACCGTACTTCTCCTTGAAGGCCTTTATCTCGTTCGGGTCGGAGAACAGGTCCTGACGGACAAACAACACGATCACGTCACCTTCCTCCGGCAGCCCCCAGAGCTGATCGGAACCATCCGGGTAGGTCATGTAGGTGTCAACCACCACTTTGTCGTACCACTCGATGTCAAGCTCCGGATGCTCCTTGATCAGGTCACTCACCTTCACGATCCACCCTGGTTCGGCAAACGCGCCCAGCCACTGGCTGTCGCTGATGATCAGGTTGTACTCCTGCGACCTGGTCGCCAGGGACGCGGCGGCTTTCTGGAACAGAGCAGAGAACGGAGCTTCCTGGAACGTAAAGGTCACATCGTAGCCGTATTTCTCCTTGGCGTACTCGGCGAACATGGGGCTCATGTCCACGCCGAGTCGGCTCGGCAGCCAGCCGCCGATACCCACGATGGACATCTCAATCTTCTGCCCCTTGAGCGGATGGGGTTCCTCGGCGTAGCCCAACGGGACAATCAGCATTGACAGCACGACAACCGCTGCTGCCACCAGCATAAACTTCCTAGTCATTTCTTTCCTCCCTTACCAATAGACTCTCAATTCGACAGATCCAACGTCACAACGGCCAAAACGAACAACACAACGACACCGTTACCAGCAGAGTTTTTCCGCATCACCTCCCTCCATCTTTCGGGTACCGCGGCGACCGGTGCGCCTTAGTGACACTATAAAATAATAAAGGCCAGCCGCGCACGGTGGAATGGTGCGCAACTGACCTCAAGGGGACATCAGTTTTTGGAGACAGTAGAAACTCAAACAACGAAAAGAAATGGCCTTGAAATTGACACGACTATGCTCGATCAACATTGACAACCTTACCCTCGAACAAGTTCAGACGGTCATCGCCTATGAATTTTTGTTCATTGTTTGAACTTAAGTACATTATAGCACAGTTTCTGACACAAGTCAAGTCTTTTGTGAGCGAATTTGCGGACAATTTCTCTTATTGACACAGCCCCCTGTTTCATGATATAATGTTGATATATCAGATGGACCAGTCCATCTCAACAGAAGTGAGCGCGACACCTGTGGATTCTTTAAATGAGAGAATTTGCCAGAGAATTCGAAATGACATCCTGCTCGGCGTGTATCATCCGGGTGAGAAGCTGGATGTCAACAAATTGGTCAGCGAGTACGGTGTCAGCAGAACACCCATTCGGGACGCGCTGAACGTTCTGCAACGCGAGGGCCTCATCGAAATCTTACCCCGAATTGGCTATTTTGTCTCTCGTATTACCATCAAAGACATTGAAGATGTGTTTCAATTGCGCTTGATTGTTGAGACGGCATCGGCTGAACTGGCTGCGCAGTTGATCACGGACGAAGACTTGAGTTACCTGGAGAGTTTAACCAGCCGTTATATCGTGGGCGATGTCCAGAGTTACAAGAAATTTTTGGCAGAGAACCGAATGTTTCATTATCGAATCGCCCTGGCGACCGGGAATCGCCGGATAGCAGAGGTGGTCGACAATCTGTTGAATCAAATGTACAGGCTGTTGATCCTGCGCCTTGACTTGCGAGAAAACGCGGATGAGATGCTGACAGAACATCACAAGCTCCTCGAAGCGTTTCGTCATCGGGATGCTGCTGCCGCTCGCCTGGCTATGCAAGAGGCGCTGCAGAATGCGCAGGCAGCGGTCATGCAGTCTATTTTGAACAAAGGGAAAGAGTGGTCTTTGTAGTGTGTTGTAAAGTGGGCGTTCAATAGTCGTTCTGAGTATCAGTGAGAGGAGAGAGACACACATGTCAAAGGATAAGCTGGCTTTTATCGAAGAAGATATGGCCAACCTGGAAGAACAGGGATTGCGTATCAATTTCAGAGTTATTGAGACAGCAGCCGATGCCTGGATGATCGTTGATGGCAAGAAAGTGTTAAACTTCTGCACCAACAACTATCTGGGACTGGCTAACGACCCCCGTCTTAAGGAAGCTGCTAAGAGGGCAATTGATGAATGGGGGGTTGGCCCAGCCGCCGTGCGCACCATCGCCGGCAACCAGAAGCTTCACCTGGAGCTGGAGAGCCGGTTGGCGGAATTCAAGGGCGTGGAGGCCGCCATGTATGTCCAGAGCGGCTTTTGCGCCAATCAAGCGGCCATCCCACCGCTTGTGGGTAAAGAAGACGTCATCTTCTCTGACCGGCTGAACCATGCGTCCATTATTGACGGGGCACGGCTTTCCGGGGCCAAGATTGTGGTCTATGAGCACTGCGATGTGGAAGACGCAGAGGCGAAGATCAGGGAACATTTACCTGCCTACCGTCGGGGGCTGCTGGTGACCGATGGTGTGTTCAGCATGGACGGGGACATCGCCCCTCTGGACCGCTTGTATGAGATAACTGAAAAGTACGGCCTGCTCTCGATGGTGGATGACGCACATGGCGAGGGTGTGTTAGGCAAAGGACGCGGCATTGTCCACCATTTTGGCCTTCACGGCCTGTTTGACGTCGAGATTGGCACACTGTCGAAAGCCTTTGGCGTGGTCGGTGGAGTGATCGCTGGAAAGAAGAAGATTATAGATTACTTGCGCCAAAAGGCCCGGCCCTTCCTGTTCTCCAGCGCAGTCACCGCCGCCGACACCGCTGCCTGTCTGGCAGCCGTTGACATTTTGGAATCCAGCACAGAATTGGTTGACCGTTTGTGGGCCAACGCTGAGTACTTCAAACAGGGGATGAAAGCCTTGGGCTTCGACACCGGCCTGACCGAGACCCCCATTGTGCCGGTGATGTTGGGGGAGGCACCTCTGGCCAAGGAGTTCTCGAAACGCCTCTTTGAAGAGGGTATTTTCGCTGTGGCCCTCGGCTTTCCGACCGTGCCCAAAGGAAAGGCGCGCATCCGGGTGATGAACACAGCCGCTCACACCCGCGAGGACCTCGATCGAGGCCTGGCCGCCTTCGAGAAGGTGGGCAAAGAGCTCGGCGTGATCAGATAGACGAGGCTTGGGGCTCACCTGGCAATAGGCCTGGTCAGGTTCTGCGGTTCTAGGCGGATGCCCAAGACCAGGTCCATAGAATGTTAGTTCGGTTGACGGGGGATGGCTTTTGGCTTCCCCCGCTTGTTATTGCGCCTCTTCGTCAAGCCGCCAGTTCTCGATGTTCCAGTCAATACGTGCGTATCGCCCCGGCACCAGGCCAGAGACCCGTTTGTTAACTGCCAGGATCTCCTGAGGAGCGAACAGGAAGATGTACGGTTGGTCCTCAATTATGGCAGAAATGGCCGTTTGGTAGGCCTGTACCCTCAGTTTGGGGTCACAACGTGGCGTGGTCAGGCCCTGTTGCAGTGCCTCATCGACAATGGGGTTAGAGTACGATATAAAGTTGAAGGTGCTTTCTAGCTCGCTTTCCTGCGAGGCCCAGAGCAAATGTTGGTCTGGGTCCTGATGGATAGGCCAGCTTAGAACCGCTGCGTCGAAATTGGGCGCGAACAGTTTTTCTAGCAAGGTTTGAAATTCGACGAAGTGAACCTCCGCCGACACACCTATGGCGACCCAGTCTTGTTGCACGGCCAGGGCAATCCGCTTGCGCAGGTCGTTCTCAGCATTGACACTGATATTGACCTGAAGTTTGTTGCCGCCTCTCTCCAAGAGCCCGTCGCCGTCACTGTCCACCCAACCCGCCTCTTGCAGCAACAGGCTGGCGCGGTTTGGGTCGTAAGCGAAGGCGATGTCGGGCCTGGCATAGGCCCAATGGTCCGGCAGCCACGAGCTCTCAATGACTTGACCATATCCACCCAACAATTCCTGCACCAACTGAGCGCGGTTGATAGCGTGCGCCAGAGCCTGACGCACACGCACATCGGAGAGCGAAGGCCGTTTGTTGTTTAACGCCAGAGCATAGAATGTCGCCTGTGGGACGGCCAGCAAACGAAGCCGCTCAGACTGTTGAAGTTCTTGGGCGTTTTCTGCCGGGACTATTGCGAGGTCTGCCTGTCCTGATCGTAAGCTATCAAGGAGCTGAGCTTGATCAGCCGCGGGCTGATAGACCCACCGAGGGACCTGTGGGACGCCAGCGAAATAGCTCTCATTCCGCTCGAAATGTACCTCACCCGTTGGTAACCTGTCCTTGAACCGATATGGCCCGGTCCCTACTGGTTGATCCAGGTGCAAGTTCGCCGGCGTGTCGTCCTGAGAAGCGGCGCTGGCATTTTCAAAGCGATGCCGGGGGACAATCGGTATCTGGCCGATGTCATACAGCACCGAACAATCGGGCGATTTCAGGTCTACCACAAACGTGTGCGAGCCTGTTGCCGAGAAACTCCTGACATTGACCAGGTTGGCCCGGTAGGGACTCACGCTGGCGGCATGTTCGACTGATTCAAAAGTGAATTCGACATCTCTGGCAGTGAACGGTTGACCATCATGCCAGAGAATTCCCGAACGCAGATGAAAAGTAACAGAAGAAAAATCCTCACTGACTTCCCACGCAGCAGCTAAGGCGGGTTCCAGGGCTGCATTTGTTGCATTTACTCGCAGAAGAGAATCGAAAACCTTGCGTGTTACAGCCTGAGAAGCGTCGTTCTGCTCGGCCAAGGGGTTGAGGTTATCTGGAGCGCCGATTCCTGTCTCAACGATATACTCCCTGGGCACGTACCGCACGGTTGGCGTCAACGTGCTTTCAGGCTCTGCCGGCTGCGTCTCCTCGACCTGTGGCGATTGCTGGCCGGACGGGGTAGATTCTTGCGATGCAGAATTCGGGGAGTGGCCCTCGCAGCCGACAGTCAGATGAGCCAGGCTGACGCAAATAACCGTCGCTGTGAGGACCAGGGGCCACGCCCTGGGGTTGTGGTCACAAAATGGGCTGGCGTCGCTGTCTTGGCGCAATATTTCCTCAGGTTGAGAAGGCTCGATAACATGCCACCCAGTGTTCCGCGTCGGGTGTGCCCACGTTCTTGAACTCTGGTTCTTCCTGAAAACAGACGTCCATAGCCACAGGGCAGCGGGTATTGAAATTGCACCCTTTAGGTGGATTGGCCGGGCTGGGAACGTCTCCTTGCAGAATAACCCTGCGCCTTTTCTCTTCAACAACGGGGTCAGGAATCGGCACGGCTGACAGAAGGGCTTCCGTATACGGATGCAGCGGATTGGAGTATAAGGTGACGTGATCGGTCAGCTCGACGATCTTGCCCAAATACATGACCGCCACGCGGTCGCTGATATGGCGCACCACACTCAGGTCATGGGCGATGAATAGATAGGTAAGCCCGAATTGCTCCTGCAAATCCTCCAGGAGATTGATGATTTGCGCCTGGATGGACACATCCAGTGCCGAAATGGGTTCATCGCAGACGATAAAAGACGGCTGTACGGCCAGTGAGCGAGCAATTCCAATCCTTTGCCGTTGCCCGCCGGAGAATTCATGGGGATACCGGTTGATGAAGTAGGGGTTCAGGCCCACCGTTTCCAGCAGATATTGCACCCTTTCTCTCAGGGCTTTGCCCTTAAGGATATTGTGTACCTCGAGTGGTTCTCCGATGATCTGCCCGACCGTCATGCGCGGGTTCAGCGAAGCATACGGGTCCTGAAAAATCATTTGCATCCGTCTTCTCATGCGACGCATGGCTTCGCCCTTGAGTTCGCACAAATTCTGGCCCTCGAACAGGACACGGCCGGCAGTCGGGCGATAGAGTTGGAGAATGCAACGTCCGGTGGTCGATTTACCGCACCCACTTTCACCGACCAGGCCAAGCGTTTCGCCCGCATAAATGTTGAAAGACACATCGTCCACGGCTTTGATGTCGCCGACGTGTCTTTGGAAAATAATGCCCTGCGTAATCGGGAAATACATTTTGAGATTTTCAACTTTGACCAGTGCTTCTCGCTCTGCCATGCTCTATCTCACTTTTCGCACTTGTTCAAGCGGGATGTAATATGGATTGCTTGGGAATGAACCTTGTTGGGTCTGAGCCACCGGTCACATCAACCCAGCAGGCAGCCAGGTGCTCATCCGAACCGGCCGGCGCCAGGGGTGGTACTTCGACCAAACATTTTTCCATGGTGAAAGGGCAACGCGGCGCAAAAGGGCAACCTTCAGGCAGGTTGATCAGGTCAGGCGGGAGCCCCTCTATGGATGATAGCCTGGTTTTCCGCTGCTCATCAAGGCGCGGAATCGAGCGGAGCAAACCTAAAGTGTAGGGCATTCTGGGATCCTGGTAGAGCGCCTTGACCGGCGCATGTTCGACGATGTAGCCTGCGTACATCACAATAACCCGGTCGGCCAGTCCTGCCACGACCCCCAGGTCGTGTGTAATCCAGATGACGGCCATGCCCATCTCTGCCTTCAGCTCTTTGATCAAATCGATGATTTGGGCCTGGATGGTCACGTCCAGGGCCGTGGTAGGTTCATCGGCAATTAGCAGTTGGGGACTGCAGGACAGTCCCATTGCGATCATGACGCGCTGCCGCATTCCGCCAGAAAACTGATGTGGATAGTCATCTATGCGC
>DAOTYC010000230.1:0-25123 GCA_034435095.1 Anaerolineae bacterium | reverse complement strand
GGCGTCTTCTTCTTTTTGACTTCTATTTTGAGGACTTCCATCCCCCGATAGCTCCCGCACGATGGACACACCTGATGATGAGGGCGCATGGCATGGCACTGCGGACACTCCGACAAAGTGACCGCCGTCAGATGGTCATGCGCCCGCCGCCGGTCGCGGCGGCCTTTTGAAAGTTTTCTTTTTGGCAGAGCTCCCATTTCGGTTGAACAACCCCTTTCACTCAACAGATACTTGTAACTGCGCCGAAAACAATGGCGACCAGGTCTTACTCGCGTTTCAGGTTTCGGAGCGCCATCCAACGCGGGTCCATCTCATCTTCCGTGCAATCGCACGGCCCCTCATTGAGGTCACGCCCACAGTATGGGCACAGCCCGCGGCAATCGTTCCGACAGACAGGGTGCATCGGCAAGCTTACATAGATGGCCTGTCGAAACACCTCTTCCAAATCAAGAATGTGATGGGCATCGATCAACAGGGCAGGGTCGGTCTCTTCGACCTCCAACCACTTGCCCGTGCTCACATCAATTACTGGTGCAAACTGCTCCTCCAGGTCAAATTCCAGGGGCAAGGAAAACAACCCCAGGCAGCGGTCGCAAGTCAATTCTATGTCAACCTGGAAATGTCCCTGCGCCAGAATACCGCTCTTCAAACGTGTGAAACGGACCTTGCCAACAACCGCGCTGACAAGCTGTACGTCTTGAGCCAGGCTGGGTACGGTGGCTTCCACACCATACTCACGCACCGTCCCAACCGGCGATTTCAAGAGCTGAGCAACATTGAATTGTGTTCCGCTGGTATCGGACATGGTCACACCATTGGCAGCGCACTGTCGCTGCGCAAAATCCTGGTCATTCTAGCACCAGAACGGCAAAACGTCAAACTGAACCCGCGTAGCTCTTGACAGAAACGATACTAGAAGGTAGAATAACGACTGTAAAATTCAGTAACCGATAAGGGGCGCCATGATCAAAATCGCTCCCTCAATCTTGTCTGCCGATTTTGCCTGTCTCGGTGAACAGGTGCGCGCCGCGGAGGCTGGCGGCGCTGATCTCATACACGTCGACGTGATGGACGGACATTTTGTCCCAAACATAACCGTAGGCCCGTTGGTCGTGAAGGCCATCAAACCGTACACCCGTCTGCCGTTGGACGTACATCTGATGATTCAGCATCCGGAACAGTACATTCGACCTTTCGCCGACGCCGGAGCGGACTTGCTGACCGTGCATGTCGAAACCACCGTGCACCTGCATCGGCTTATCCACCAGATTCGCGATCTGAAGGTGCGGGTGGGTGTGGCGCTGAATCCCGCTACCCCGATTGAGTGCCTCAGTGAGGTGCTGTCCGACCTGGATTTGGTGCTGGTCATGACCGTCAACCCCGGCTTTGGCGGCCAGCAGTTCATCAGAAGTGGATTGTCAAAAATTGCCCGTCTGAGGCAATGGATAGATGAAACCAACCCGACAATCGAGCTTCAGGTGGACGGTGGAATTAACCTGTGTACCGCACGTGAGGTTGCTCAGGCAGGAGCCGACATACTGGTGGCCGGTTCGTCCATCTACGAGTCACCGTTGGGGATTGAGCACGCTGTTTACCAATTGCGCCAGGCGGCCCAGGAGGCACAACCCGAGAAGTAGATGAACATTTTATCCAGTCGCTACAGAAACCCATCGTTCCGTGTCATGCAGCCGGCAGGCGACGGTATTGGGAAACAAAAAATCGGCCTTCCCGACAGGAGACGACCGATTTATCAGGGACTACCCGAACGAATTATCGTCGTGTCAGGTTTTTTTGCGCAGCGTTTTGAGACATTTGGCGCATATATTGATGGACCGTGGTTTACCATCCTCAAAGATGGTAGTCCGTTGGATGTTCGGCAGCCACCGCCGTTTAACCGCCACTTTGGAGTGGCTCACATGGTGCCCGAATTGGGGCCCTTTGTTACAGATTTCGCATTTTGCCATAATTCATTTCCCCCAATTGTTATGAAGAATCAAGTGACCCACGGCCACTCTGGATTCAAGAGTTGTGTTCGACCGGGGGTATATTACCACAACACCAGAAATTGCGCAACTCGCCAGAAAGGTAAGTGACCGATGACAGAGGAGACGAGATTGGGACGGGTGGAAATTACTCCAACGGCCATCGCCAGTATCGCCGGGCAGGCAGTCCTGAAATCCTACGGAGTTGTTGGACTCTCGTCCAGGTCGGGGCGCGGGCTGTTGAGCCTTTCGCCTGACAACATTAAGAAAGGCGTCGAAATCAACATCATTGACAACGAGATCATCATTGACTTATACGTCATCATTGAGTATGGGACACGCATTTCAACCGTCGCCCATAACATCATGCAGAATGTCAAGTTCAGCGTGGAAAAAGCGATGGGCGTGCCGGTTGCCCAGGTTAACGTTCACGTCCAGGGGTTGCGAGTGAGCAACACCGATTAGATAAGTCTTTTGGGGAAGAGAGGAAGTTGGAGTTTGACAGGTCAGGGAGCGCAGTACACGCCGCGCGATTGTGAGGCATATTTGCGGGGCATCAATCCAGTCGTCAGTTGCAACGGTGAACTTCTGAGGCAGCTCATAGAGGCTGGCACCAACTGGCTGGAAAAGAATAAGGACGCCATCAATGCGCTGAATGTATTCCCAGTGCCGGACGGCGACACCGGAACCAACATGTTGCTCACCATGCGCTCAGCACTGCAAGAACTCACGCAAACGACTCAAAAGTCGGCAGCGGCCGTGATCCAGGCCATTTCACACGGTGCCCTGATGGGCGCGCGCGGCAACTCGGGCGTTATCCTCTCCCAATTGTTGCGAGGCCTATCCAAGAGCCTGAGTGACAAGGACGAATTTGGCGCGCAAGACTTTGCAGCCGCCTTAGCCGAGGCTTCGGCCACGGCATACAAGGCCGTGATGAAACCCGTAGAAGGCACAATTCTCACCGTGGCCAAAGACGCCGCCGAGGCGGCCGTGGCCGCCGCCAAAGAATTTAGCGACATCGGCCAGATTTTGTGTTCCGCCGTGGAAGCCGCCAAAGTATCCGTTCAAAAGACGCCCTCGTTGCTGCCCGTCCTGGCCGAAGCCGGAGTCGTGGACGCGGGAGGGCAAGGGTTCATGGTTCTGCTGGAAGGCATGTTGCGCCACTTAAAGGGCGAAACGATCGAGCTCGTTACAGCCCCGCCAGCAGCACAGGTCTTTCATGCCCTGCACCCAGAAGGCGAAAGCGAATACGGCTATGAGGTCATGTACCTGTTGCAGGGGAGCGGATTGGACACTGAGGCCATCCGACAGACTCTGTCCAGTCTGGGGGACAGCGTGGTTGTGGTCGGCGATGAAAACCAGGTCAAAGTGCACGTGCATACCGAAGAACCCGGCGCCCCCTTGAGCTACGGCGCGAGGCTGGGCACGTTGAGCAACATCGTTGTTGAGAACTTGCAGCTCCAGGCGGAGCGCTTCGCCGCTCAGGAGAGGCCGAACGCCGTTGCCCTGGCGAAAGCGGCCGCGCACAAGGGAGACGTCGCCATCATAGCTGTGTCACCTGGACAGGGCATCTGCCGTGTGTTTGAAAGCCTGGGCGCCAGCGTCACCGTGCCAGGCGGCCAAACCATGAACCCCAGCACCGAGCAACTGCTGCGCGCAGTCGAAGACCTGGCCGTTGACCAGGTCATTATCTTGCCAAACAATAAAAACATCCTGATGACCGCCCAACAGGTCAGCGCGCTGACCCAGAAGGCGATACGGGTCGTAGGGAGTAAGAGTGTGCCGCAAGGAATTGCCGCTATACTGGCCTTCAACTATCAGGCAGACCTGGACACGAATGCCAGGAACATGGAACAGGCCATCAAGAACATCCAGACCATCGAGGTCACCAAAGCAATCAGGGCAGCGCAGATCAATGGCCTGCGCGTCGAGCCTGGTCAGACCATTAGCCTGTGCAACGGCAAGCTCACCGTGTGCCACGATGACATGGCTGAAGCCATCAAGGAGTCGCTGCACAGTATGAACGCCAGCAATTACGAGATTGCCACCATATACTACGGGGAGAACATCACGGGCGAGGAGGCGCAGCGCCTGGTAAACGACCTGCAAAAACTTTATCCGATGCTTGAATTCGAATTGGTCCAGGGTGGGCAGCCCCATTACCATTACATCATTTCATTGGAGTGACGCCGGTTCGCAGACACAGGCTTCCAGGGGGAAAAGAGATGGCAAAAGTACGCGTAGTGACGGACAGCTCTGCCGAGCTGAACCCTGACATCGCGAGGGAATTGGGCATTACTGTTATCCCAATGAACGTTCGATTCGGAGATGAAGAATTTCGAGATGGCATTGACATCACAACTGAGGAATTTCACAAGAGACTGGAGTATTCCAACTCTATGCCGATTGCCACGCCGCCTCCCTTCCGTGCGTTCCAGGATGTCTACGCGGAATTGAGCAGGACCACCGATCAGATTATCTCGATACACGTTTCAAGTCAACTCAACCGCACCTATCATGTCGCTACAGCCGCGGCTGAGGCCTTTCTGGGCCGGTGTCAGATTTCAGTGGTAGATTCGGCCTCGATCTCCGTGGGGCAGGGCATCCTGGTGAAAGCAGCCGCCGAAGCTGCCCTCAAGGGGCAATCTCTCGAAAGCATTGTGCGCCTGGTGCGCGGCATGATCCCGCACATATACCTGGTGTTCTTCGTTGAAGTCTTGGACTACCTGGAAAGAGAGGGACGCATCGGAAAGGCGCAAGCGCTGCTGGGCGCCATGCTCAACATCAAGCCCATTTTGATTGTAGAGGACGGGGAGATCATTCCGCTGGAGAAGGTGCGAACCCGACCGCGCGCTGTGGACAAGCTGTTTGAGTTCGTAGCCGAGTTCTCTCAGATCGAAGAAATGGCGATCCTGCAGGTTGGGTCTGAAGGTGAGACAGAAGACCTCCTCCAGCGATTACAACAAATATTCCCTGGCCGAGAGTTTCCGGTCTTGCCCTATGGTCCGGTGCTCGCTACGCTCATTGGCCCTCGCACCATGGGCATCATCGTTTATGAAGGGATGTACTGACCAACGTGTCCGTTTGCAGTAAGTTATCCAACATCATCAATTCGGAACGGCAACACAATTTTGATGACAGGGCCGTGATCGGCGGTCTGGAGAAGTTTGCGCCTGCCTGGCGGCAAGAGGCCGCTGCCGAAGGCCATGATCCGCAGGCCGTGGAAGAGATCGCGTCACTCATGGAAGAATACTCTGCGGTGAGCGACCGCAAAACCAGAGTGCTTGTAATGGAGAAAATGGCGACCAGATTGTCGTCGCTGCTGCACCAGGTCGCTCGCTCCGCGCCTTCAGAAGCGCAGAGTCAGACGAGCCCGGCCAGTCCGTCATCAGAGGCTCAACATGCGGCCAGAATTCAAACACCGCCCACCACCCGCAACGACACGCAGAAGACGCTGGCTGGCCTGAAGGCGCCGGTCACCACATTGCCACGCATCAGCACAGGCTATGCACAGAGACTCCAGCGGCTGGGCGTCAACACCATTGAAGACCTGCTCTATCTGTTTCCAAGACGGTACAACGACTTTAGCAACCTGAAAAAGATCAATCAACTGCGACCGGGCGAGGAAGTCACCATCATCGGTTTCGTTCAAGAGGTCAGAGAGAGGCAAACCTCACGTGGACTCACTGTCGTCAGCGCGCTGGTCACTGACGGCACAGGCGCGATTGAAGTGACCTGGTTCAATCAAAGCTACCTGGTGCGCCGCCTGCAGACCAATCGCCAGATCGTTCTCAGCGGCAAAACTGACCTGTATCTGGGCAGGCTGACCATGCAATCGCCCGAGTGGGAACCGCTCGAAAAAGAGCTCATTCATACTGGCCGGCTGGTCCCTGTCTATCCGCTCACCCAGGGTCTGAGCGGCAAATGGATGCGTGAGCTGATACACCGAACGATAGAGTACTGGAGCAAACGGCTGCCTGACCATTTGCCGGAAGATGTGCTGAAAAGAACGGGGCTGATGCCTCTGGCCTCAGCCATAGCTCAAATTCACTTCCCAGACAACGAACAACGGGCTCAGGAAGCCAGGCATCGTCTGGCTTTCGACGAGTTCTTGTTGATTCAATTGGGCGTGCTACGTCAGAGACGGCAATGGCAGAAAGAACCGGGCCGTGCCCTGCAAATTGATGAAGCTCTGCTGCGAGAATTCACCGAGGCCTTGCCCTTTAAGTTGACCAGCGCGCAGGAGCGGGCCCTCCGAGAAATTCTGAACGATATTGCCCGACCGCAGCCCATGAGCCGACTGCTGCAGGGCGACGTCGGCTCGGGCAAGACAGTTGTCGCCACGGCGGCCATGCTCATGGCCGTAGCCAACGGCTGTCAGGCCGCCATCATGGCTCCCACCGAGATTCTGGCCGAGCAGCATTTCAAGACCATCAGCCAACTGGTAAGCACTCTGTCCCTCGGCACGGAAGCTCCACTTCCTGGGCGAGCCTCCAGGCGACCGATCCGGGTGGACCTGTTGACCGGCAGCGTGCCAAAGGCGCAGCGCGACCAGATTATCCAGGCCGTTAACGCTGGCGAGACAGATATTTTGGTCGGCACTCACGCCCTCATCCAGGAAGACGTGTTGTTTTCGGACCTGGCTCTGGTGGTCGTTGATGAGCAACATCGGTTCGGCGTCGCACAACGCAGCGCACTGCGTCAGAAAGGCTACAATCCACACATGTTGGTCATGAGCGCCACGCCCATTCCACGCAGCCTAAGCCTGACCATCTACGGCGACCTGGACCTGTCCATTATTGACGAGCTGCCGCCCGGTCGGCAGGAAATTGTGACGCGCTGGCTCGATGCCTCCGAACGGGAGCGCGCCTATTCCTTTATCCGCACCCAGGTGGAGAAAGGGCGACAGGCCTTTATCATCTGCCCGCTGATAGAAGGGTCCGAAAAAATTGACGCCAAAGCGGCCACAGAAGAATTCGAAAGGCTCAGCCGGGACATTTTCCCAGACCTGCGGCTGGGATTGCTGCACGGCCGAATGCGACCGGCAGAAAAAGAGGAAGTCATGGCCGCTTTCTACCATCACCAGATTGATATTCTGGTGTCCACGTCGGTAGTTGAGGTAGGCATTGATGTCCCCAATGCCACCACGATGCTCGTAGAAGGTGCAAACCGCTTCGGGCTGGCCCAGTTGCACCAGTTCAGGGGGCGTGTGGGCCGTGGTGAACACAAATCGTATTGCCTGTTGTTGGCCGATTCTGATTCAGGCCAGGGCCATGAACGATTGCTGGCTATTGAGAACACCCTGGATGGCTTTACATTGGCCGAAAAAGACCTGGAAATGCGAGGGCCGGGCGAGTTCTTCGGCACGAGACAAAGCGGACTGCCGCCGCTCAAACTGGCCGAACTGGGCGACCTGGCGACCCTGATCAAAGCGCGCGAAGAAGCGCAGCTCTTGATCGCACAGGACCCGGAGTTAACTCAGCCCGAGCATAGGTTGTTGGCCCAGAAACTGAAGGCTTTCTGGACGGAAAGCACCGATTTGAGTTAAAGATGTGGGAGGTTACCCGGCAATGCCCATAGCTATTTACCCTGGCACATTTGATCCAGTTCACTACGGTCACATAGATATCGCTACACGCGCCGCGCG
The DNA here is from genome assembly GCA_034435095.1 of Anaerolineae bacterium. Taxonomy (GTDB): domain Bacteria; phylum Chloroflexota; class Anaerolineae; order DAOTYC01; family DAOTYC01; genus DAOTYC01. Next base: position 17,494 of record DAOTYC010000230.1, on the reverse strand, counting down.
CATTTTTGAGCGTCTCATCGTGGCCGTGTACGACCGCCCGCTGAAAAACCTGCTGTTCTCGCCTCAAGAGCGAGTGGCCCTCATGTCCGAAGCAATGACAGACCTGCCCAATGTGCGGGTTATGGGCTACAGTGGCCTGACGGTGAATTTTGCGCGCCAACAGGCGGCCCAGGTGATCGTGCGCGGCTTGCGAGTGACCTACGACTTCGAACTGGAATACCAGATGGCGCTCACCAACAAGAAATTGGCCCCAGATCTGGAAACGGTGTGTCTGGTCACCAGTTTGGAATATGCGTTCCTCAGCTCCAGCATCGTCAAAGAGGTCGCTTTGGCCGGCGGGTGTATTCAAGCCATGGCCCCGCCTCATGTCATTGTCGCCATACAGGAGAAACTGAAGAAAGGCGCACGGGATTCGGAGGCAGCTCAAACCAGGCTCACCTCGCGTGATTGGCCGACTTAGGCCAGAAAGGAGTCTTCGGCATGGACATACTCTATTTGGTCGACCGTCTTGAGGAGCTGGTAAACGAAGGTTGGCATATCCCTTTGACCACGAACGTCATAATTGACCATGAGGAATTCCTGGATATTATCGACCAGATGCGTATCTCCGTCCCGGAGGAAATCAAACAAGCCAAGCGCATTCAACAAGAGAAAGAAAGGCTGCTGACGCAAGCCAAAGAGGAGGCCGAACGCATACTGGCCCTGGCCAGAGAGCAAAATCTGGCTCTGCTGTCCGAGCACGAATTGGTCAAGGCAGCCGAAGCGCAAAGGCAGGCAATTATCGAAGAAGGACGAAAAGAAGCTCAAACGATGCGCAAGGATGCCGACCTCTACGTCGTCGAGGTGCTGACTCAGCTCGAAAACCAGCTCTCAAACCTGCTGAGAACCGTCCGCAATGGCATCATCGCCATTCAGCGACAGGGTGCCGAAGGCGCTACGGACCACACAAAGTCGAAGCAGGAAGAACCGACAGCGGAGAAGAGCAAGCCGGAACCCGATTCGGAAATGTAGCAAGTGGCCCGACCTGGAGCTCCCGGTAAGCATCACACCGGGCCCAGAGCCCCCCTTGCGCGCATCGCTCGCCTGATCCTTTGCAGGCGTCGCCGTGGGCGACATACGCTGCGGAGGCCGCAGGAAGGCGTTTGAATCGCGGACGAAATGCAGAAGGCGCGGAAAGGACCACCGCGCCTTCTGTGCATCTTGCGGTCTGAACCACCCTGTAAAAGCACGCATCCCGCGGGGCGCGTCGCACGACGCGCCCCTGGCTTCCAACCAACGCGGTCAGGGCATCGGCAGCGTTATGGTCACCACGGTATAGGGGGCGACGACCTGAATCTGTCCGTCCTGCGTGCGCCCAATGACCCACGCCTGAGGCACATCTTCCAGCCCCAAGCCCTCCGGCAACCACAGGGCCAGGTCAAACATGCCTTGTTCATTGGCCTGCACCGTATCCGTGACCGGAACCGTCAACTGAAACACGCCTTCCACCGGCGGCGCGGCCAGCGTGAAACCGACCGGCACACCTGCCGGCCAACCTTCGCCGTGTACGGTCAGCGTGATGCCCACCGTCCCACTGATAGGGATCAGGGATAGGATGGGCTGGGTAGGAGCGACCTGGGTCAGTTCTTCGGTTGGCTCCGCGGTCGGCTCTGGTGTAGCAGTAGGTTCGGCGGTCGGTTCGGTCGTCGGCGAGGGCTCAGGCGTCGGCGTCGCGGTCTCTGTCGGCTGGGCCTCGGCGGTCGGCTCTTGGGTGGGCTCGCTTGCTTCGGTGGGCGTTTCCGTGGGTGTTTCGATAGGCGTCGAAGTAGGCTGGCCCGGCTCGGCCGTATCGGTCGGCGACGGGCTGGTCACAATCCTGTAGCGCGCCACCGCAGAACGGCTCAAGTCCGCCGTGTAGGCGACCACCAGCAATTCAGGCTCGGTCTCCCAGCCCTGGCCGACAGGCAGACTCACGGCAACTGCGAAAGAACCGTCTTCACTCGCGTTGACGCTACCTACAGACATCGAAGGATCGACCTGTATCTGCGGGCCAGCCTGGGGCCGTGTGAGCGTAATCGTTACCGACTGACCGCCCGGCCATCCTGCGCCCAGCACGGTGAACGACGCGCCGACAGGGCCTTCCTCCGGCGTCAGAGTGATGGAAGGCTGCACTGGTACAGGCGTCTCCGGCGATACCGGCGCAGTGGGGGTCTCGGTCGGTTCGGGCGACACAGGAGTATCGGTTGGCTCTGGCGGCGTGGGCCCCACCGCCGTACTGGTTGGCTCCGGTGTCTGTGGGGTCTCCGGCGTATTGGTCGGTAGCGCAGGCGTCGGCGTCACCGGTGCGGCAGTGCTGCTCGGCGTCAGAGTAGGAGTAGAAGTTGCCGGGACAGGCGTGGCTGTAGGCGACTCCTTCTCCCACCATACCGTGATCCGGGCGTTGCCCCGGTTCTCGTAGTATTCGACTTTCACGTACTTCTGCCCGGCGTTGATCCACTTCGTGCCCGAAACCACACGTTCCGACCCATTTTTCCAACTGTCTATGACCAGGTCGCCGCCGACCCAAACCCGAACGCCGTCATCAACGCGGGCGTAGAAGCGGTAGGAACCCGTCTCATCGAAACGCTGATTGCGCGTCCAACGCACGGAGAAATTGTCACCGGGCACGCCGGGAGCCGGCGCGCCATCGCCCCAATTGAAATCTGGCCGAGGGTCATTGCGCACCAGCACCGGGCTGCCTTCTAAAGAACGATTGTTGAAGTACTCGCCTTTCCAGTCCGGGAAACTGGCTTCAATTCGCTCCCACCACAAGCGCACTTCGGCGTTGCCGGCACGATCATAATACTCCAGCCGCAGGCGGTGGTCGCCCCCTTCGAGGCGTCGGTCGGCCATAAACGTGGTCGTGCCACCATCGCGCCACTGGTCAATCAACATCTGGTCATCAACCCACAATCTCGCGCCGTCGTCCACCTTCAAGTAGAAGCGATAGTCGCCGGAGTCGAAGCGCCACGTGCGCGTCCAGCGCGCCGAGAAATTGTCGGAGGGGATGTTGGGCCCAGGCGAGCCTGAACCCCAGTTGAAATCAATCCAGGGATCGTTGCGCACCAAAACTGGGCTGCCGTTCAAACTGGGATTGTTGAAGTACTCGCCCTTCCAGTCAGGGTAACTGGCCTGCAGCCGTTCCCAACGCAACTGGGCCAGCGACCAGCCTATGCGTTCGTAGTAGTCCATGCGGATGCTGTGCACCCCGCCGGTCAGGTAAACCTCGGCCGCGTATGTCACCGGCCCGGAGTCTCGCCACTGGTCAATTACGAGCTGGTTGTCTATCCACAAACGGACGCCGTCATCCACCCGTGCATAGAACCGATAATGGCCCTGCTCAAAGTTCAAGCTCCGTGTCCACTGAACTGAAAAATTGTCGGCCGGAAAGCCGCTGGCCGGCCCCCCCATGCCCCATTCGAAATTGATCTGGGGGTCGTTGCGGATCAAAGCCGGTTGCCCCTGCAAGTTGGGATTGGTGAAATACGCGCCGCGCCAGTCTGTAATCACTGGTTCGGGTGGAGGAGGGGGCAGAGGCGTGGGCGGCAGGGTAGGCAGCGGTTGCACCGTCGGCACACCGGGCTGCGTGGTAGGCATCAGCAGCGGCGTAGGCGTCGCAGTGGCTTCTTGCGTCGGTGTGGGCATGACGGTAGGCGGCACCAGGCGGAATGACGCCACCGCTTCTATGCCAGACGCCTCGGCGCGAGCCACGACCTGGGCCACACTGCCTTGCGTCCATTTCGGGTCATAGGGATAGACAAAAGAAGTGCTAAACTGGCCGGCCTCATCCACAACGGTCCCGGCATAGGCATATCCTTCGTCGAACTCCCCGGTCTCACTTTGCAGGCGGATAAAGACCACCTCGCCCGGACGCCAGTTTTGACCGATGACGGTGATTTCTGTGCCCGAGTAACCGCTGTCGGGCAAGACCCGGATGCCGGTTTCAGAAGGCGGCACAGCGGTCGCAGCCAGGAGATTGACGCCTCCGCCGTACTGAGTAACAACCACCGCGGCCAGGACGGCAACAAAAATGCACACCGCGAAAGTCACGATGACCGCCAGCACCATAATCTTGATATTTCGTGCACTCCACAAACCGTTCATAAACAAGCACTCCTTCTCAAACGAGTTTAAGCTCGGTCCACTGCACCTATCATTATAACCTACATTCACTTTGCCGCACAATACGCCTAATAGCCTGTATTTCAAAACACAGCATAAGCATAAAAGCCTAGTTCTTGACCAAATTTCCGAACGTGGTATAATGCGTGCGATTCTACAAAGGACCTGTATACTGTACAAACGCTTGATTCTGACTCTATCTGTCATTTCTCAGCCAAGTCCAGACCCATGCAAAAGCCTTTCGAAAATAGAGGAGGAGCAAGAACAGCTATGAAGTACTTCTACACCAAGGCCAAATGCCCAGAATGCCGATTGAACTTCAGATATGCCGTTACCGAAGAAGACATCGAGGATGGCTCAGCGGAAGACGTGACCTGTCCCCGCTGCGGGGAGCAGGCCGAGCTGGAAGCGTACACCCCTTGTAGCGAAGGCATTTACAACAAAATAAACGATGAGTATGAAGAACTGGAAGACCGGTTCGGATTGGAAGCATACGAGGAAGACGAGGACGAGGACGAGGACGAAGATGATTGGGAGTGAATCACTCCGCCGCGCAAAAGAAAAAGGGGGATAGATGGAAAGGTTACAAATCTTCTGGATAATTCATCTCACCATGCTCACCTTGTTTGGGCTGGAGATGATCCTGGTCATGTCCATCTGGCTGCGCGGTCGAGTGCCCGGCCTGCCGCTCACTGCCTCACCGTGGCTTAAGCTGTGGGCTGGCCTGAAGTATCTGTTCAGACTGATTTTCAGCCGCAGGCTGTGGCGCATGATCGTCGCCCTGATCAACGACGGGCTGATCCACCGCAAGATCCGGCGAGTGAGCCGCTACCGGTGGCTGGCCCACATCACCGTGTTTGGTTCGTTCGTGCTGCTGGGCCTGCTCTCCACTGTGACCGGCGTGGCGGTGGAGATCTTCCCTAACCTGCTCCCGGCCGACCATATCCTGAACACGAACGTTATCTCTGTGACGCTGCGTAACGTAGACCACCCGGTAATCGCCTTTGTCAACGACTTCTTCGGGTTGGTCATTCTGTTCGGCATGGCACTGATCATCTACCGACGATACTTCTTGAAAGACGCCCAACTGCGCACCATCCCAGCAGACGGTGTCATCATTGCGTTGTTAACCGGCATCGTGCTCACCGGTTTTGTGTTGGAGATTCTGCGCCTGTTGGCTCACCAGCCTTTCGAGCCTACAGCCGCCTGGGGATTTATCGGCTATCCCCTCGCCCTGCTGGTGCGACCGCTCAACTTGAATTGGGAACTGTGGTATAACGCAGCCTTCTGGGTCCATTTTGTGATCCCCAATATGCTGCTGTTCTACGCCCCATTCAGTCGGTTCGCCCACGTCATCATGAGCCCGGTCATTGTGACGTTGAATAGCCTGGAGGAGATGCCGGCATGAACAACAGAAGCAAACTCAACCCCGGATATTTCACCGTCAGGCAGCTTTTTGAGCTCGAGGCGTGCACCCGCTGCGGCGAATGCATCGCGTGGTGTCCCACCTACGCCGAGCGAAACGCCGAGGAAATCACCCCGCTGTCCAAAATTCACACCTACAAGGCCTTCCTGAAGGGGGAATATGGCGGCTTTCTGGCCCGGCTGTTCGGCTTTCACCCGCCCACGCCCCAGGAGATTCAAGAGTTTGGGCGCGGGACATTTCAATGCACCCTGTGCGGACGATGCCATGTCGTCTGCCCGATCAATATCCGCACACGCGACCTGTGGATCGCCATGCGTCAACAGCTCATCGAATGGCGGGAATATCCGCCGTTCTTCGACCAACTGCGCGAGGCAGTGACGGACAAACACAACATCTCGGCGGAGGACAACCGGGGACGGTTCATCTGGGCGGAAAACCTGGACAACAAACCGGCGGCATTCCCAGAAAAAACGCGGGCCGAGGCCGTCTACTTTATCGGCTGCGTCTCGTCGTTTTATCCTACCGTGTTCGGCATCCCACAGGCGTTTGTGAACATCCTGAACCACGCTGGCGTGGACTTTACCGCCATGGGCGGGGAAGAATGGTGCTGCGGCTACCCCCTGATCATCGCTGGCATGGGCGACCAGATCAAAGAAACGGTTCGGCACAATGTGGAGACCGTTCGCCAGACCGGTGCAAGCAAACTGATCACCACCTGTCCATCGTGCTATCACACCTGGCGCCACGAATACCCGGAGGTCATGGGAGAGCCGTTGGGTTTTGAAATCGTTCATGCCGTCGAGCTGCTGGACGAGCTCATCCGCGACGGGCACATCACGCTGCATCGCTATCCCAACGCCGTGACCTACCACGACCCCTGCGACCTGGGGCGCAACAGCGGCATTTACGATGCGCCGCGGCGCATCATTCGCGCCATCCCAGAGATACAGTTCAGCGAGATGAAGGACCACCGCGAGTATTCGCTGTGCTGCGGCGGGGGCGGCGACGCCGAGATGGCCGATGCCGAGCTCACGGCAGCGGTGGCCCACCGGCGATTGGAGCAGGCGCAGGAAACCGGCGCCAAAATCCTGGTCTCCGCCTGCCAGCAGTGCAAACGCACCCTGGCCGGCCAGGCTCGGAAAGAAAAAATGCGACTCAAGACGCTGGACATCGTCGAGTTGGTGTGGGAGGCCATGCAGGAATAGACGGGGCCGTATTGGCCTGGACATAAAGCGTATTTCCACCATTTTTATCCAGAGAAGGAGGAGACTTTCATGGAAATCGGCGGCTATCAGTTCCCGGACGACCTCTATTATGACAAAGAGCACAACTGGGCGCGCATTGATGGCGAACGGGCGACCATCGGCATCACCGACTTCGCGCAGGCCATTGCCGGCGAAATCGTCTTTGCCGAGACGCCGCGCGCTGGCCGCACGGTTGAAGCCGGCAGCCCGTTCATGTCAATGGAATCGGGCAAATGGGTGGGCCGCATCAAGGCCATCCTCAGCGGCAAGATCGTGGAGGCCAACGAGGAGCTTGAGTTCGACAGCACCCTCATCAACCAGTCCCCCTACGACCAGGGCTGGCTGGCCGTCATCGAACTCAGCAATCCCGCTGAAGTGGACGGCCTGATGCGCGCCGACTCTCCAGAGTTCAAAGCGTTCATCGAAGCCGAGAAACAGAGATACGGAAAGTAAGCGGGAGGTTACTCTCATAATGAATCTGTATGATCTAGGCCATGTCCCCTGGCTGGACTCACAGCTTATCTATCACGCCTTGCCTCGGGTTGGCGAAGAGGGGTTGATCTTGCTGGCGCCGGCCGAGCCTTATGTCTGCATTGGCTTCTTCCAGGACGCGCGGCAAGAGGTTGACCTGGACCTGTGCCGTGCGCGCGGCATCCCTGTTTTTCGGCGAGAGGTCGGCGGCGGCGCGGTCTATCTCGATGGTCAGCAACTGTTCTATCAGCTTGTGCTGCACCGCGACAACCCGGCGGCCCAGGGCGACAAGGCCACGCTCTACCGTCGTCTGCTGGAGCCGGTCGCAGAAACCTACCGCCAGCTCGGCGTAGAGGCGATGTACCGGCCGGTCAATGATGTGGTCACCGCCGAAGGGCGCAAAATCGCCGGCACCGGCGCAGCAGAAATCGAGGACTCGGTCATTCTGGTGGGCAACATCATTTTTGATTTCGATTATAAAACGATGACCGAGATTCTGCGTGTCCCTGACGAGAAGTATCGGGACAAAGTATTCAAGAGTATGCAGGAGAACCTGACCACTCTGCGCCGCGAACTGGGCCAGACACCGGACTGGGGCCATGTAATCAACTTGTTGAGGGCCAACTATGAGAAAATCCTGGGGCCGCTCACCCCCGCCGCGCTGTCGCAGGCGGTGCGCGACAAGGTCAACGAGCTGCGTCAGACTCACACCACCGAAGAGTGGCTGCTGGGTCAGCAGCGGCCCAGCGGCGAGGGGCGGCGCGTCAAAATCAGCTCCTCAGCCTCTGTGGTGCGCAACCTGTACAAAGCACCTGGTGGCCTGATCCGCGCCACCCTGGAGCTCAGTGACGAACACATCAAAGCCATTGAGCTATCGGGCGATTTCTTCTTCTATCCCAGCGACAGCGTCGCGCTGCTGGAGAATGAACTGGCCGGGCGGCCGCTGGCCCAGGTGCCCGATATTGTCAGGCGTTTTTATGCTGACGAGAAACCGGAATCGCCGGGCGTCACACCCGAAGACGTGATCGCGGCCATTTTGGGTCCGGCCAGATAGTCGTGGTGGGGGCGGACCTGCGTGCCCGGCCAGGATCTGCGCGAACGCAGTTGGGGGCGGCCACGTGGAGCCATCCCCACCGGAACGAACATTTGACAGCGACAGGGTGACCATGCCGAACAATCTAAACGAGGCTAAACGACAGACCATCGTCGCTACTGCCATCAACCTGCCAGGCGGTCGCACGCACGTTTCTGTCGGAGGACGACACTGCGTCATGGAGAACCAGCGAGACGACGGCGACCCACCCACCGCACTGTGCCCCACCGAAATGGTAGCCGCCGCGGTCGCCGGCTGAATTGTCCTGACCCTGACAGCGGTCGCTGTCCATAAAGACATTCGTTTTGAGCAGATCAAAGTCCAGACGTCAATGGAGCTCTCGCTGGCGCCCGGTGACCGGACGCAGACCCGGCTGACCAGTCGCATCGCCATTGTCGGCGACCTGTCTGAACGCGAGCGGATCATCCTGTTGAATTCGGCTCGCCATTGTGATGTCCATAAGATACTGCGCGGGCAGGTGGCTCTGCAAGACGAACTGGTCATCAATGGCGCAGAGTGAGGCAAGGAGGAGCAGAACATGGATTTAAGTTTTTCATTAGAGATTCCTTCGCCAATGGAGCAGCAAGAAGAAATTGCTTCCGAGCAGGAGTTGATCATCATTGGCGGCGGGCCGGCAGGTTTCACTGCCGCGGTATACGCCGCCCGCGCCGACCTCAAGCCGCTGGTGTTGGTTGGCCCTGCTCCGGGCGGACAGGCTGCCACCACCGAGAAAATGGAAAACTTCCCGGGTTTCCCTGAGGGCATCGGCGGGCAGGCCCTGGCCTCGCTCATCCAGGAACAGGCCGAAGGTTTCGGCGCGCGGCTGGTCTACGACGAAGTTATCGCGGTGGATTTCTCCCAGCGTCCGTTCAAGATCAAGACTTATGAGCGAGAATACACCGCCCAGGCGGTGATCATCGCCACCGGGGCCAAGCCTCGTCGGCTGGGCGTGCCCGGCGAAGCCAAATTCATCGGGCGAGGCGTGTCGTTCTGCGCTACCTGCGACGGCTTCTTCTACCGCGACAAGACTGTCGTGGTGGTGGGCGGTGGCGACAGCGCCATGGACGAGTCTCAGTTTCTGTCCAAATTCGCCAAGAAGGTCTACATCGTGCACCGCCGCGACAAATTCCGCGCGACCAAGCACCTGGTGGACCGCGCCCTGGCCAATCCGAAAATCGAGTTCATCCTGAACACTGTCGTGGAGGAGATCCTCGGCGAAGACAAGGTAACCGGCGTGAGATTGCGCCGCGTGGATACAGGCGAAGTTTCCGAGCTGGCCGCCGACGGTGTGTTCGTCTACATCGGCCTCGACCCCAACACCAAACTATTCGAGGGCCAGATTGCCCTCGACGACCAGAAATATATCATCACTGACAAGCGACAGCGAACCAATATCCCGGGCGTGTTCGCCGCCGGTGACGTCCAGGACCCTGACTTCCGGCAGGTCGTCATCGCCGCGGGCACCGGCGCGGCTGCGGCCATCGCTGCCGAACACTATCTGTCGGGGCAGGCGCGTTGAGGGGACTTGTTTTCGCTGTTCAGTTGGGTTGCGCGTCGTAGGGGGTGCCCACGATGCACGACTCACGGTTGACCCATGAAGCGGGCCACCGATTTATGGCCGGGCAGGCCCAAACCTATCCCAACGAAGTCTATGTGACCCTTGCCAGCGATGCAGGCGCCAGATGGTTGGACAGAATATGGGCCGGCCTCAGAAGACAGGGTGGCGCGCCCATCCCTCCTGGCGTGGTTAAATATCGTCCCATTGAGCCAGAGTTTGGGCTGGAGGGCTTTGTCATCACCTTTCCCGAACCGAAGGCTCCGCCCGAGGCTTTCTTCTCCGCCGTGATCTTCCAACGCCGACCCGATGCCCTTTCAGGGGCCATCGCTTCGGCCCGCTACTTCACGTTGGAACTGGGGCGCACATTGCAGCCAGCCGACGACCCGCGCCTGTATTTCCTCTGTGAATGGACGAAAGACAGCCATTTGAACTATGGCTCACTGCCTTCTCCTGACGAACGGGAATTCCTCAGCGCCGTCCGCCGGGTGACATCCGGAACTTGAAGGAAACAGACGCATACGGCATTTTCCATAGCCACCGAAGGGGGCTGGCCGCCATGCTGAGCTCCCCCCATGGCGCGTGGGCGCACCGTGAGTGAAGAAACACCGCCAGGTTGTTATGAGCGGGTCGTTTCTTTGCGGGTGCCGCCCCATCCCGTCATGCTGAGCCGAAGGCGAAGCATCTGCCGAAGGCGAAGCATCTCGCGCTGGGAGGCGTTGAGATTCTTCGGCGCTGGCGCGCCTCAGAATGACGGCGCAGGTGCCGTCGCCCCCGCCGCAGGTCGGGTATGGAAACCCGACCTACGGTTCGCCTGAAATCTCGGATGCACCCCGGGACCCCTTGCGCTGGACGTTCAATTATGGTATAACACACTTGCGTTAACGCGAGGCGCAAGGGTTCAATGCCCCGCGTGCTGGCCGAACTTTTCGATTTGGGGCAAAATGTTTGCAATCTGATCAAGGTCAGGCGGAGAGGCTGTTGCCACTCCGGCCCAGAGAAAGAGTTAAGGGGGACGCCATGGCGTTCAATCTGCGTAACCGGAATTTTCTGAAGGAATTGGACTTCACCAAAGAAGAAATGCTGTATCTGCTGAAGCTCTCCGCCGAGCTTAAGGCAGCCAAATACGGCGGCTATGAGCAGCCCAGATTGAAGGGCAAGAACATCGCTCTCATCTTCGAGAAGACCTCGACACGCACGCGCTGCGCCTTCGAGGTGGCGGCCTATGACCAGGGAGCGCACGTGACCTATTTGGGGCCATCAGGTTCCCAGATCGGCCATAAGGAGTCCATGAAAGACACCGCACGGGTGCTAGGCCGCATGTACGATGGCATCGAATACCGCGGCTATTCTCAAGAAACGGTGGAAATCTTGGGCCGATACGCCGGCGTGCCAGTTTGGAATGGCCTGACGGATGAGTTCCACCCTACGCAGGTGCTGGCTGACGTGCTGACGATGATGGAACATTCAGCGAAACGGCTGGAAGACATCGCCTATTGCTACGTTGGGGATGCCCGCAACAACATGGGCAATTCGCTCATGATCATGGGGTGCTTGCTGGGGATGGACGTCCGCATCTGCGGGCCCAAAGAGTTGTTCCCCAAGCCCGAATTGGTTGACAAAGCGCGGGAACTGGCAGCCAAATCTGGCGCACGTTTCTTGCTGACCGATCAGGTGGCCGAGGCGGTCGCTGGCGTGGACTACCTGCACACCGACGTGTGGGTTTCAATGGGCGAGGCGGAGGACGTTTGGGCAGGTCGCATCAAGCTGCTGTTGCCTTACCAGGTGAACGCCCGGATGATCGAGCTGACAGGCAACCCGCAGGTCAAATTCCTCCATTGTCTGCCCTCATTTCACAACCGCGAGACCACGGTTGGCGAAGAAATATACCAAAAGACCGGCCTGGATGGCCTGGAGGTCACCGATGATGTTTTCGAGTCGGAGCGTTCGATCGTCTTTGACCAGGCCGAGAATCGAGTGCACACTATTAAGGCTATCATGGTGGCGACTCTCGGCGATTGACTATAACTCTCACACATAGCAAAGGTAGGAGCGAAATGAAGCGCAAAAGCCCACTGACGCAGGAACAAATAGATTTGATCGTGACAAACAGCCGCCCTGAACGGCTTTCTGACCCCGGCAAACGCCCCATCCCCGGCGACCACGTCGCCCACGTCGTTCAATTGGCCGGCTGGGGGCAGACGACCCTGGCCGCCGACCATCTGCTGTTTCCAGAACTGAATGGCGTGTTGCCGGACGTCGTCGCCGGAGTCATCCGACAACTCAATATCCTGTTCGCTCAAGCGCGCGTTGTGCCCGGTGACTCGCCAGAAGAAGTCGCCCGCAAGGTTCGCCAGCGGCAGTACAGCTACGAGACCCTGATCGAAATGGCCCTCAATTTCTGCGGTGCGGAGGGCCGCTGTCTTGAAAGCGAAGACCGCGGCCGCGCTTTGCTCAGCATCCGGGGCGCGCTGACCGAGTGGGAAATGCGGGAAGCAGAGGAAGGCAGCGGGTCGGTTGCCCTCGCTGTTGTCCGGCGGTTTCTAGAACGTATGAAATTGGTCATGAAGGGCGCCAGCATGGTCGCTAAGACGGCTGTGCGCATCGAACAGGCACTGGATTTTACCCCGCCGTTCCTCAATGCGTTTCTGGATGCGTGTTGGAACGAGATTGACAACAACATCTATTTTCAAATGGTCTGCCAGGGGTATTGCCGCTTCGGCAACGACTATGCCCTGGGTTTGCGCTGGCTGCGCCATTTGGGCTTCGAGCAAGTGTCCACCAATCCGGTTCTGGCTGCGTTGGCCTACAAGGACGACCCAGAGCTGAGCCGAATTTTCCAGGATGAGGTGAAGTCACACCGCCGATTCGCTGAGTGGAAGGCTGCGCCGGATAAGTTCGCCGATGAAATCGCCCTGTACGCCACGTTGCTTGCTCTGTGGGACAACCTGCACGTCTATCGTCCCATCTTCTTCAATCTGAGGTTCACATCTGGCGGCGGGGTCGTGTCCTTCCAACTGAACCCGAACATCGCTCACCTGGTGGACGAGAGCATCCGCGACGTATTTACTGCTTTTGCGGAAGCGACCGAAGACCTGAGAGTCTACGATGACTACCTGTTGGCCGGCTACAGCCCGGTGTTGGAGCGGGCGCGGCCCAACATGGTCATCAAAGTCGCTGCCTCTTCGCCGGCGGCGCGAGAGATTGCCCGGACCATCAACAGCTTCGGCTTTGGGTCGAACATCACCGTCATTTACACCGTGGCACAGGAAGTCACCATGATTCTGGAGGAGCTGGCCGGCATGGCCTCCGCCATCAAGAAAGGCATCATTCCCACTCAGCTCTATATGACCAACATGGGTGGACGGTTCGAGAGCCACCTGCGTGAGGTCAAGCTGGAGGAATGGTTCGCTCAGGCGCGCCAAAAGTTGGGCGAGGCCGAAGCGCTCAAACGGGTCGAGCAGCTTGCCGTTATCAACGGCAGCAAATCCAAAGTAGATGAAGCCACGGGGTTCGAGGCGAAAGTGGTCGCCGCCACCCGCTACAGCAACCAGCGCACGATTGACGCCCACGTCGTTGCTGCCCTGCAAGGCGTGGTGACGGAAGGTGAGCTGAAAGCGTGGGAAGACGCCATTGGCAAATCCGGCACGCTGGTCGCACGTCGGGTGTGGGGCATCTTCTTCTCCGAAGGCAATCGCCACAAATGGATTGATTACCTGTACGAGCAGTTTGGGCTGACCGAAGAAGAAGCCGCTGTGATCCTGAGCCGCGTATGCTATTTGCCCGCCTCCAAGCGCAAACCAGAAGACACGTACTGGACGCTGGCCAGCCGCAACCTGGTGCACACTGAGTTCCCCAACCACCAGGAGAATGTCCGCAAGATGGCCGAAAACGAAGATTTCAACCTGGTGAGGTACGGCGAGTCGATCACGGGACAGTTCTCTTCTGAAGTGCTCGATCTGCTCAACACGATGCCCGATTTCCGCAAGGGCTACGAGCTGAACGACGAATTGAATGGCATACTCAGATACGTCGGCATTGAAGGCGATTTCGGGAACGGTGGACACACGCCGGAAGAGTGGCCGGAGTTTGGTTCGGTGCAGAAGACGCTGGCCGAGTTCAAGGTAGCCTACGACAACTTCCGCGCCGACATCCTGAAACTGTTCAAGGAAGTGGCGAAGGCGTAACGACAACGGGCGGACGCACCAGCGTCCGCCCGTCTGTTCCCCTATCAGGAGAATTTGGCCGTCAACACCTGCTGGCGGTGCCCCTCAACTCGTGGCACGCGGCCAAAATCATGTCCAGCAAGTCATCCTCATCTTCGGCGAGCTCACAGAGTTCGCGCGCGGCGGCACGCAAACCCAGCTCGGCTATGCGCCCTTGCACGTAGACTGCGCCAGGGTCAGAGGGATTCACATACAGCAGGCCGGCGGCGACAGCCCCGGCCAAGTTGACCGGGCGGATGCCATGCCGTCGGGCCAGCAGGGCCGGGCCGACGAGCCGGTCGGAACGCCTCAGCTTGCGGCGCGGGTCGGCGCCAATGCGGGCTACGGTATCCCCCAGCGCCGGGTTGTCAACCCTGGTCAGGAGTTTACATATCCAGTCAGCCATATCGTCCGCCGAAAAGCCATGCTCCGCCTGTAAGGCCAGGCTGGCCTCTTGCAGCGCACCCTCTGCCTGAGCGCGCACCCAGGGGTCGGCCAGAGCATCCACGATGCGGACATGGTCGTGCAGCGCGCCCAGGTACGCCAGGGCAGCATGGAACATGTTCGCCACGTAGAGTTTCCGCATCCCTTCCGCGTAGATGTCGTCCACCAGGCGCAGGCCGGGAACACGCGGGACATCGCCCCTGAAGGCCCGCTGTTCGGCGGGCCAATCGGTGTAGCCATCGGTCCACACATCCAGAGGGGCCTTGTCACGGGCGTCGGCAGGCATGTCCACTGCGGCACGCATAACGACCGTTTCGACTACGCCAATCTGCCTTTCAACGTAGGGGCGCGCATCTAAGGGCAGCGCATCGAACAGGGCGGCACGAAATTGCGGGCCGGCACGGAGCAGGTTGGCGCAAACCAGAATGTCCAGCGGCGCGTCAGGGCGTTCCGTGCGGCGGCGTGAGGCATGGCGCGCCAACTGCTGCCCCGCCGCGGGGAAGTCCTGGGCAAATATGGCAACCGCAACGACGTCAGCGGCGACAATTGCGGCTGCTACTTCATCATCTTGGTCGGTGGTCAGCGCAACGTAATGGTCAATCACCTGTTCTGTCCGACGGCCCGCGCCTTCCAGCCTCACCACGGTATACCGCCCCGCCGCCCTGAGTTGTTCGACCAGTTTCGATGCGCAATCTACGAATGTGATGTGATACCCGCCGGCGTGAAACAGGTCGGCGACCAGGCCTCGCCCAATCCGCCCCGCCCCCCAGATGACGACTCGTTTTTGTTCCATAACCTGTCTTGGCCTCTTCTCCCGACGACAAAGAATTTCGTGGCAGGTTACCGCAGGGGTGAGCGTTTGTCAAATTGCAGAGCCCAGCTTTACAGCGTTCCGAATTGACCAAGCATTGGTAAGTGCGTCGCCCGGTTCGGATTTGCTTTCCTGAGCATCTGCGGTACAATCCCAACAAACAATAGGGAGAGACGTTTGCCGATGGAGCAGGCAAAGCAATCAAGATGGATTCCTCAAGAGCTGGCCGAAGACCGGCATTGGTGGTTCGCCAGCCGCACCAGGGCTTTGTTCAGCATGATGGACGGATTGGTGTCGGGCCGTGACAACCGCATCCTCGATGTCGGTTGTGGGGCGGGAAACATGTTCCACCATCTCAGTCGCTATGGCACAGTGATCGGCATTGAAAACAACCCCAAGCCACTGGCCGTAGCGCGAGAACGCGGCTATGATGTGCGCCTGGCACAGGCGGAGGACATGCCTTTCCCGGACAGGTCCTTCGACCTCATCGCCGCGCTGGATGTTGTTGAACACTGTGAGGACGACCAGCGCGTACTGCAAGAGTGCCATCGGGTCTGCCGCCCGGGCGGCCTCATTGTGATTACCACACCCGCTTTTCAGTGGCTGTGGAGCCGCAACGATGAGGTCAACCACCACTATCGGCGCTATTCTGGCCGCGAGCTGACCGCCAAACTACAGCAGGCGGGTTTTCGCGTCCGGCGGCTGGCTTATAACAACTTCTTCGTTTTTCCGCTGGCCGCGGCCCTGATTCTACTCAGACGAAAGGGCGGCAACGTGCCGGAGCTGGCCGCCCCTGACACCGATGAAGAGGCTTATCAGGTCGAGATGGAACCCGCCTCGCCGCCGG
Organism: Anaerolineae bacterium; assembly: GCA_034435095.1. Taxonomy (GTDB): domain Bacteria; phylum Chloroflexota; class Anaerolineae; order DAOTYC01; family DAOTYC01; genus DAOTYC01. The sequence continues at coordinate 1,258 of DAOTYC010000230.1, read as the reverse complement.
TCAACGCCGCGCTGACGCTGGTCGGCAGCGTAGAAGCTGCGCTGCTGAGATGGGTCAATCTACCGGTTGGGACCGGCATGATTTGCATAGCCGAAAGAATGTAGAATTTGTGTTTTAGTCCACAATGAAAGGGGAAACAACGATGAAAACCGAAATTCTGTACCGACCTTCTTATTCGATGGCTCACGTGCAGCTCGACCCCAACGAAGAAATTCGGGTGGAGGGCGGCGCCATGGTCAGCATGTCCAGCGGCATGAGCATCCAGACCCAGATGAAAGGCGGAGTGCTGAAATCGCTTGCCCGTTCGGTGTTGGGAGGAGAATCGTTCTTCATGAACACCTACCGGGCGCCGGCCACTGGCGGCGAGATCAATTTGGCGCCGGCTCTGCCCGGCGATATGGCGGTGCTCAACCTTCAGAACCAGGGCATGTTTATACAATCGGGCGGGTACGTAGCCTCGGCCCCTGGCGTCAATATTGACACGGCCTGGGCCGGCGCCAAAGGCTTCTTTGCCTCCAAAGACCTTATCATGCTGAAGGCAACGGGCAGCGGAACGCTCATCTTGTCGAGTTACGGCGCTCTGCATGAAATCAGCCTGGCTGCTGGCGAGAAATATACCATTGACACCGGCCATGTCGTCGCTTTCGATGAGGGGGTCGGCTTCAAAGTGACTAAGGTCGGCGGGCTCAAATCCACGCTGTTCAGCGGCGAGGGGCTGGTTGTGGAGCTGACCGGCCCTGGTCGGGTGCTGATGCAGACCCGTTCGACAGATGCTTTCCTGTCCTGGCTGTTGCCGCGCATTCCTAAGCAGGGCGGGTCATGAACAGATTTGGAGGTAGGAAATGTTGTTCAAAATGACCCATCCGGCCGTTGACTTCTGTATTGTCTGCAGCAAGTTCAACGAATCTTTACATTTCTACCGCGATGTACTGGAGCTCGAGGTGGTGGCAGATGTCGAGATACCCGCTGATTTTGCCCAAGTAACCGGCCTGGCTCCTCGGGAGTTCCGTCAGGTCCGGCTCAAAGCTGGTCACACGGTTATCAAACTGATGGAGATCGAATCACCACCGCCCACGCCGCCCGATGTGTTTGCCGCAGGTGTCCGCTGGCTGACAATTTTTGTGGAAGATCATGAACAAACCATTGCCAATCTGAAGGCCAAAGGAGTCAAATTCCTGTCGGAAACGATGATCGCGCCCGACGGGGCAAAGCTAATTTGTACCAAAGACCCGGACGGGATTCTAATCGAGTTCGTTCA